>CAJJIY010000032.1 GCA_905187695.1 uncultured Eubacteriales bacterium | reverse complement strand
ACCCGGCCGATCTTATCGAAAGACTCACCCGCCGCGTCATCGCGGGTCGTGCCGATTTCACAAAAATCCGTATAGTCGCGCACATCGAAAAAGGCCGTATGTCCGCCCGATACCACCAGTGCCAGAAACGGCGGGCGCAGGGTCTTGTCGGAAAGATAAGCGGCGGCGGCGTGCGCCTTGATATGATTGACCGCCACCAGCGGCAGTCCGTTGGCAAAAGCCAGCGATTTGGCAAAATTCACCCCCACAAGCAGGGCGCCGATCAACCCCGGAAAAGCCGTGACAGCCACCGCGCCCACCGCCGAGAGCGGAATACTTGCCGTCAGAAGCGCTTCTCTGGTCACGCCGCTGATCGCCTCGATATGCGCGCGACTGGCGATTTCAGGCACCACTCCCCCGTATAACCGGTGCGTTTCGATTTGTGAAGCCACAATATTGGAAAGTATTTCCCGCTCTTCCCCTTCGGCCCGGATAATGGCGCAGGAGGTCTCGTCACAGGAACTTTCCATTCCCAAAATATACATCCCTTTTATTCCGTTTCCGGCGGAATTTCGTTTCCGCCCTGGTTTTGATCATTTGAAAGTGTCCGGATCATAACCCACGCATCCTCGGTCGGGTGCGTATAAAACCGGACACGCCGGCCGGCTTCCCGGAACCCACGGCTCCGGTATAACGAAAGCGCATGAACATTGGAAACACGCACTTCCAGGGAAACCGTGCGGATTCCTCTTCCGGCCGCTTCCGCGAGAAGCGCATCCAGCACAGTGCCGGCCAATCCGCAGTGGCGGTAATCCGGCAGGGTAGCCACATTGGTCACCTGACCTTCGTCCAGCACGGTCAACATTCCGGCATAGGACAGCACGCGCCCCTCTTTAGTCACAGCATAGCCGAAAGCGTCCGGTGAGAGAAGCAACGCCAGTGATTTTTCGCTCCACGGTTCTTTGAAACACGCCGCCTCCAGCGCCGCCAGCGACGGCAGATGCGCGGCCGTGATACGCTCAGGTCTCACGGTTATCCGCATCTCCGGTAAAAAAGCGGAGCGCTACGGCATACTGAAGCTTATCAAAGCAGGCGCGGTATACCGCCTCGTCCCCTCCGAACGGATCCGGAATCTCAAAAGGCAGTGTGGAGATCTTTCCGGCCGCTTCGGGATAACGGAAAAGCAACTCCATGGCGTGCCGGTCGCTCATGGCCACCACCGCATCGGCATCCCGCACCCACGATGCTTCCACCGGATGCGCCACATGGGTGGGGTACGGATCCGGCTCCTGCGGCACCACGCCCGCCTCGGCCAGAACTTTGACTGCCATGGGCGTTACGGGATCGCCCGGCCGGGCAAAAAGTCCGGCAGAAAGCGCCATGGCGCCGGGGCGTTTTTTCTTGGCCATATCATTGAAGATGGCCGCCGCCATCGGGGAGCGACAGGTATTTCCGGTGCAGACAAACAGCACCCGGAGCGGATGCTCTTCCCGCTTATTTTCCGTACTTTCCGTTTCCGGCACGATGCCGGCCGTCAGCACATTGGTCATCGAAAGCACTCCTTTCACGCCTCTTGGGGGAAAATCAGCGAAACCAATCCGGACGGCACGGCCACGGCGCGCCCGGTCGTCGGGTCAAGGAAGAAAGCCGAACCATCCTCGTAAAGGCAAACGCGAAAAACATAATAAAGCCCCGGGAAGGCACTCCCGGATAATTTCAGCACCCGGAAATCCGAGAGAGAAAGTTCCGGCCGCTCAGCCGGTGCGCCGGTCAGCCACACGGACAAAATCCGCTCAAAAGAGCCGCTCGGGTCGCCCTTCGTATAACGGAAAAGCTCCACGCTGGCGGCGTCCTCCACGCAGACCAACAACACTTCCGGGGCAAAATTTTCAAGAGTGGGCACCGGGCTGCCCGCATACCAGACACCCAGATATTCGTCTGCCACGCAAAGAGAAGCGTCCATCCCCGGCACGGCCGAAAAAGTCCGGCTGATGCCCTTTTTGTCCCGGTATACGCCAATGACCTCGCCGGCCCCGCAGGGTTCGAAACAGTAGTCCACCCCCACATAATGCACACCGGTTTTGGGATTCGTATATCCGTTGCCGTCCTCGTCCCGCCGGAAAAGGTTTTCCTTGTTTTTGTTGCAGGCAACCAGCGGAAGGCAAAGGCAGAAGCAAAGAATCAGCGAAAAAATTTTCCTCACGGTTCAATACCCGAATTTCCCGGAAAGCGAATCGTCATCCGTCACCCAATCGGCGGTGTCCACCACCCGATAGTCACTTTCGGTATCCCGGATGACCACTTTGGAAATGCCGGCATTGAGAATCATCCGCTTGCACATCATGCAACTGTTGCACCCGGGCATCAGATGTCCGTCTTCGGGAGACACGCAGGCCATATACAGCGTGGCGCCCAGCATCTGCTCACGCGGAGCGGCAATGATGGCGTTCTGCTCGGCGTGCACCGAGCGGCACAGCTCATAGCGTTCGCCGCGCGGAATCCCCAGTTTTTCACGGTAACAAAAAGCCAGGTCATTGCAGTTTTTACGGCCGCGGGGCGCCCCGTTATAGCCGGTGGAAACAATGACATCGTTCTTGACAATGATGGCGCCGAATTTGCGCCGCAAACAGGTGCTTCGCTCCGCCACCGTGGCGGCAATATCCAGATAATAATTCTCTTTTGAGACCCGTTCCATTTTTTCTTCCTTCCCCTCGCGGCAAAGCCCTTGAGTTCCGGTTCTGCCTGATTTTTTCTACATAACTATACAGAATATATTATAACATACTCTTAAAAGAAAATCAAGCATCGAAAAAAGAAAAATCGGGACACATTCTGCCCCGATTTTTCTTTTTTATGTAGCGCTACCCCGGCGCGCGTTCTTATATTTTTTGAGTGTTTCGGCCGCGGCCACCGTTTTGTCGGCCAGCGTCACCAGCCACGCTTCCCGGCTTTTGGGAAGGCACCAGACCGTGAGCGGAAACATATGCGCATAGATGATATTCTCTTCCTTGCCGGAAAGCTGATAATCGCGCCGGGCGTTGAAGAGCGCAAAGCGATGATGCTTGAACCCGTGCCAGCGGAACCCCTTATTGGGGTCATGCCAGTCATAAAGATAGTAATCATGGAGCAAAGCGCCGCGCACCAGTGCCCGCAGATCACAGCGGATCCGGTGGCGCACAGCGAAAGTATAGGCCACAAAGGCCACTTTCAGACAATGGGAAAACACCGAAACATCCGAATGAGAAATATATTTCTTCATTTCCTGATAGCGCCCGGAAAGGATGACTTCACGGCAGATTTTCCGAAAGGCGGTGTAATCAATCGGCTTTTCGCTCACTTTTTCTCCCCCCATTTCTGTTGCATATCATCCCGGTACTTGTGCAGATCGTAAATATAGCGGTTGATCATCCGGTAGAAATTGAACGGCGCGTGCCGCCGGCCGGCCTCTTTCCGGAAATGCTCGCGGGCAGAAGCCTTCAACTGGTCAAGATTGATATGCGTGCGCATCTGATCGGCATAGGCCCGCACCCGTTGCATCAGGCGCAGAGAATGTGCCATATCAATGGCAAAAACGCCCAGATAAAAGCCGACTGCAAGAATAAGAAGCGGCTGGAGAATCACCCCGGAGGCGATTTTATAAAAAGGTTTGTAAAGAAAGAAATAATAAAGCGCGCAGATAATCCCCCAGAACAGTGAGAATTTGGGGCAGATGACGCCCTTAAAGTTCATCCATTCGCCCGAATAGTCCCACAAACGCACATGATAATGATTGAGAGAAATCAATCCGCCGACCAATTCGATCAAGGTCATAATAATCATGGCCAACACCAGAATGGCCGCCACCCGCAAGCCCTCGTTGGGCATAAAACGCAGTTTCAGCCCTGAAAGGAAATAGAGCACCAAACCGCCCGCGCCGTAGATCGGCAGGCAAAAACCGGTTAAAAATCCGGGGTTGACGACTTTGCGATGGCGGATCCCGCGATAGACAAACTCAATGCACCACCCCAGTGTGGCACAGGAACAGAAAACAAAAAGATATTCAAGTAGCGTTTCCAAGGTTGCCTCCTTCTGATAAAGCGCCGGCTTTTCACCGGGTCTTCTTTCCTTTTCTTTTTTTCCGGGTACAGAGAAATCCCACAAGGAAAATGACGCCCAATATCAGAAATGCCAACAGAATCCATGCAAGCACGAACAAAAACGCGCCGCCGTTGGCCTTGATCGGGGACAGATTCAAAAGATCCAGCGAAGAACCGAAAGCCGTTTTTTCCAGTTTCATCTCCGCAAGGCGCGCGTCTACCCGGTTGTTCAGCTCCACATAGCAAAGCGCGTCTTTGAGTTCTTCCAGATGGTTTTCAAGATAGCTCTCCTCCTTAGGGAGCGCCATGATGACATAATAGCCGCCGCTCCCTTTCACCACGCCGCTTACACCGTAAAGCGGCAGAGCAAACGCAGCTTCTTCATAGGCGCTTTCCATTTCGCCGCGGCCGAAATAATAGCCGTCTCCCGTGGTATCGCCAAAATCATTGTTATATTTTCCGCCCACCTCGGTGCGCATGGCCGCCAAGCGTTCCGCATCGCTGCCCGCAGCAGCCACCCGTGCGGCCAGCGCCTCGGCATTGGCGCGGTTTTCCGCGTCGGTCCGCCCGTTGTCATTGCTGAGGAAAACATGAATGGTACGAATAAGCGCCGAACTTCTGGCTGCTTTCCAAACGGCCTCGTCCGAAGTATCCACTTCTCCGCGCTTCATCATATTCAAGACAATCGAGGCAGAGAGATAATCCGACACTCCTACGATCATGCGCAAATAATGATCGGTCAGATAGCCCCCCTCCAGTGCGCGGACATAAGTTTTTCGGTCACCGTTATAATTTTCACGCACCAGCGCGTCAATGTCATTCTTGATATTGTCCGAAAGCTCTCCGTCGTAAACGCTGAGGCCGTAGTCTTCCCCAACGGAGCGGAGCGCCGTCTCGCGGGTGAGCAGTTTTCCCCATACAAAATTTTCCAATTCCGTTCGTTTTTCGGGATCATCAAATACATGTTCTCCCTCTTCGGCCACCATTTCGGCCCGCTTGTTCATTGTGAAATAATAAAGTTCCTCATAAAGGATCTTCACATTCCCCGCCTTTGCCACGGTTTTACCTGCGCGGGGAGAGGCGTGAAGCTGACCGGAAACAGAACAGGAAGAAAAAGAAAAGAGCAACAACGCGGAAAGCAAAAATACCGCAACCCGCATGAATATTTTTCCGTGCTTCATAAATTTTCTCCTTCTCCGATGGGAAATCAATGCCGTGCAGGGGGATAAGGCTCCCTTCCGGACAGTTTTTTATAGTATAGCTTAAAAATATGAATAAACTGTGAATTCCGGCATTCTCGCTTTTTCTCTCCCTAAAAAAAGCAAAAAGCTCTTCCTTTTTGGAAAAATTTATGGTATACTGGAATGGATTATAAAAGAACCGTTTGAAAGGCGGCACGGCCGCCCACGGAGGCGTTTTATGCAGGAAAGTTACAGCATTGCTTTGTCCGAGCTCATCCGTGAGTTTTCGCTCACGCCGCTCACCATGCCCGACAACCCCGAAAACATTCAAATCACCAATGCGGAAGTGGATCGCCCGGGACTGGCGCTGGCCGGTTTTTTTGATATTTTCGAGCGTTCCCGTATGCAGATCGTAGGCAAGGCGGAAGATCTTTATCTTTCGGAGTGTGAACCCATGCTCCGGGATGAAAAAATCGACCGCTTTTTCGGCCAGAAACCTGCGGCGGTCATCATCTCGCACAATCTTACGCCGCTCCCGGAAATGATCGCTTCCGCCAAAATGCACGGCGTGCCGCTCCTGGTCACAAAGGAACGCACCAGTCCCTTCATGGCGGCGCTGATCGCTTATCTCAATGTACAGCTGGCTCCCCGCATCACCCGGCACGGCGTACTGGTGGAAGTTTACGGCGAGGGCCTGCTTCTCCTTGGCGATTCGGGTGTCGGCAAGAGCGAGACTGCCATTGAACTGGTCAAGCGCGGTCACCGACTCATCGCGGATGACGCCGTGGAAATCAAGCGGGTCTCGGCACGGACGCTGGTCGGCTCCGCCCCTGCCATTATCCGTCACTATGTGGAACTCCGCGGCATCGGCATTGTGGATGTCCGCCGCATTTTCGGCATGGGCGCGGTCAAAGACACGCAGGGGATTGACCTGGTCATCAACCTTGAACCCTGGATCCAGGGCAAAATGTACGACCGGCTGGGCCTGGATAATGAGACCATGAATATTTTAGGCATTGAGGTCCCCAGCATCACCATCCCGGTAAAACCCGGACGAAACCTGGCCATTATTCTGGAAATTGCCGCCATGAACAACCGGCAAAAGAAAATGGGCTACAACACGGCCGAGGAGTTCAACCGGAAACTGATGGGCAAAATGGGACTTGAATAAATTCCGAAGGAAAGGACAGACACCCTATGAACGCAAATGAAATGAGAGAAAGACTGAAAAAAGGCGCGCTGGACGAGCGGCTGATCTCGCTTTACGGCAACGCATCGCTGGACACTCAACGCGCCCGTTACGACGCGGCGCTGAAGGCCTTCGGCGATCTATACAGTCCTTCTTGCGACATTCATCTTTTCTCGGTAGCCGGTCGCAGCGAGCTTTCCGGCAACCATACCGACCACAACCGCGGCTGTGTTGTGGCCGCCTCCATTGATCTTGATATCATCGCGGTCGCCGCCGCCACCGGGGACGGCGTGGTCCGCGTCAAATCGGAGGGCTTTCCGGAAGATATTGTGCGCCTTGCGGAATTTACCCAGCCGCGGCCGGAACGCTTTTCAAAATCCGACGCCATCATTGCCGGAATGTGCGCGGGTTTTCGCCGGGAGGGATACCGTGTCGGCGGATTTAACGCCTACACCACCTCCAGCGTGCTGAAAGGCTCCGGGCTTTCCTCTTCTGCGGCTTTTGAGGATATGATCGGCAATATTCTCAGTCACCTTTATAACGACGGACGCGTGAGCAATGTCGAGATCGCCAAACTGGCACAGTATGCCGAAAATGCTTTCTTCGGCAAGCCCTGCGGACTTATGGATCAGATGGCCTGCGCGGTCGGCGGCATCATTGCCATCGACTTTGCCGATGAAAAGAACCCGCAGATTGAAAAAATTGATTTCGATGTGACCGGCGCTGGCTACAACCTCTGCATCGTCAACACCGGTGGCAATCATGCCGACCTGACCCCGGACTATGCGGCTGTTCCCGCCGAAATGAAGGCCGTGGCCGCGGCACTGGGCAAGAGCGTCCTGCGGGAGACCGATGAAGAAAGCGTGATCGCGCACATCCCCGAACTGCGCAAATCCGTGGGCGACCGCGCCATTTTGCGCGCGCTGCACTTTTTCGCCGAGAACCGGCGTGTCGCCGCGCAAAAAGAGGCGCTCCAGAAAGGAGATCTGCCCACCTTCCTTTCGGGTGTCATCGCCTCCGGCCGCTCTTCTTTCTGCTATCTGCAAAATGTCTATACCACCAAAAATGTAGCGGAACAGGGTCTTTCCCTGGCGCTGTGCCTTGCCGAGCGTTATCTCTCCGATAAGGGCGGTGCATTCCGCGTACACGGCGGCGGTTTTGCCGGCACCATCCAGGCCTATGTGAAATTTGAGGATGTGCCGGGCTTCTGTCAGCTGATGGACGGCATTTTCGGAAAAGGCGCTACCATTGTGCTTTGTATCCGTCCGGACGGAGCAATCCGGGTCGATTAAACCAAAGGGGGCGCGTCACGCCCCCTTTTTTGGAAAGGAGTCCAGAATATGCCCCAAAACCATCTGCCTGAAAAAGGCAAAAAGAAGACGCTGTTGCTCCTTTTTATCAACACCGTCCTGGCGTTTTCCCTTTACCGCGCCGCGCTTTCCTTTGCCGAGGCAACCGACAGCACTTTCTTTTCCTTTCTTGTCATGATACTGTACATGGCGCTGCTCCTTGGCTTTACGCTGGCCTATCTCGTTTATAACCGCTTCTTTTATAAAAAAGGACTGACAAAAGAACAGTTGCCGGATGACTGGAGCGAAGAGAAAAAAGAAGCCTTCCTTGCCGACGGCGAGAACCGGATGAAAAAATCCCGCTTTATGTTGCTCATCATTGTCCCCTTGATTATCACTTTCCTTCTCGATACGCTTTATCTCTTTGTACTTGAACCGCTGTTTACCTGATTGCAACGGAGGCACCCATGTTTCGCATTCATCTGATCGTCACCGGCAACCTGAAAGAGCGCTATTGGCGCGAGGCCGCAGCCGAATATGAAAAACGCCTTTCGGCCTTTGCCCGCCTTACCGTCAGCGAACTGAAGGAAAGCCGGCTGTCCGAAAATCCCGGCCCCGCCGAAATCGCCACAGCCCTTGAAAAAGAGGCCGATGCGATTCTTTCTCTGCTCTCCCCTCACGCTTTTGTCGTTGCCCTTTGCGTGGAGGGGAAAATGCTTTCCTCCGAAGAACTGGCCGCCACGCTCTCCCAGATCATGCGGGAAGAGAGCGAACTGACCCTGATCATCGGCAGTTCTCACGGCCTTTCTCCCCGCGTAAAGGAGCGGGCCGATCTGCGGCTCTCCTTTTCGCGTCTCACTTTCCCGCATCAGATGATGCGGGTGCTCACGCTGGAAGCCGTTTACCGCGCGCTCACCATCCTCGCGGGCCGCAAATATCACAAGTAAGGCCCGCCTGTCAACAGCTACGAAGAGGCACCGATTTTTGTCGGTGCCTCTTCTTTTTTTACGCCCTCCGGGGCGTTTTTTTATTTTATCCCTGACAGAAAATGACCGGTTTGAGTCCTAATATGAAAACGCCGATGCACACCGGCAACAAATTTTCTGAAAACGGAGGCGATTTTTATCGGCCGCTTTTCCCCACCCACGCCCCTTGACGAAATCAGATATCTGAGAGGAATGACAGACTTCATCATCGACGCGCAAAACAGCAATCGGTATGCAGTAAAAGTCAAAGAATCCTCCGGATTTACCGTCTACTGTACGACAAAATCTCGTTTTTCGGGCGATTTTTGAGAGTGTGTCAGACGATAAGTACTTTTTGCTACCTTGTGCAAATAAAAAAAGACCACCACCCGTTTTATCGAGTGATGGTCTTGTTTTGTTTAGTTCATCTTATTTTTTCTTGGTGAACAATGCTTTGATTTTTGCTCCGAGAGTTTTGAAGAAGTTGCCGATTGCCGTAAAGCCTTTCTTCAATATAGCGCCCAAGTCTGCAACAGTCTTTTTCTTGACTGCAAACCAGAAAATCGCAAATCCGCCGATTCCTGCGACCGCTACTGAACCGATTACGATACCCGCAATCGCGCCGCCCGAAAGTCCTTTCTTTGCCGCGGGAGCATCTTCATATACAGCCGTAAGAGTTGTTGCGCCCGTTACCTTGAAGGCATAACTCTTGTCGGTGCTTACGATTTTTCCGCTTGCGTCCTGCCAACCCTTGAATACTTTTCCTTCTGCCGGATCGTTTGCGGTAATAGTTACGCTGTCGCCTTCTTTATATGTTCCTGCGCCATTTCCGCCATCAACTTTAATTTCAACAGACGGAGGGGCGTCAACATTTCTGAAATGCGCTTGGATTGTGATTTCGCTTGCAGGCATTACAAAGGTTGTCGTAGAACTTGTCGCACTTGCAAACTCGATGGTAACTCCCGCCGTTTCGCAAGTCCATTTGTCAAAGACTTTACCTTCCTTGGTACCTGCTGTTATGGTTACGATTTCACCGGCTTTTGCAACTTCTTTGTCTTTCGTACCGTCCACAATAACTATACCGTACTTTGCAACTCTCAAGTAGGTAGCCTTAAATGTTACGTTACCTGCCGGCATATTGAACTTGATTTCCGTTTTGGTTAAGTCCATACCCGTGGTTTCAAGTCCCGTAACTTCCCACTTGTCAAAATACTCATCGGCACCGGGAGCATTTGCCGTCACGGCAACTTCCTCTTGATATTTTGCCGTAGGCGCGCTCGACGTTCCGTTTGTTACCGTTATGTTGTAAATAATATCATTAAACAAAGCGGTCAACACAACGTCATTTTCGGGCATAGTGAAAGTGATTTCCTGTTGTGTAATCTGTGCCGTGTTGAGCACAACTCCCCTAAACGTCCAGCTTGCAAATATTTTGCCTGTCGGCACCGTCACTTTTACTGTTACAGCTGTTCCGGCAGCATATTTTCCGCTGCCTGTTCCGCCTACAACCGTAACGGAATTCAAAGCGACTTTCACTTCGACATAATCACTTGCTTCGCTTATGCCTGTTTCTTTATAGCGAACGTAATACGTTCCTTCGGCAAGTCCCGTTGTTTCGCCGTCTGCACAAGATTGGGGAGAAGTGAACTCCGTATCGGTGGAATATTCCATATCGGCGGTCGTTCCCGTAATTTTGCCGTCTTTTGCGCCGTCAGCCGACGGAGCAATGCCTTTCAGCCCCGTAGGCGGAGTTTTTGTGCCTTTGACTATTTCAAAATTGACGATGACGGGGGTTGTTATATTATAGTTGCCTATTCCGTTGTCTTCGACAGTCAAAGTTGCAGTGCCGACGTCCTTGTTGTTTGACGACACGCCCCTGTATTCCGAGCGAGGCAACACTATGTTGCCGGTGGGCGTTATACGATACACCGTGTATTCGGGTTCGATTGTATATCCCGTACATTCATACGTTGTTTTGGCAAGTGTCACCTCTATGGTGATGTCCTGCCTCTTTATTGTCCAAGCAATATTTATCGGATCGGTAGTTCCGTCCGACCATTTATACCCTTTTTTCAGTGTCACAACTGCCGTATATTCACCGGCATCGGTCTTTTTGTTGTTGCTGACGGTGTAGCCTTCGCCGTCCGTAAGCAACACTTTTGCTTCGCCGTCATAATCGAATTGCGTGAC
The DNA here is from genome assembly GCA_905187695.1 of uncultured Eubacteriales bacterium. Lineage (GTDB taxonomy): Bacteria > Bacillota > Clostridia > Oscillospirales > CAG-272 > Firm-07. Next base: position 4,306 of record CAJJIY010000032.1, on the reverse strand, counting down.
GGACGGGACGGGTACGTCTATCGTTTCGCCCGACACAATACTGAAATCAACCTTGTTTTTGTTGGGGTCTATGGTGATGTCGTACTCGCCCACAGCAAGATACTGTTCGGGGATTTCGATGTATGCGCGCACAGTCTCCACGCTTTGAGGCGTGCCGCTGATTGCAATGGTAAGGCTTGTTGCTCCTGCTTCGACTTTGGTTTTGATTTTTGCCACCAAACCCAAAGGTATATTCTTAAACCAAGACGTTACGTCGGTGTTTTGCGCAATTTCGGTAAAGGTATCCCCTGCCAACGTGACGGTGAACTCGCTCTCATCGATTGCATAACCTTTCATACCTTCTACCTTAACGTCGCTCGTCGTTGCCGTGCCTGCTCCCGCGCCGTACACAAACCGTATTATCTTCAAATCATCGTAATATCCCGATTTATACAAGTAAGCGTCGCTGTCACGGGTTGACTGCGAATCTTTCGTTCCGTATTCGGCTTTTGTCCCCCCTACGAGTTTTACGTCGTAAAGATAATAGAAGTCATAGCCGGACGCATTGATGGTAACGCTTCCGCCTTTGCTAAGGTCAAAAGTGCTAACGTAAGCGTTCAAAACGAATTTGTTATTTTTGTACGGATTTATCAATCGCACGACGGACGCCCCTTTTATAAACAGCAGGTTCGTCGAATTCCCGTTTCCAGAAATGCATGAGCGAGATTCGATATAAACGTCGCTGTCAAATATATTCAACTCGGCTTTATAAATCTTTATTCCTGCTACACTCCCGACGGACTCAACTCTTGCAAATCCCAAAGTAGAGATATATATCTTGCTTTTTGTTATCGTTACGCCCTTGAACGTTGCGGAAGGGGTTGCCGAACCACTTACGGCAATGCCTTGCTCGGCGTCAACTATGCTTATGTCGGCGTTCTTGATTACGCAATCATAATAGGATTCTATTCCCGCGCCTTCGCCCGGCATTTTTATTGTGAGTTTTGCTCCGGATATTTCTATTCTTCCGCCGCCTTTCTCCTTGTCATTTTCCGCATAAACGCCCTTGGCTTCATTCGCTTGCGCAAACTTCACCGGGCAAGTATGTTCTATATTTTTTGTGCCCGTTCCCGAAAGTTTAATATCGCCGTTTTCAGAATAAATTCCGTACACAACCTTCTTGGTGCCGTAAAATTCGGTATTGTTGTACTTGCTGCGGCATTTGATGTCCAAGTTTGCTTTTTCGGCAACGGTGATATTGCCGGTGGCAAACATACCGCAAGAAAAACCGTTTGAAGTCAAATTGACGTTGACGTTTATCTCTCCGTTTATTGTCAGGTTTTTGGCGTATAAGCCGTAAAGTGCTTTGCCGTATTCGGTGGTGATTTCGTCACTCGTACCACTGATATTCATATTGATATTGAGCGTTCCCTTGCCCGTAACGGTAAGATTGCCTGCTGCATACACGCCGTATTGATCCTCGGTTACGGCGCTGTCGCTCAGCGTTATGGTATTCGTAGTCCCGGGTTCAAGTTTTACCGTAACGTCATCTTCCGCGGTGAACCTTATGACTCCGCCGTTATATCCGTTTAGCATCAGCGTTTTGGCGCCATCAGAATAGGCATAAGTTGCGTCAGGTGCTGTTATATCGCCTGTGCCGTCAATCGTAAGTCCGCCTGTCGTTCCCGTTCCGCCTTCTGCGTAGACCGTACTCGTCGGGCTTGCAAACACAATGCCGAGCATAAGTGAAATGCACATCGTAAGACCTAAAACAAGCGCTAATATCTTTGTTTTATTCGCCTTAGTGTGTGTCATAATCGTATCTCCTTTTAATTGTTGTGGGGGATATGTTCCGTGTCGCTATGCGACTTAAAAACGGCCCGATTGCCTTATTCTCAGATTGTCTTAAAGGGTTATCCAGAGCGCGGGGACGACGCCGCCTTCCGCGACAAGGTCCGGGGAATTTATAACGCCTTTATTATCCCTGTACAGAACGAAGGTCGTGTATCCCTGATTGCCGTTGGCGAGAGTGGGCGAGCGAGTGTACCAGGTAACGTAATCCTTTTGGGTGTTACCCATCGATACCCCGTGGAATTTGGCAAAATCGGATGCTTGCAAGTTCCTTGCGGGATCTTCCGCGTTTACGTCCTTATTAAATCCGTACGCCGTGGTGGTAACGTCTCGCAAAGACAACAGGAATATCTTATCGTCCGTATCTTTGCATTGGTCTGCATACTTGTTTTTCCCTACGTTTTCCCCGTAGCCGTAATACTTCGGGTACTCGTTCGGATTACAGCTTCTCGCGCTGTTGTCGAGGTGCGTGGTTTGTATGATTTCCTTTTGCAAATCATTGAACACCTCGTTGTAGAAGGTCTCGTTCAGCCAACTGCGTATGAAACTATATTCCCAGTTGTTGGCGTAAATTCCGTCCGGGACACCCGCCGAATTGTTGTACGAAGCAAGTAAGTCGTCGCGAATCTCGCTCTTTCTGTCGGGCTGCATCGAAAAGAAATCCAAAGCAATATCGCTCATAATAAAAGCGGAATTCCCGCTTGTCGTGAGGATTCTCCACTTTATCGGTTCATGCTTAAACCAGTACACGTTGAGCTTATAATAGCCGTTGTCCGTAATTTTATCGCCCAGAGCATAAATCCCATTCGCACGATAGTCGTTCATTTGGACGCCGAGGTATTTCGTGCCGTTATATATAACGATTTTTTGCCACATATAAGTAGTACCCTCGTGACTTTCCCAATTATAAGGATTTGCATTATCACGCGGAAGGGGCGGCGTCCCTGCCATTTCGTTGAGTTTTGCAACGACGTTTTCGTCGCGCTCTAAGGTTTGCGGCCAGTGGCCGAAATAGATATAATCGCCGTCGCGCGTGTAACGAACGGGGTTAAGTTCGCCACAAGTGGTGCAAACGTCGCAAACGTAACTATGCTTTCCGTTGGCGGGGATTTCCACTTTCGTATTATAATCGCAACCCTCGCGCTGACATTCGTCGTATTCCTCCCAGCCGGGCAGGCAGTCCGCTTGTTTAGCCTCGTGATGTTTGAGATTGTGTCCAAGAGCCTTATCGACGTATCTGTCAGACTTTGACGAATAGTCGCAACCTTCACGATTGCAGGTGGAATAACTTCCCCAATACCCGTCCTCGGTGCAGGTTGCGTCGTACGGATCGTGCCATTGCAAATCGTGTCCGAGAGCGGGCACCCCCTTGTAATCGGTATGATAGTCGCAACCCTCGTTGGAACACTTTGTATACTCCTCGGTGCCCCACCTCTCGCAAGTCGGCTCAACGCGCGGCACGGTTATGGATAAATTATGCCCCGTGGCGGGTATTTCCTCGTACCCTTCGGTTTTTCCGCAATAATGCTCGCATCTTTTGTACGCTTTCCAGCCGACTTCGGTACAATTCGGCTCTTTTGCGGCAACGTCCTGCATATCGTGTCCGATAGCGGGTATCGGCTTCTGCTCTGTATAAGTACATCCCGGGTTTATGCAACGTTTGCCGTGGGTAAGTCCGTCTTTTTCGCACCGGGGATCGTAACCTTTTTCTTCGCGCAGGTTGTGAGGAGCAAGTTCGCCGTATTCAAAGGTTTCCCTGCCCAAACTGCCGCAAATACTGCAAACCAGGCGATAGACCGCCTTTCTCTGGCAGGTTGCCCGGTCAACCATATTTCTATCGGAAACCTGTTCGACGTAGCTGTGTATATGCTGCGCGTCGGCCTGCACTACACCGGCAACCACAAAATAGGAAAAACCGGTCGTTTCAAAGTATATCTTGTTGCCGTGGGCCGCGGTTGAGAGTTCTTCCACTGTGTTGTCGCCCTTGATATGATAGGTAACGTAAGCGTCAGACTCGAACGGCTTTACCATGGTGATCTTCACTTTGCCGTTCGGTTGCACTTTTTCACCGTCCTTGGTAAGGGCGATGTCAAAAACGGCGACCTTGGCGCTGTCGTAAGGCTTGTCGATCGCCGCCATAGCCGCCTTGCCCTGTTCACTGTCGATGGCGTGGTGTTCGGCCTTCAACGCAGAACCGCTGTCAAACCTGCCGTCCACGGTAATGCCGCTTTCGGCAGTCAGTTTGCTTACTTCTCCGTTTTTATCGCCGCAAGCGACCAGCGCAAGGCACAGCGACAACACAAGCGCAAGCGTAAAGAAAATTAACGACTTTTTCTTCATCGAAGCCTCCTTTATGTTTATAGAAAACGACACGGACAAGCGGGTTTTTACGCCCGCTTATCCGTTATTGTTGTTGTTATTTTGAATTATGCCGCGACGATTTCTTTCGTTACCGTCAACACGCATTTTACCCCAA
>CAJJIY010000031.1 GCA_905187695.1 uncultured Eubacteriales bacterium | reverse complement strand
TACTGCACAGTTTCCATGGGAAGCAAAAGAAGAATTTCCATTACTTTTTAATTCAATTTATAGAAACTACAAGACTGTTGAAGTAATTGCCAATAGCATTGGAGCGTATTTTGCTATCAATGCCTTATCAAATCAGCAAATAGAGAAAGCATATTTTATTTCGCCCGTTGTAGATATGGAAAGGCTTATTGCTGATATGATGATTTGGGCAAATGTTACAGAGGATGAACTCAAAGAGAAAAAAGAAATTCAGACAACCTTTGGAGAGACCCTTTCATGGGATTATCTTTGCTATGCAAGAGAAAATCCTATTATATGGGAAATCCCAACGCACATTTTGTATGGTGAAAAAGATAATCTTACCGCTTATGGAACGATATTTGAATTTGTACAGAGGACTAATTCAACACTTTCTATTATGAAAAATGGAGAGCATTGGTTTCATACGGATGAACAAATGAAATTTCTTGATGAATGGATAATAAAATCTTCCAAATAAATTCCTGTTTGTCCAACAGAATATGTTATAATAAATTTAAATTATCGACAAATATTGGCCGTAGTTCTGGGGCTGGCGTTCCTTTTGTTTGGATACTTCATCTACTTTAAAAAGAAATACAATCTTATCAACGGTTTTGAGGCAGACTTCAATGCCGGTCGGAAGAAAGAAGAATACGCAAAGAAAGTGGGAATGACAGAGTTTGTTGTTGGGATAGTTCTGCTTATCACAGGTGTTGCCCTTATTCTGTTTGCCTAATACATTTTTGTTTGTCCAACCGACTCACATACATAGCCAAACGCTGCGGGACCGAGCGGTTGGCTTATTTTATTTCCACAAAATGTGGAAATCGATTGAAAAAAGGATTTGCTTATGGTATAATACCCGTAGGAAAGCGGTCGTCGCCCTTCGACGCGCGGCGCGGTCGCGACAGCGGCGGCTTTCCGAAAACGCCCTTGCGGGCAGGCGCCTTTGTTTTGCGGTACGGATAAAACCGCCTTGTTTGTAATTTGTTTGTTGGTCAACGATGAGCTTTTTTGGGGGGGACACCGTGAAAAAATATGAAGAAAAGAATGATATGACGCAATATTTGTCTGTCGGTATTTCGGACGCGGCGCTCGCGAGATTCAAGCGCTTTTGCAGGGACAATTTCGGGACAGAGGTTGATGAGGTGCCGTCTGAGGAGGGGATATTCATGAAGCAAAGCCTCTCCATTGTTTTTTACGCGACCTTTCTCTTCCTGCTGACCAACGGCATCTATCTTTTCAAAAATCTGATTATGAAAACCATGATCGTCATCGACATGGTGCCGCTTTATATGATGATCGCGTCCTCGCTTTCCATGATGCTGTTTCTGATTTTTTATAAAAAGTACGACTCGCCTGTTTCCAGATATGTCCTGCTGGCGTATTACACGATGGTTATTGCAAGCGTGACCATTTTTATGGTCTCCTGCAATTTTCATAACATCGGGCTTTCGATTTCGATGTGCTACCTTTTTGTGATCATGATCGCGCCGACCTATAAAGTGCCCGATACGGTAATCGTGTGCGTTCTGATATCCGTCAACTGGTGGCTGCCTGCGGTGTTGCCTTATTCCGAAAACTATAATCTGTTTAAGCACTTTTTGTTGCGCTTTGCCATTGTGGTCGGCTTTATTGCCGTCCGCTCCGTTTTTATCCGCCAGGCCGTGGCGGAGCGACGCGCAAAGGAAATGAGCAATGCCTTCATCAAGCTTGCTTATAACGACATCACGACCGGGACGATGAACAAAAAAGCCATGGAAGCCTACCGCGTCTTTGTTACCGAACGGCTCTCACCCGAGCAGGTCAGCGTAATCATATATGATATTGACAATTTCAAGTCATATAACGATCATTATTCTCACATGGCAGGCGACGAGGCACTGAGAATGATCGCCGAGGGCGTTATCGGTGTTCTTGAGCGCAAGGGACTGCATCTTTTCCGCTTCGGGGGAGAGGAATTTGTTGTCATACTGCCGAATGTCGATCTGGAGGACGCCCGCGCCCTTGCAAGCGAGCTTCTCGCGGCGGTGCGTGCCGTTGCCCTCCCCCGGGGCGACCTGGCGGATGCGCCGGATATGCCGGAAAAGCGCATTGTAACCGCTTCGTTCGGCGTTGCCTGCGGTACAAACGCGGAATTTGCCGATCTTTCCGTCATTACGAAAGCGGACAGGCAGTTGTATGTCAGCAAAAACGCCGGAAAGGATTGCGTTGTGGCGGACGGAGTGATTTATAGGTAAGAAAGGCGCCCGCTCCGGAGCGGCTTGTCTGCAATCGCCAAAGCGCGTCGGCATCACTTGTTTGCACCCGCCGCCCGGCCTTCTCAAAGTATATGTTTCCGGGCTCTGTCAAGAAAAGCTCCGAAAGCCGGGTCTTTCGGAGGTTTCGCTTGCATCCGCGCTCCGCTGTCGGAGCGCGCCAATACCGAAAAAGCCAAGCGCCCGAAACCGGATGCCCGGCTTTTCCCGCGCAGGGAAATCGCGCGTTTTTGGATGGTTCGGAGAAGCGGCGGAACGCTTTCGGCGGGAGAATGGGCGCAGATATTTGTTCATATATTACTTCGACTTTTTATTTGATTTGAACAATGTATGCAAAATGCCCCGGGCTTTCGGGGCCTTTCGATTGGTTAAAAGTCACAAAAAGTAAAAAAATACGGAACTTCACTTGCTTTTTTCTACAGGAGTGCTATAATGAGGGGTGGTCGAGGGGAGCGCCCGGGCGAGCGGGCCTGCCCGAACGAAAGATTTGGTGTTATAAACAGAAAGGACGGACGCTTATGGAAATGGCTAAAAAAATGAAAATCGCCATCGCGGTGCTTGCCGTTCTTTTGGCCGTCAGTCTTTTGTCGCTTTCCGGGGTCTTTCTTGTCAGATATTTCTCCGGAAAAGGCGGCGCAACCGTTACCGTGCCGGATAACGAAATCGGGCCGGGCGCCGGGAGCGGAATGTCCGGCGGCCTGCTTTTCCTTGCTTCCTATGATGATGCCGCTCCGGGGGCGGACGCGCCGGAAAAGGCCGGCGCACCCGCCGGGGAAGAGGCGGCCACCATCCGTCTGTACCGCCGGCAGTCGCTTGACAACACACCCTTTGCACTGGGCAATATGCTTCCGGGCGACCGCGAGACCAAGGGCTTTTGCGTACAGGTCTCTCACCGGGGCGAGGTCACGGTGCATTTTCGCGCGGCGGTCAAGCCCGGCTATGAAAAACTGGCCGAGGTTCTGACAGTCACGCTGAGATCCTTCCCGGCGAACGGCGGGGAGGATGGATTGGTCCTTTACGAGGGTCTGATGCGGGATATGCCCGAGGTGGCGGCCGCCAAATTGGCCGGATCGGCCGAGGACGCCACCGATGAACTGTATTTTGAGATTACCGTGGGTCTGGACACGGGTGTGGGAAACGAATATCAGGGTCAGAAGCTCAGCGCCGATTTTTCGTGGCGGGTGGAAGAGACCGGAAACCTCACGCCCTCGCCGGAGGAAAAAGGCGGATCCGATATTGTCACATGGGCCAGCTTTTCCACTGCAACGGGCAGTGTCATGGTTCTTGTGTCCGTGGTTGCCAAGTACAAGGAGGGGATCAAGAAATGGCTGAAATCAAGACGGTCAAAAGGCTGACCGGCGGCATTGCGACACTGGTCACTCTGGCGCTTTGCCTGTGCTTGACCACTTTTGCCCTTGTCTATGCCGGCGTTTCGGTGGATAACAACCTCTTTGGGACCGCCGAGGTCAAGATCAATCTCAACGACGGTCAGCCGCTCATCCGCGAGAACGACCTGCTCTTCGAACCGGGCATGACCGTGAAAAAAGATTTTTTCATCGAAAATCAGAGCACGCTGGATGTCTACTATAAAATCTACTTCACCGATGTGTCCGGCGGGCTGGCCGATGTGCTGACCGTGACGGTCATGGACGGCGACGAAACGCTCTATGCCGGCAGCGTAGCCGGGCTGACCCGGGAAAATGTCTCCGCGGCAAAGGACGCGCTGGGCATCGGTCAGCGCCGGAATCTCACGGCCTATTTCAGCTTCCCGGAAGAAAGTGGGAACGAAATGCAAAAGAACGATCTCACATTTACCGTGTGTGCCGAGGCCACGCAGACCAAGAACAATCCGGATCGCCTGTTTGACTGAATCCGAAAACCGGCAAGACTAAAAAACATCAAAAAGGAGGAGCACCGAAAGGATGAAAGCACTGAAAATTGCCCGCACCGTGGCGGTGTGGCTGGTGGTTGCGCTGGCCGTTTTCATGATGGTTTTCACGGCCATTTCCGTCTCCACTTTTGACAGGGCCGACCGGAAGCTGTTTGGCTACAGAGCCTTTGTGGTTCTGACCGATTCCATGGAAAAGACCGATTTCGCCGCCGGCGATCTGGTGCTCATCAAGGATGTCGATCCGCAAACGCTGAAGGAAGGGGACATCATCGCCTTTACTTCCCGCAACGAGGCCAGTTACGGCAAAACCATCACCCACAAGATCCGTCGCCTGACGACCGACGCGGACGGAATCCCGGGATTTGTCACCTACGGTACCACCACCGATACCGATGACGAGACTGTGGTCACTTATCCCTTTGTCATCGGAAAATATGAGGGGCGCGTTCCGAAAGTGGGCAAATTCTTTCAGTTCCTCAAGAGCACGCCGGGCTACATTGTCTGCATACTCATTCCCTTTATGGTGCTTATTTTGTTGGAGGGCGCGCGCTGTGTGCGGCTCTTCCGGAAATACAAATCCGAACAGCAGGCTGAAATGAAGGCCGAGCGCGACCGGCTTGCGGCCGAACGCGCCGAGACCCAGCGGATGATGAAAGAACTGCTGGAAATGAAAGAAAAACTGAAGGAGAGCGGCGTACAGCCGCAGACCGGAGAAACGCCCCCGGCCCAAGAACCCAAGATGTGATTGCGGGTAACCGTGTTACATAGAAAACAGAGTCAGTCATTGAAAAAATACTTTTAAGAAATACTTTTAAGGAGGAAAATGAACAATGACAAGCATCAAAACAGCCAAAAGAGCATTGATCTTCAGCGTACTGGCAACCTTCCTGTGCGTGGCAATGCTGGTTGGCACGACCTTTGCGTGGTTCACCGACAGTGCGACCACGGGGACCAACCAAATTCAGGCCGGCAATCTGGATGTCAAACTGATGTACAGCAAAGACATGGTGACCTGGAAAGAGGCCACGGCCGAAACACAGCTTTTTGACAACAACGCGCTTTGGGCACCCGGTCACACCGAGTATATTTACCTGAAGATCGTCAACAACGGCACGCTGAACCTGAAATACTCCACCGAGTTTGCCCACAACTACAATGTGAGCAGGGGTATGAACGTGCTGGGGAATCGTTACTATGTCGGCGATTATCTGAAGATCGGCACAGCGCAGGTGGACGCGGCGTTTGCCGATGACGCAGCGGCGCAGGCCGCCATTGCCGCCAACGAAAAGGCGCTCAAGAAGGGCGTTCAGTTCACCGAGGGCTGGATTACGCTGGCCGCCGGCGCGTCCACGGATCCTTTTGCCATGGTGGTCTATATGCCCGCTTCTGTCGGCAACGAGGCCAACGCAAAGAGCAAGACCTTTACTTCCAAAATCACCGGCATTGGTATTCAGGTCACGGCCATTCAGGATGTGGCCGGCGCGGCGGATTTTGAGCTTGTGACAAAGCGTGTGGAATATACCGGCGGCACCCATGAAATCACCGGCAAGATTCAGGCCGCTGCCAAGGACGGTGCGATTCATATTTTGGGCGGTACCACTACGATCAAGGCGGATTCGGTTTTTGCGGTCGAGCGGGAGAGATATGCTATGGCTGTTTATGCCGTAAATAATGCCGCGGTGACCATCGAATCCGGCGATTTCAGGCAGCAGATTACCGGCGACAGCACGCAGTATGACCTGATTTATGCGGCCGATAACGCGCAGATCACCATTAAGGGCGGCACTTTCAAGTGCGTTACGCCGAAATGGACGCTCAACTGCAAGGACGGTTCCAACGCCAAGATTACGGTCATGGGCGGTTCCTTCTACCAGTTTGATCCTTCCAACGCGCAGACCGGCGAGGGTGAAGTGGTTGTGGCCGCAGGCTATCATGTGGTACAGAACGGCGACTGGTACACGGTCGTTGCGGACTGATAACAATTTTTGGAGGCGAGATTAAATGATGAAGAGCAGCAAAACAACCAGACGCGCCCTGCTTCTCAGCATGGCGGCCGTAGTCATGTGCGTGGCGATGCTCACCGGCACCACCTTTGCGTGGTTTACCGACAGCGCGACCACGGGGACCAACCAAATTCAGGCGGGCAATCTGGATATCGTGCTGGAATATGCCACTGAGTGGGATGAGGCCGGCGTGCCGAGCAAATGGGCCGATGCAAATGGTAAGACCCTTCCTTTCCTCACCGTGGACGGCCACAAGGCCAAGACCTATTGGGAACCCGGTTGCACCTATCAGCTCCCCGAACTGCGCGTCCGCAACAACGGCAAGCTTCCGGTTCGGTTTGAGTACATCATAAACGGCTTTGACGGCGATTCCAAATTGCGTGAAGTGCTGAGGAGGGCCGATACGATTCTGCAAGACGAAACCGGCGACCTTGAGGCGCCTCTTCCCGCAGGCGGGACCTCGCTTTACTTCGCGCTGACTTTCCACATGGACGAGGCCGCCGGCAACGAATATCAGGGCCTTACGGCCGCCGGTATCGGCATCACCGTGGTGGCCACGCAGGCAAATGAAGCCGCTACCTTCCCGGTGGTGAATGCGGAGGAACTGGCCAAAGCGTTTGAAAAGGGCGGTATCGTGTCCATCAATCAGGAAGTGCCGGTCGCCCCGGCAGTAGATAGAAACGATAACCACCTGCAGCCGCAGATGACCATCAAAAAGGACACTGTGCTGAACCTTGCCGGCAAGCTGACGGTTGACCCCGCAGCCGCAGCCGCAGGCTTTGGCAAGGCGAGCCCTGCCTTTGCAGCTGTGGAAAGCGGCACGCTGACCATCAACGGTAACGGCGAACTTAATTGCGAGGCTGGTAGTGAGCAGGTCTATGGTATCAATGTCAACGGCGGCAGGGTCGTCATCAACGGCGGTCATTTCTATGGCGCTGTAACGGCCGTGCAGGTTCAAAAGGGCAGCCTTGAGATCAACGGCGGTTTCTTTGATATGGCGCCCACCTGCAAGGCGCAGTTTCCTCACTATGCCAAGTTTGTAGTCAACTGCCCAGACACTCCGTGGAAAAACGGAACGGCCACCATTTCCATCAAGGGCGGCACTTTTGTCAACTTTGATCCTTCCGCCAATCCGGAAGGCGAAGGCACCACCTATGTGGCCGAGGGCTACAAGGTTGTGAGCGCCGAGCAGGAAAACGGCGAAACATGGTATACCGTCGTTGCAAAATGATTTTCCGGACTTTTGGGTCTGACAGACGAGAGCCCCACTCCCCCGCGCGGGGGAGTGGAGGCAATCAAAGCGCATAACGGCGGTTGTGCTTTTTGATTGCTTGTAAACTTTATGCAAAAAAGAGAGAAAGGAGCGGCGGACGGAATGGGAAACGCAAACAGCGCAGTAGTCTGGGGCGTGGTGCTCATCGTTTTGGCGGCGGCGGGCCTTGTGGCGGGAGCCATTGTGTTTTTCACACGCTTCAACCGTGAGACCAGGCGCCTGACAGAAAAAATGTGCCATGCCGGAGAGGACGGCGAATACCGTTATCTTGCGGGGAAGCTGCGCCGTCACTATCTTCTTCTGATTCCTTTTGTCACCCGGCGGAATGTGGGGCGGGTGGATCGCTTTTTCACCTGCCGCCAAAAGAACGCGAAAGAGAAAAGCGCGCGCGGGCACAGCGATGGTCTTACTCATATGCTGGCGCCCTGCGTGTTGGCTGTTTGTCTTTGCGTCATTTGCCTTTGCGGGGTCAGTTTCGCGTGGTTCACCGCGTCCGAAAGCGTCGGCGGCGTGTCGGACATCCGGACGCCGGATCGTTATGAACTTGCCTTCACCGTCACCGATGAGGCAGGACAGACCGTCACTCCGACCGGAACGCAGTATGCGCTCACGGCCGGTAAGACCTATACGGTCACGCTGTCGGCCACCGGGACCGAATCGGCCACCGGTTTTTGCACCGTGACTCTTGGCGGCCGGATCTATTACAGTGAGCAGGTCGCCGCGGTGGGCACCTTTACCTTTACCGTTGCCCCCACAGAAGATACGGCGCTTTCGCTCCTGCCCAAGTGGGGGATTTCCGCCGCGCGGAATGAAGAAAACAAAATTACGGCCGGTCAAACGCTTTCATAAGCCTGCCCGACCGCAGAGCACCCGCCGGTTTTTGCCGGCGGGTGCCTTTTCACTCTATAGAAAAAAGCACGCAATTGCGTGCTTTTTTTCTGCAAGGCGTTTTATGTATCCTTTTTTGTGCGGTCGATCACCAGGCGATAGCCGCCGTCCCCGTATTCCAGGCATTTGCTCACCCGGCTGATGGTGGCGGTGCTCATGCCGGTGGCGTGGCTGATTTCCTGATAATTGGCGCCGGCGCAGAGCATTTTGGCGGTCTTGAGACGCTGAGAGAGATCCAGAATTTCTTTGACGGTGCAGACATCCTCAAAAAAAAGATAACATTCTTCCAGGGACTGAAGCGACAGGATGGCGCGGAAAAGCGCGTCCGTATCCTCACTTCTCCATTTTTCCATTTTGGCGGCCTCCTTTTGTGGAGTTTCTTTTAGCATAGTATGAGTATAGCCCATTTTCCCCGATTTGTCAAGGGGAGGGGGTCTCTTTTGCGCCGCTTCCGTTCAAAAGGCGCAAAAAAGAAGGCCGCCTTCCGGCGGCCTCTTTGTTTTGCTTAGTTGTTGCAGCAGCAACAGAGAATGACCAGCGCGATTGCGATCACGCACCAGCAGTTATCGCCGAACAGATTGCCAAGACAGCTCATCACAAATCCTCCTTGCATCGTTGCGGGAAAGAGATTTTTCTTCTCCCTGCTATCATATTATGAGAGAATTTGTAAAAGGTTCGGGAAATCGGCCGTTTTTTCGTGTTTCAGCAGCGCGCCGTGCCTTCCCACTCTTCGTTGGCGGGAACGCCCAGCAACTTGGTGATGGTGGGGGCAATATCCTTGATGGAAAGCCCTTCGATCTCCTTGTTTGCCTCAAAGCTGGGGCCATAGAAGCAGATCGGAATGGTCATATCCTCCGGCATGGTCGTACCGTGAGAGCGGTTGTGTCCGCCGTGGTCGGCCGTGGTGATGAGGTGATAGCCCTCCGGGAGGTTGTTGAAGACCTTTTCAATGCAGTCCCATGCGTTTTTGACGCAGGCCATGTATTCGGGGCTCATCCAGCCGTGGCTGTGGCCGCCGCGTTCGTCGGTCTCGCCAAGGTAAAGGAACATGAAGTCCGGCTCTTCGGCCTTCAGATATTCAATGGCGGCATCGGTGATATCACGGTCGGTGTTTTCTTTCTTGTGCTGGTTGAAGCAGACCGAGCGATAGAGGTGGTCGGGGCGGCTGAGGTCGCGCAGTTCTTCCCAGGTGTAGTAGAAGGCGCATTTTTTGCCGTTCCGGTCCAGCTGTTCAAACAGGCCGGTCACAGGACGCACCTGCGGAACATAGGTATTGGTCAGAATGCCGTGCCGATCCGGATCCACGCTGTGAATCAGCGACATATGGCAGGGAAGCGTGACCGAGGGGATGACGGTCTGAGCCTTCATCGAGTGAGCGGAAAGTTTGACAAACTTTTCCGGGAAGGGGTGACCGCAGCCAAGCATACCGTCCGGCCGCATACCGTCCACCAGGACAAGCACCACTTTATTGGACATTTCAGTTTCTCCTTTCGGCGATCGGTTTTCTTTCGACCCGCGCGGGCCCGTCCGATCAAGTTCATTATACAGACCGGGTCAGGCTTTGTCAAGCCCTTTCCTCAAAATTCCCCTGCCGGTATTCCGGCGGGATCTCTTCTTCGGCAAAGGCCTTTCCGTCAAAGACCGAGACGGCGGTAAAGCCGCAACTGTAAAGAAGCGAGAGCATCTGTGGGAAGGCGAAAATCAGTTTGTCGGCGGCGTGCGCGTCGGAAGAGAGAATTACCCGCCCACCGGCCTCCCGGAGTTCACGAAGGAGAAAAGGCGCGGGATAGGGCAGTTTTTTCAGCCCGCGGATGATCGCGCCCGCATTGATCTCAAAGAGCGGCACTTCCCGCACCGTGGCGCGCAGCGCTTCGGTCGCCACTGCGCGGTAGGCGGGGTCATCCTCGTCAAAAAGCCCGTGTTTGGTGAGCAGGTCAAAGTGTCCCACAATGTCGGGGTGGTTGCGGCGGGCGTGCTCGTAGACCTCCTCAAAATAGGCCTTTACATAGTCCAGTTTATTGCCGTGAAATTCTTTTTCAATGCAGTCCAGCTGAAATTTCAGGCCGGAATCCACCGGATACATCCGGTCTTCCCGGAGGATATAGTGCACCGAGCCGATGCGGTAATCATAGTTTTCAAAAAGATTTTCCGAGCCGAAATCATATTCCACGCCGAGATAGACCGGAAAACCGTCTGTTTCCCGCGCCACGCGGATTTCTTCCCGGATGGTCTCTTCATATTTTTCAAAGTGTGTGGCCGGGCGCATACAGTAGCGCACATCAAAGGGAGTATAGCTGTGGTCGGAGATGCCAAGCGAGCGCATCCCCAGCGCACGGGCGGCGTTGATACATTCGCGGGGCGTGTTCTTGCCGTCCGAAAAGGTTGTATGAGTGTGAAGATTGGAAAAACGCATAATTGCCTCCTTTTTGCTTTTTCATTATAGCACCGCGGCCATGGAAAAGCAAGAGACGGGAAAATTTTTGCGTCCTCTTGCTTTTCCATGGCCGCTTTGTTATAATAGGAGACAGTGAAAGCGGGTGATTTTTTTGGAATATATTCTTGAAAACGAAATGCTGTCGCTCCGGTTTTCCACGCTGGGGGCCGAACTTCTTTCGGCCCGCCGGGGCGATTTTGAGTATATCTGGCAGGGCGCGCCCGGTCTGTGGCGGGAACACGCGCCGCTTCTTTTTCCCATTTGCAGTCATCTCACGGGAGATATCTATACATATCGCGGGAAAACCTACGCCATGGGTGCGCATGGCTTTGCACGGAAAAAAGAATTTACGCTGGCCGACCGTGGGGCGCATTATCTTTCTTTTCTTCTGCGGGATGACGAAACCACCCGCGCGGTCTATCCTTTTCCCTTTTGCCTGCGTGTGACCTATACGCTCACGGGCGATTGCCTGACCGAACGCGCCGTTATTGAAAACCCCGGTACGGAATTTCTGCCTGCCGCCTTCGGCGGTCACCCCGGGTTTTCACTGCCGTTTCCCGGCAACCGTTTTGAGGATTGCTATCTGGATTTCGGGGAAGGTGCCGCCCCGCGCGAGGTGGTGCTCAGCGTGCCGGACTGTTTTGACACCGGCAAAAGAGAACCGTATCCGCTTCGGGAAGGGCGCTATCTGCCGCTTGCGCGGGATCTTTTTGCCGTGGACGGCCATTTTCTGGCCGATACGACCGGAAGCGTCACGCTCCGCGCCCGGCACGGTAAGCATTTTGTGCGTATGGACTATGCCGATTTTCCATATCTCGGTTTTTGGCAGAACGCAAAGGGCGAGCCGGGATTTCTTTGCCTTGAACCGTGGTATGGTCTGCCGACCCGTGTGGGAGTGACCGATGATCTGGCG
This sequence comes from uncultured Eubacteriales bacterium, assembly GCA_905187695.1. GTDB lineage: Bacteria > Bacillota > Clostridia > Oscillospirales > CAG-272 > Firm-07. The sequence continues at coordinate 3,762 of CAJJIY010000031.1, read as the reverse complement.
CTCAAAAACGATTTGCTGCGCATCCGGCCGGGCGACAGTGCGGCGCTGTCCTTTTCGGTTGTTTTCGGAGAGGAGAAAGAAAAATGAAATATAAAATTTCCACTGAAATCGGGTCTTCTGCTTTTTTGTTACCCCCGCCCCGCGCGGTGGAGGCCGTAGCCAAGGCCGGCTTTGACGCTTTTGATTTTTCTATGTTTGAAATGGCGCACTATAACTGGAGCACCGGCAAGGCAACGGTCGGTGACAGCCCGCTTTGCGGGCCGGGATACGCCGCTTACGCCCGCGAAATGGGACATATCGCCCGTGAATGTGGCATTGAGTGCAATCAGTCACACGCGCCCTTCCCGGTCTGCGCGCCGGAGATCCGGGCGCTGTTGCCTCGTGCCATCGAATGTACGGCCGAGGCCGGAGGCAAGATCTGCGTGATTCATCCCGACAACAATCTGAGCCCGGAGGAAAATGCCCGGATGTACCGGGAACTCCTGCCGTTGGCCAAGAGCTGCGGGGTGAAGATTGCCACGGAGAATATGTGGAACTGGGACAAAACCGCCGACCGCGCCGCTCCCGCCGCCTGTGCTTTGCCGGAAAACTTCCTTTCGCACCTGCGCGCTGTGGACGATCCTTTCTTTGTGGCCTGCCTGGACATCGGCCACGCCGAGATGATGGGCGAACGCACCAATGCGCCCGCCATGATCCGCGCGCTGGGCCCTTATTGCCAGGCGTTGCACCTGCACGACAACGACCGTTGGCACGACAGCCATCTGTTGCCTTATGACGGCAAGATCGACTATCCGGCCGTGCTCCGTGCCCTGCGGGATATTTCCTACAGCGGCTATCTCACACTGGAGGCCGATCAGTTTCTCCGCCATTCCGGCTGTGACGTCGAAGAGGGTTATCGTCGTATGGCCGGGGTAGCCGGCCGTCTTGCGGCGGAACTGGCCGAAATGGATTGAGTTCTCTCTTGTTTTTATCCCGCTTTCCGGGAAACAGCCGGCCTTTTCGGGAGAGCCGCTTTCCCGTGCGGCCGGGGCAGCGGTTGTCCTTTGGCCGCACCGGATGCAAAAGTCTGAGAAGGGCCGCCCAAAAGGGCGGCCCTCTCTTTTTGAGTGACCGTCAAAAAATTCCGGGAAAATTTTAAAAAATCCCTTGACAAATATACTGGATTTTGCTATACTGAACCTGCAAACGATTGAACGATTATTCAAATATAAAAGCGAAAGGAGAAAAGACATGGAAGACGTGCCCGGCTGTGCCTATCTGCACGCCCATGACGAACTGGTCAAAAAAGTGGAAGCCCGGATGCCGGATGAGGATACGCTCATCGATGTGGCCGAACTTTACCGCGTATTCGGAGACAGCACCCGTGTAAAGATCTTGTATGTTCTTTTTGAAAGCGAACTGTGCGTGTGCGACATTGCCACACTGCTTCACATGACCGTGTCGGCCATTTCGCACCAGTTGCGGATCCTGCGCGCCGCCAAGCTGGTTTCTTACCGGAGAGAAGGAAAGACTGTGTTTTACGCGCTGGCCGACGATCATGTCCGCACCATTTTGGGGCAGGGCATGGAGCACGTGAACGAGCCCGATTAAAAAGATCCGCCAAGGCGGAAACCTGAAAGGAGAAATGTCATGAAAAAAGTATTTGATCTGGAAGATCTTGATTGCGCCAACTGCGCGGCCAAAATGGAAGAGGGCATCCGGAAGATCGAGGGCGTGGAGGAAGTGAATGTCAATTTTCTTACGCAAAAAATGACGCTGGCCGCCCCGGATGAGATTTTTGACAAGATTTTAAAGCAAGCCGTCAGGGTTTGCCGCAAAATCGAACCGGACTGCCGGATCCTTGTAAAATGACTCGGCGGCAAAAAAGAAGCCTTTATCGGATTTTTCTCTCGGCGGTCCTGCTTCTGGCCGCTTTTATTGCCGACAAGTGTGCGGGAGAAGGGCATCCGCTGTGGCTCATTTTGATATTCTACCTGCCGGCTTATTTCACGGCGGGATACGATGTGCTTTTCCGCGCGGCGCGCAATATTGCGCACGGCCAGGTGTTTGACGAGAATTTTCTCATGGCGCTGGCCACGGTGGGGGCGCTTTGCATCGGGTTTCTGCCCGGTGGGGATCCGGAATTTGCCGAGGCCTCTTTCGTTATGGTCTTTTATCAGACCGGCGAACTGTTTCAGAGCGTGGCGGTCGGCAAAAGCCGCCGCTCCATCGCCGCTCTCATGAATATCAAACCGGAAACGGCCCGGTTGCTCCGGGACGGACAGGAAACGGAGGTTTCGCCGGAATCGGTGGCGGTGGGCGAAACATTGGTCATCCGTCCCGGCGAGCGCGTGCCGCTGGACGGCGTGGTGCTCTCGGGCGAAAGCGATCTTGATACCGTGGCGCTCACCGGCGAATCCGCGCCCCTCGCCGTTTCTCCCGGTGAGGCGGTCATCAGCGGATGCACCAACCTGACCGGGCGCCTGACCGTCAAGGTTACCAAGCCTTATGGCGAATCGACCGTGGCGCGGGTGCTCTCTCTTATGGAGAATGCCTCGGCCAAAAAATCCAGAAGCGAGCAGTTTATCACCCGATTTGCTCATTACTATACGCCTGCGGTGGTTTTCGCCGCCCTCTTCATTGCTTTCATCCCTCCGATTTTCACGGGGACTTATCTGACCGTTCTTCCGGTGTGGCTTTCCCGCGCGCTGACTTTTCTGGTGGTGTCCTGCCCCTGCGCGTTGGTCATTTCGGTGCCGCTTTCTTTCTTCGGAGGATTGGGCGGTGCTTCCCGGATGGGCGTGCTGGTGAAAGGCGCCTCGGATCTGGAGGCGCTGGCGCATACCGGTGTGGCGGTTTTTGATAAAACCGGTACGCTGACGCGCGGCGATTTTGCGGTACAGCGTGCGGTCGGGCGCGGTGTGAGCGAGCGTGAACTGCTTTGTCTTGCGGCCGCGGCCGAAAGCGATTCCAACCACCCCATTGCGCGGGCGCTCCGCGCGGCTGCCGGCAGTGAATATCCGGCGCCGACCAGCGTAAAAGAGCTGGCCGGGCGGGGCGTGGAGGCCGAAGTGGACGGTATGATTGTGGCGGTCGGAAACAGTCGGCGTCTTGGGGAGCAGGCAATTGAGGCGGAGGAAGTGGCAGAGCCGGGCACGGTGGTCTATGTTTTACGGGACGGCGCGTATATCGGCTATGTGCTGATTGCGGATACCCTTAAAGCGGGCGTTGCGGAAGCGCTTTCCGAGCTGGCGGCCGCCGGCGTTTCCCGCCGGGTGATGCTCACGGGAGACCGTGAAAATGTGGCCTCCGATGTGGCGGCCAAACTGGGTATTTCGGAATATCACGCCGGCCTTCTGCCGGCTGACAAGGTGACCTGGGTCGAGGCCATTCTGGAGGCTCCCCACGAGGGCACCGTGGCTTTTGTGGGCGATGGAATCAATGACGCGCCGGTGCTTTCCCGTGCCGATGTGGGGATTGCCATGGGCGCGCTGGGATCGGACGCGGCGATCGAGGCCGCCGATGTGGTTCTGATGGACGATGATCCGCGCAAAATCGCCTGCGCGGTCCGTCATGCCCGCCGGACGCTTGCGATTGTAAGGCAGAATATTGTCATGGCGCTCTCGGTCAAGGGCGTGGTGCTGCTGGGCGCCGCTTTCGGTATTTTCGGCCGTTTACAGATGCCGTTGGCCATCTTTGCCGATGTGGGGGTGGCGGTGCTGGCTATTCTCAACGCCATGCGGACCCTGCGCGTCAAAAAATAAAAGAAATTCCCGCCCGGCA
>CAJJIY010000030.1 GCA_905187695.1 uncultured Eubacteriales bacterium | reverse complement strand
CAAAAAAGAGCCGTCCTTCTCAAAATAGACGGCTCTTTTCTATAAAAACGAGGAAGGAGGAAAACGAATTGGCAAACGAAAATGGTAATTAAATCAAGTTGCTTGTCTTGTGGGATATTCTGTGTAAAAACACGGACGAAAACCATGCGATGAACGCAGATGAAATACGCAAAGAACTTGAAAAACGCGGAATCAGCGTAATGCGTAAAGTGGTTGCAACGGACATAGCCGCATTAAATAACTTCGGTTATGAGGTTTTGTCCTACAAGAAGAAGTATTATTACTATTACGTCGTCAACCGTCCGCTTGAAACGGCGGAAGTCGTTATGCTTGCAGACGTCGTCAAGGCGTCCAAACTAACTTCTACGCAGAAAAATATAATGATTGAAAAATTGTCAGGTACGCTGTGTTCCCATCAGGCAGAGAATCTTTCAAAGCATATTATCTCGTTGGATAAAAGCAGAAAAGGAAGTTCGTCTCTGATTTACAACGTGGATGCCATAGAGCGCGGAATAGAAGAAAACAAGCAAATTTCTTTCTTGTATTTCGACTATGACGAGAAGCACAAAAAAGTCTATCGAAAGAACGGCGACAGATATATGGTCAATCCTGCGTTTATGGTATGGAACAGGGATAATTATTATATGTTGTGTTTCTCAAACGGACACGACGACATGGTAACGTACCGCCTTGACAAAATGGAGAACGTAAAGGTGGAAGAAGCGGAACGCGAACCGCACCCGGAATACGGGTTGTTCAATACGGAAGAATACCGAAAGCAGGTATTCTCAATGTTCGGCGGAGAAACGCAAAAAGTAACCCTTCTTTTTACGCCGAACATTCTTTCGGATATGTTCGACCGTTTCGGGGACGATATAAGAATCAGGAAGATTGACGATAATACATATACGGTTGACGTAGCCGTTCAGGTATCGAAAACGTTTTTTGCGTGGATCGTCGGAACGCAGGGAAAGGTCAAAATCAAAGCTCCTGAAAAGGTGCTTGAGGAGTTTTCAGACTTTGTAGCAAAGATAAAAGAAGTATATTAGCCCGTAAAAAAGATACTCTCACTTCGGTGGGAGCAAATTTTTTTGAAAAATTCATAAAAAAGTCTTTCAATGCCAAATTATTGGAACTGAAAATTTGAAATAATCAAAAAGAAATGGTATAATACGCTCACAATCTAAATTGAACGCAGAGTTCAATTTGAGAAAAGAGAGGACTTACCAATGCTATCTCAATGTGGATGAAAACGAACTGGCGCTTCTCACGGCGACATGATTCCGATCGAATCCGCCCGCGGCGGTGTGACCACCGTTACGGTGGATATCACCGATTATTACGAAAGCGGTAAGGACATCTATTTGCAGGTGGATGACTATGCGCTCAACACCCGCGCATACCGCCTGAGCGAATACAAAGAACTGGCCGAGGTGGTCAATTATCCGACTTCCGTTTCCTTTACGGACGGAGAAGCGGTCACCATCGACCGCAACGAGGCCAAACTGCTGGATCTCACGGTGGTTCCCGCCGATGCGGCCAAAACCGGCCTTTACTGGACCACTTCCGATAAAAAAGTGGTGCAGGTGAAGGACGGCACGATTTTCGGTGTGCAGGCAGGTACTGCGATTGTCACGGTCTATGCCGGACCGAATGCCAGCACCGCCGTCAAAAAGAGCATTAAGGTCACGGTGACGGAGAATCTGGCAACCAAGAACATCAAACTGAAAAATCTGACTTTTGACCTCATTTATAACGGCGATTCCGAATTGGTAGACCCGACCAATAATTATGTGGATGTCAACCCGAACATGGTCTTCCGCCTGGATGTGAATGCGAACCCGTGGTATTTTACCGGCGAGTTGGATATCCGTTTCTCTTCCAGCGCACCGGATGTGGCCACCGTTGAGGAGACCACCGGTGTGGTGCATACCTTGCACGAGGGCGTGGCCTTTATCACTGCGACTCAGTATTCAAACGGTCGCCCGACTGCTTCCACCGTGACGGCAAAACTGACGGTTGGCCCCGATTTTGATGTCCGGAGCGGCACGCTGTATGCTTACCACGGACTGGGCGGGAAAGTGACGATCCCCAAGAGCCTGAATGTCTATTACATCCGTGAGGAATCGTTCAAAGACAACAACAATATTACCGAACTGGAGATTTCCGGGCCCTGCACGGAGATTCAGCTTGCGGCCTTTGACCATATGACCGCGCTGGAGCGGGTGGTGATTCCGGATACGGTTTCCTTTGTGGCAACCGGCGCGTTCCGCAACTGCCCCAAGCTGAAACAGGTGGATCTGCGTTCCCGCGCCATCACCTTCAGCACACGGTGCTTTGAAAACTGCACTTCGCTTGAAAATCTCAACAATCTGGTCGTCACGGATAAAACCGTGGATACCAAAACGGCAAACATTCTGGATTTGTCCGACAGTCAGTTTGTGCGTACCGCGCCGCATATCGGCACGCTGGGCAGTTATGCTTTCCTTGACTGTACCGCGCTGAAGGTCGTTGACCTGACGCTCCTGCGTGTCAGCGGTGAAAGTGTTTTCTACGGATGCACTTCGCTTGAAAAAGCCATTCTGTCCAAACATACGGCCATCGGCAACAGTATGTTTGAAGGGTGCTCGGCGCTCTCGGAACTGGAATTTACCGATACCGGCAAGTTTGATTTCTCCGGTATTCTGGTGCCTTTCTCCGGCTGTCACCTGACCACCTTCACTTTCCCTGCCGGGGCGGAAACTTATTTCCGTGATACCGACGGCGTGTTTTATACCGATGAAATGCGCACCACACTGGTGTTTGCACCGCAGAACCTCGGCAGCTTTACCGCGCCGGACAGCCTCAAGACCATTCTTCCGGGTGCTTTTGCCGGTTCGCGTGTGCTTTCAAGAGTCACGCTGAACGGCGTAGAAACCATCGGGGACTATGCTTTTGCGGACTGTGCGGGGAAGGATTTCAAATCGGTGACGGTTCCCGCCAGCGTTACTTCGATGGGGGCAGGCGTGTTCTACGGTTGTTCTTATCTGAACAGTGCCGATGTGCAGGCAAAGATTAATACACTTCCGGCCTACACCTTTGCGCTTTCCGGTTTGCAGTCTGTAACACTCGGAAAAACCATTACGGCGCTTGGCGACCGATCCTTCTACTTTACCGATTTTGTCCGGCTGGATCTGACTCAGACGGCGGTGACCACGCTCGGCAATTATGTTTTTGGCAATCCTTACAGATTGAAGAGCGCCAAACTGCCCGCGCTCACCTCGGTGGGCTACGGTACTTTTGCCCATGTGCCGGATACGGCTATGACCGGTGTATATCCGTTGGAAGAGGTCTCTTTCGCGGCGGGCACCACGGACATCGGAAGCGGTACCTTCTACGGCACTTCCGGCTATCCGAACCTCAAGACGGTCACCTTGCCCGATTCTGTCCGGAACAGTGTCACAGCCATTGGCGACAACACCTTCCGCGGTTGTTCTGCACTGACCTCGCTGAATCTCGGTGCATTGACCTCGGTCGGCAACAATGCTTTCCGCGGTTGCACCAATCTTGGAAAGAACGGCAACACAGGCTTTACGACGGCCGGGCTCACCTCGGTTGGTTCGGCGGCCTTTGACGGATGTGCGGCACTGACCGGGATTGATCTTTCCGCCGTACAGACCATCGGCGCCCGCGCATTCCGCGGCACCGCCCTGACCCAAGCAGATCTTTCGGAGTGCCGTGCCATTGGGGATTCGGCTTTTGCCGAAACGCCGCTTCAGACAGTAAACGGACTGACAAAACTGGAGAAACTCGGCAGCTATGCATTCGCCAAGACCGGTCTTACGGGCACCTTCACATTCCCGGCTACGCTTTCTTCTTCGGAGCGGTCGATCGGCTTTAACCCCTTCTACGGTACTGCCATTACCGAAATCGTGCTTGCAGGAGAAAACAGCCGCTACTTTGTGCGGGACGGCGTGCTTTACTCGTATCTGGCGGGCGGCGTTCAGCTGGAGGTTTATCCTGCGGCCAAATCCGGCGCGACCTTTACCATCCCGGACGATGTGATCCGCGTTGGGGAGGACGCCTTCCGTGGCTCGACTGTACTGAATGAAGTTGTTTTCCCCGGAAAGTTGTTGGCAATCGGAGATAAGGCCTTCTTTGACAACAATGTAAAATCCTATGTCTTTACGGGGCTTACTGCGCCGGTTCTGGAAGCCTATGCTTTCCGGAATACCGATTCGGAAGATACGGTTCTGCAAAAGATCTTTGATTTCCGGAACGGCGAAGGAGAAGAAAAATATTACGCCAACTTCAAAGATTATCTTGCCAAAACGCTTTATTCTGAAAAAACCGGTGTGAAGGATCTGGGACTGACAGTTTCCTATCCAAAAAATGCCGCCGGATTTGACACCCATTTGTGGGGACTGTATTTTACAACAGTAAATAAGACGGATACACTGCCCGAGCCGGATACCGAGGCGGCCATTGCCGCTATTGCGGCCATACCGACGGCAGAGGAAATCCGCGCGCTGAAGACGATGACCGACAGGGAAGCGGCAAAGGCACTTCTGACGACTTACCGTGAGCGGGTCAGTGCCGCACGCGTGGCTTACAACCGGGTCACTAACAGTGAACAACAGGCCTTTGTAACGGATGCGGCGAACCTTTTTGGCGCAGAGTCTGCCATTCGTGAGGTCCGCACAGCCTTTGGCGAAACGGTGCGCATTACGGAACTGCAGGTCAAGACCTCCCCGAACAAGTTGGTCTATGTTGACGGCGAAATGTTTGATGCGACCGGCATTGAACTGATCGTTATCTATGATGACGGTTCGCGCGATCAGGTGAATGAAGGACTTGTCCTGCCGACCACGCCGCTGAAAGCGGGCCAGCAGACGGTGACTTTCTCCTATGCCGGCGTAAGCAAGACCATTTCCGTCACGGTCAACCGCAAGCCCAATGAGAATCCGCCGACGCCCGGTGAGGACCCTGATACCCCCAATGCCCCCGGCAAGCCGGATGATCCGAAACAAGACGAAAAGAAGAACACCGGGCTGATCGTCACGCTTTGCGTGGTGGGAGGCGTCGTGGTGGTCGGTGCGGCTGCCTTCGGTGTCGTCATGGGAATCCGGAAAAAGGGAACTATGAAAACCACGGTGACCGTTGCGCCGGAATCTGCCGCAGAAAGCAAAGCAGCAAATGATGCCGGCGATGTTTCCGATGAGGCAGAGAAAGACTCCGCAACCGATTCAGAGGAAAAGCCTTCTGATACGGATTCATCCGAATCTTAAATCGGATGGTTCCACAAACGAAACAGGCCCTTGCCATCGGCAAGGGCCTGTTTTGTTTGTCCAAATAGCACAGAAAAGAAAAAATAATAAAGAAAAGCAAAAAATCAAGTAAATAAATGTAGAAAAAAATTATAAGAAAATGGAATTTTATGCGTTTCAAATAGAAACCCCGTATTGTCATGCCGACAATACGGGGAAATCTTGTTTTCAGGCCAGTTCACATAGCAATCAGAAGAGAAGCTTTGTGAGTTCTTCTTTTTGCCGGTACCCGGTCAGCGTGTGCACAGGCTTGCCGTCTTTAAAGATGATGACTGTCGGGACGACCGAAATGCCATAGGCATCGCAGAGTTCCGGGTTTTCATCTACATCTACTTTTCCGACCTTTGCACGGCCATCGGTTTCTTCGGCGATCTCTTCCACGATCGGCGCAAGCATCCGGCAGGGTCCGCACCAGGTTGCATAGAAGTCCACCAAAACCGGCACGCAGGAGGAAAGGACTTCCTCTTTGAAATTTTCACCTGTAAATTTCAATTCAGCCATTTCAAGCATCTCCTTTGCGTTGAGAATCCGAAAATCAAAGGTACACTGTTATTTTATGCGGTTTAGCCACGGTTATACGAAGAAATCAGCCGCGGGTTTTACCGCCGGCCACATTCAGTGTAACGCCGTGAATGTAGGAAGCGCGGTCGGAAGCCAGGAACGCTACCGTGTTGGCCACTTCGGAAAGCTTTCCGGCCCGGCCGAGCGGGGTGGTGCCGGTCTTTGTATAGCCGGCGCGAAGCTGATCCACCGTAATGCCGCGGGTATAGGCCAATGCCGTTTCGTAAGAAATGGTACGAAGACCGGTAGCCTCCAGAATACCGGGAGCCACGCCGACCACGCGGATGTTCTTTTTACCCAGTTCTTTGGCCCAGGAACGGGTCAGGGCGTTGACCGCGGCTTTGCTGGCAGCATAAATGCTCTGACCTTCCGATCCTTCCAGGCCGCATTCGGAGGACATATTGACGATGACGCCGTGTCCGGCCTTTACCATCACATGACCAACGGCCTGAGAGCAGAAGAAAAGGCCCTTCAGATTGACATTTATGACCTTGTCAAAAACGGTTTCGTCCAGTTCGTACTGATGTCCTTCGTCCACCAGCAAGCGAGGAATATTGATGCCGGCGTTGTTTACAAGCACATCTACGCCCCCAAAGGTGTCCACCACTTTTTTGACCATGGCGTCCACACTTTCTTTTTTGGTGACATCGGTCTGCACATAGAGCAGTTTTCCGTTTCCGACCTCCAGTTCGGGGGCTTTGTCGCTGATGTCACAGACAGTGACATAGGCACCGTCCGCCAGAAATTCTTTAACGGTGGCCAGCCCGATGCCGGATGCGCCGCCCGTGATAATAACCGATTTGCCTTCCAGATTCAGCCAGGATTCCATAACATGATACCTTCCTTTATGAGGTTAAGTTTTGATATTTTTATTATACACTTTTTCCGGAAAAAGTCAAGGGCGTATTTCGGATTCCGGGAGAATTGATCACTTTTTTGGAGGGGATAAAACCCCGGAAAACAAAGTCGGATTCAAATTCCATGCTCCGCACGATGTCGCATGAAATGATCCACATGGCAAAGCAGATGTCTCCGGGCTATTTTGAGCGGTACAGCGATTTCATTTTTGACAACTTCCTTTCCGAGAATGCCGATGAGCTGATTTTCCGTAGACAGCGCCAGTATGAAAAGGCAAACAACGGCAAAAAGCTCTCTTATAACGAAGCCATGGAAGAAGTGGTTGCGGACGCTTCGGAAATGTTTTTAAAGGGATTTCTCGGTTTGAAAGTGGAGCTTGGGAATCAGTCCGGAGAAGGTCGTGTTGGACATGGAGACCGTCACGGAAGATCTTCAGAAGCCGAAATACAAGGGCGTACTGCGTATTCTCGGAAATGTCATTGAACGGATGAAAAGAAAAATCTCCGCCTTTAAGCGCGCATGGAACGGCGCACAGGCGAAGACGGAAGAAGGAAAGACGGTATCAGCCGGGGACGCAAAAGCCTAAGATATAACGAACAGAATTATCTGGCGGTAACAACGATAGAAGAATACTTCGATGAAAGTAAGAATAGTGCTTCGAGACGCGCATATAACCTCAAAGCAATAAAAATAGAACCTGCTGACGGGCGGTTAGAGATTAAAAACTCCACTTCACCAATGTCTAATGCAGGTTCCACCATTAGTATATCCGATTTGTACGCTCTTGTCAAGACCTATGACAAAAAATTTTCTCCCAAACCTGTCAACCCCGCCCTGCTGAATGAAGACGGAACACCACTTGTGGTATATCATGGGACGGACGCTGATTTTACGGTATTTGACCGTACAAAAGGCAGGAGCAACATGGATATACAAGGAATGTTTTTCAGCCCATGGGAGATTGACGCGCAGGGATACGGTCCAAAAGTCGGAGCATATTATATCAATCTTAAAAATCCGGCAGATGAAGGCACCGCTTTCAAAGCGCTTAATATGTTCCAGGGGCAAAATGGTGCCGGTATTAAAGCACGCGATTATCTGATCAAACAGGGATATGACGGCGTGAATAATAGTGGCGAAGAATTCATTGCTTTTTATCCTGAACAGATAAAATCCGCCACGGACAACATCGGCACCTTTGACAGCGACAATCCGGATATCCGGTACTCCACGCGGGAAGAAGAGGTTGACTCCGAAGAAAGAAAGGTGTATAATAGAAAAAATCCGCACGCTATATTCAATTTGAAAAAGTGGGCAATGAAGTTGTTCGTCATATCAGGAGCGAACTTAAAAAAATCTACGGCAACAGTGACGGCGTTGCGGACGGAATTGCCATCGAACACGGAAACGATGTTTACATCGTAGACTCCGGTCGGGAAAACGGAAGTATCACCTTTGGAATCCGAAGAAAGAAGCGAATTCCGGACGCAAAGTTTAGAACTGATTTTATAAGGGAGAACAACAATGACGCAGTATCAAAAGGGTATGTTAGTGATGCACTATCTCAAAGACTTGGGAACGGAATGGGTGGCGATTCTGGACGCAATATGCGATGAAAATCTGGAACAGAGTTTCAAATTGATTCAAGAGAATCCGGGGATAACCAAAGAGGAGTTTCTGGAGAAGATGCAGATATCGGAAGATTAAAAGATGCTTCCCGCACCTTTGCAGACAGCCTGACCGAGCCGACCAAATATCAGGTGAGAGACGGAAGCACAACGGACTATGTGACCTCACGCCTGGCACTGGCAGACGCATTTGAACAGATTGCCACCAATCAGCGGGAGCGGAACTGGGCGGCGAGATATCGGGAAAGAGCGGAAGAGCTGGCCGGATATAACACCCGGCTGCGCGAACTGTGGAAAGATTATTTCACCAAGGGACACAGCGCAGCGGAACGCGCGGAGATCCGCACACAGATCCGAAGCCTGACGCAAAAGATCCAGACGGCGGACGGCGGCGGAAGTAAAGAAAAACAGGGCGTCAAAAACACCCTGTTTTTAAATTTGCAGGCAGCTTACAGCAGTGATCTGTAAAGATCGGCAATTTCGGCTTCGGTGACCGGGCGCGGGTTTCCGGGGCGGCAGGCATCTGCAAAAGCATCGCGGGAGAGGGCGGGAATGTCCTCTTCTTTCAGGATACCACGCAAGGAGCAGACAATGCCCACATCTTCGGCCAGTTTTTTCACCGCGTCCACGGCGGCTTTCCGGTATTCCTCGGCGCTCATGTCATCCACACCCTTCACACCCATGGCACGGGCGATCTCGCGATATTTTTCACCGGTCGCGGGAGCATTGAATTCCATCACGGTCGGCAACAGCGTGGCGCAGGCTTTTCCGTGGGGCATATCGTAATAAGCCGAAAGCGTGTGTGCCATGGAGTGATCTACGCCCAGGCCCACATTGGAGAAGCCCATGCCGGCCACATATTGTCCCAGTGCCATACCCTCGCGGCCTTCGGCTGTGTTTTCGACCGCGCCGCGCAGAGAACGCGAAATAATCTCAATGGCTTTCAGATGGAACATATCCGAAAGCTCCCAGGCACCCAGCGTGATATAGCCCTCGATCGCGTGGGTCAGCGCATCCATGCCGGTAAAGGCGGTCAGACCCTTGGGCATGGAGGACATCATGTCCGGATCCACCACCGCGACCACCGGGATATCGTGCGGGTCTACGCAGACAAATTTGCGTTTTTTCTCCACATCGGTGATGACATAGTTGATGGTCACCTCGGCCGCGGTGCCTGCGGTGGTCGGCACAGCAATGGTCGGCACGGCAGGGTGACGGGTGGGCGCCACGCCCTCCAGACTCCGGACGTCTGCAAACTCGGGATTGGCGATGATAATGCCGATGGCTTTCGCGGTGTCCATAGAAGAACCGCCTCCGATGGCCACTATGGAATCCGCGCCGGCGGCCTTGAAAGCGGCCACGCCGGATTGCACATTTTCAATGGTGGGATTTGCTTTGATATTGGAATAGATCTCGTAGGCGATGCCGGCTTTGTCAAGGAGAGCGGTCACCTTTCCGGTGACGCCGAAGCGAATGAGGTCGGGGTCGGAGCAGACAAAGACTTTTCGGAGACCCCGCGCCTTGATTTCGACGGGAATCTGCTCGATGGCTCCCTTGCCATGGTAAGAAGTTTCGTTGAGCATAAAACGATTTGCCATTTTTTCATCCTCCGTATTTTTATTTTATTGTGAGGGCACTCGACCCAAGGGAATCAATCAGCGGACCATGCCGAAACGATGGTAATAATGAATAGGCATTGCGCTCCAGCCGTGGCAAAGGCTGCCCGCATTGTCAAAGTCGGAAGCGCCTTTGATGGTTTCCCAGGTGGCTGTTGCGCCCGCCTTCAGCATTTTGCTGTAGTTTTTCCGGATATCGGAAAGCACAAAGGGACGATAGGTCTTTTCATCCGCCATGAGAAGGGCGTTATAAGTCTGCGGCTTCATGCTGAGCGAGGAGGGAAGCAATTTACCGCCGGCCAGCGCTGCGGCCGCAGTTGCCCTTGCTTCCTTTGGAATAATGCCGGACAAGATGGCAAGACTGTTTGAAAGCTCGGTATATTCTTCACTGTCTCCGAACATCGTGACCAACGAACGGTGCGGCCGGAAAAATCTTGCCGTGGCCGCCGCCCGGATTTTTTCCGCCTCGCCGGGGAAGGGGAACACCCGACCGGTGGCGGCGCAGATCCGCTCAAAGGCCGAAAGCGCCAGAATCCCCAGCGCGTTGACAACGGCATCTGGGTGCTGTTCCGGATTGTCAAGGCAGTGGCCCTCATTACATTCGGACCAGTCATAGAAGTTCCAGTTTACTTTCGGGTCGGCAAAGGGGCGAAGCAGATCGCCTTCCCGGTTTTCAAGGAAGAAACGGAGCACCGAACAGACTTTTTCATAAACTTCATTCATGAAATCGCCATCGCCGGTGTGGGCAAAGTATTCTTCCAATGCCAAAACAAAGTGCAACGAGAAAGAGGGAATGGTAAAATCGGTGCCGCAGGGCGCACAGATGGAAAGCAGCGGCGTACTGCGGGTGTCCATTGCCAGGAGCTTCAGATTGGCGCGGGCATAGGCGGCGTTTCCGCCTTTAAAAGCGTCATAACCCGCCAGCATCTGATTGCGGGAATCGAAAGCGTAAAGGCATTGTTCCCGCCAGGGACAGTCCACGTAATGCTCCATCATGCAAAGGCGAAGCGAACGCAGACAAAGCTCATAGATCCGGCGGTCTTCCTCACTTTCCGGCCTTTTTCCGGTTTCTTTTATCGGATAGACCTGCGGGCAAAGTCCCAGATAGGAAAGTGTGATGGGTTCTTTTGAAAAGAGTTCCAGATAACGCGCGCCCAGGCGGAGCATAAAATTGGTATAGTGATTTTCACCTGCCGCGGCCACATATTCCACACTGAAATCGCGCGAGCCGACGCGTCGGCGCACACAGCCGTCCTCCAGGTGTTCGCCGTAACAAATGGTCAGCGGTTGCGGATTTTCGGAAATGAGCGAAAGGGATAAAAGCCCCACGGTCTCCTTGCCGAGATCAACGAGATAATGGTTGCCTTCCGCCACCAGTATCCGGCTTTCACACCGGGGAAGATTTTGCGGGCGGAGAATCGGCCGGGGGTAGAAAACACAGTTTTTGCTGACTTTCACGGCCGGGGCGAACCCGTCGGCTTTTCCGGAGAGCCAGGGATCTTCTTTCCCGGCGTCATAATAAAAGGAATAGCCCAGTTGACTGGTTATTTTTTTCTTTCGGCCGGAAGCGTAGGCACGGCTCTGGCGGGCGGGGGTGGCGTCGTCTGAAAAAGTCAATATCCTGCGGCCGGCGCGGACTTCAAAAATGAGACCGGGCGCGGCGGGACGGTAGCGCTGATTGGGGGAACCGAAATGCCAGACCAGCACGCCGAGCGTGTTTTTGCCTTTTTTCAGATAGGGAGATAGATCAATGTCGTCATAAATTTTGTAGTACTCAAAGTCGCCGTACTGATTGCATCCCACCGCTTCTCCGTTCAGAAAGAGCGTATAGTCGCCGTCGCAGGAAATCCGGCACACCGCTTTTTCTTCCGGCGCTTCAAAAGAAGTGAGGAACTCGGCGTAGCTGTCCTCGCCGGAAAGGCCGGCGGGCCAGATGAAATGAGCGTGTTCAAATGCTTTTTCCATCTTTATTTTTCCTTATTTTTCCTTTACTGCCATGCGGTTGAGCGTGTCCCGAAGCGCAAGCAGTGCGTTGTCGTCTTTGGGATAGTGCATAAAGTCGAAAGAAGAAATTTTCCGGAGTTCGGCTGTCACGGCTTCTCTTCCGACCGCTTTTTCGGCGGCCACGGCCGCGCGCTGGTCATAAAGCGCCTGTTCAAAAAGAATCTGATGGAGCGAAAGGAGCGCATGACCGTCCGGACCGGGGTAAACCGAAAAGGCGTCTCCCGCCGGTACGAAAAAGTCGGCATCCGTGATTACAAAAGGATTGACCGGCGAAACGGAATATTGGTTATACCAGAAGTTGTAACCCCATTGCAGGAACCCGGTGATTTTCTGCATATAGAGTTGGAAACCAAGCGCGCGTGTCCGGTAGCCGGGCATGGCAAGAAACCGGTTGGAGACTTCCACGGATTGACCGCAACAATAGTAAGTCCACAGGTCCGGCACCTCTTTTTTTACAAACGGTGCGGCACAATTTACGCCGGGGATGGGGTTTTTGACCAGGCCGTTTTCGTAAAATTCATAGTCGGAAAGCGCGTCGCGTACCGGATAGTCGGCCAGCAATTCTGCCACGGCATCGTGTGCCGCCTGATAACTGTCCAGGTGTTTCAGGCTCGGCTCATCGGAGATGTGGAAAAAGTATTGCCCGGCAAAACCGAATTCATCCAGTTTTTTGCAAAGTTCCGGGATCAACGCGTGCAAGAAGGCCTTATATTCCTCGCCGGCCGCAACGGTATCCCAGCCGAAGATCTGCCGATATTCGCCGTCCACGGTCGCCATTACTTTGGGCGCGTGCGCGGCTCCCCACTGAGTAAAAAAGTGGGAAATCTCCAGTGTTTCCATGCCGACCTTGCGGCACAGGCGGCAAAAGCGTTTCAACTTGTCAAAGCCGAAACGGTAGTTGCCGTTTTCCAGTGTGACATCCACCAGCTGAACCGTCGGCCGTTCTCCGCCGACTGCGGTATCCAGCGGCGGAGTCAACACCGGGGTCAGAATGGTATTGATACCGCAGCGCCGTGCAGTTTTCAGATAATTCTCAACGATTTGCCAGTGCCTTGGGGAAAACACCTTCACACCGTAATAGGTGGCAAGGCAATCATAATGGAACCATTGGGTACAGCGGAGTTCCTGCGGCGGCAGAACCGCGTCCAACACCTCCAGCGTCACGCTTTCCCGCACGGCCACCTCGCCTTCGGGGGTGGTCATCGTCAGAACAACGGGGTGATACCCGGCCGGGAAATCAGCGGGAACATTGACCTCCACCAATATCTGCTGCAGGATACCATAACGCAGATAAACTGTCTGAACCGGAACAAGCAAATCGGGCAAAAGTGCCGGCCCGTGAACAAGATAATCCTCGTCAAACCGTTCGGGTGCGGGATAATGGGGCAGTCGGACCGGGACGCTGTCCACCCGGTAAAGAGAAATAAAATCCGAAAGGGGAGAGTCCGTCTGAAGGGAGAGTTTCAGACAGCTGCTTGGCAGAGCGGCGGTGCACAGCACCGAGAAGAAAACGCGGTCGCCTTTAAGGGCAGTGCCGCCCGTATAGGCCGGAAACGAGAGAGGGTCATCGGTCAGAAGCGGCTTGCAAAGACCGCAGACCGTTCTCGAAAGGGCAAGCCCTGTTGCTTTCTTTTCGTCCATAACAGAATCCTCGCTTTATGCAGTTTTATCGGGGAGGCAGCATTATTTGTGCTACAGCTACATTCTATCACAACTTAAAAGGGAAGTAAAGAGCAAAAGCGTATTCTTAAAATAAAAAAGAAAGGGCCGGAAAATCGGTCCTTTCTGTGCTTTTTTCGTTTTATGTTTTATCCTGGCAGATGAGCGGCAAGCCGTAACTTTTTGCAAATTTTGCTGCGTAAGAATCCGAAAAGCAGGAAATGGTGAGCTGTTCGCAACCGTCAAAGACGCCGTATCCGATGCAGGTTACACTGCTTGGAATTTCAATTTCCCGCAGGTTTTCGCATCCGTAAAAGGCAAACCAACCTATTTTTTCAATGCCCTCGCTCAGCTTTATTCCGGCAATCTGCGTGCATTCAAAAGCGTGCTCGCCGATTTCGCAAACGGGATAGCCTTTCAGCGTGGCCGGAATGGTTACAAAGGTGGCATTTCCGGCAAAACCGGTGATAACAGCTTTTTCTTCTTCAATTTTATATTGGAAGATCATGCTTTCGCTGCCGCCGGAAGATTGTCCGGACGCGGCCGTCTGGCCGGATTGCGCAGCCATTTTTTCCTGCAGACTCCGGATTTGTTGCTCATAGTCGTTTTTTTGCGTAAATCCTTCTTCCCGCAATTTCTGCAGTTCGCTTTCAAGCAGGATCACTTTGCTGGCAAGAGCTTCTTTTTCCAGGTCGGTGGCCGGTGTTTGTTCTTTGCTCTGGCATGCGGTCGCGCCGAAAAGCAGACAGAGCAGTGCCAGAAGCATGAGAATGATTTTTTTCAGTTCTTTCATTTTTTCACCTCCGTGAGGGCAGTATAACAAACAGAAAGCGAAAAACAGGACGAAATTAGGCGGAGAACAAAAAAGAGTTGAACTTTCTCTTGACAAAACGCGGGCAAGTGGTATAATAAAAAGGTCCGGTTTCCATCCGGGCCATTAGCTCAGTTGGTCAGAGCTACCGGCTCATAACCGGTTGGTCCAAGGTTCGAGCCCTTGATGGCCCACCAGCAGGCAGTGCACGCGCCTTTTCTGATTGGAGGAGGCGCGGCGCTTCTGCTATCAATTCCGCAGGGAGTCCGGAACAGCTTTCGGATGTTTTAAAAAGCCAGGTCGTTTGACCCGGCTTTTTTAATGAAATTCGGCCTAAATCTCTGTTTTTCTGCCGAAAAAAACGAAATTCAGGATTTTTTTGCATTTTCTCCCGAAAAGCCCTTGACAAAAGAGGAAAAGGGTGATAGAATGTCAAAGCTGTTGTGAGACGGCGACCACGAAGGTGGACGGGGAGCAGGGCGAAGAAAAAAGCGAAAAAAGTTTTCGAAAAGGTCTTGACAAAGGGCACCCGATGTGGTAAAATAACAAAGTCGCCGCGAAAAAGCGGAGGCGAAACGGTCCTTGAAAATTGAACAACGAAAGATGTATAAAGCATGTAAGTGCGAAAGACATCTCATCAATTCAAAGAGAAATACAACTCTGAAAATAGTAAAGAGCGAATCAAAGCTCGAAACGGTTAGATCCGGCCCGAAGGCCGGTTTTAATGATATGATTTCGAGAGTTTGATCCTGGCTCAGGATTAACGCTGGCGGCGTGCATAACACATTCAAGTCGAACGGAACTATTCCTTCGGGGATAGTTTAGTGGCGGACGGGTGAGTAACGCGTGAGCAACCTGCCCTTTTGTGGGGGATAACGACGGGAAACTGTCGCTAATACCGCATAACCAGGTAGTACCGCATGGTACAGCCTGCAAAGATTTATTGCAAAAGGATGGGCTCGCGTCTGATTAGATAGTTGGTGGGGCAACGGCCTACCAAGTCGACGATCAGTAGCCGGACTGAGAGGTTGAACGGCCACAT
>CAJJIY010000029.1 GCA_905187695.1 uncultured Eubacteriales bacterium | reverse complement strand
CCGAACGCCCCTCGTTCATCGGCACCTGTCCGGCGGGTTATGCGGATGGGTTCCCCCGGGCGCTTTCCGGTTTTTCCGTTACGGTCTGTTCGGGCGGAAAAACTTTTCGCGCGCCGGTGGTGGGGCGGGTCTGCATGGATCAGCTGATGCTGGACCTTACCGGCATCCCGGCCGCCCCCTATGACCGCGTGGTCCTCTGGGACAACGCGCAGGCTCCCGCCGATTTTGCGGGAACCATCCCTTATGAAATTCTGACGGCGCTCTCCGACCGAGTCGTCCGCGAAAGGAAAAAAGATGATCCCCTATTATGAAAACCGAACCGTGAATTTTCAGGGTGTGGACCGGACCTACGGCCGCTCGCACCTGGCGTGCGCCGCGCACCTGCACCATCATATCGAACTGGTCCTGCTGTTGGAAGGGCAAACGGTGGCCGTTTCGGGCGCGGAGCGCTGTCAGCTGTGTGCCGGGGATGTTTTCATCGCCTTTCCCAATCAGATCCACCGTTATGAATCGGTCGGGCGCGAATGTTATTTTCTCTTTATCGTCAACCCCGATCTGGTTCCGGCCCTGCGGGACACCTTTTTTGATTTTCTCCCGCGCTCGGCCCGGATACCCGGCGCGGCCTTTGACCCGGAGATCCTGGATCTGGCCCGCCGGCTGACCGCGCCCGCCGGCGAAGAAACGCATTACACCGAACTGACCCGCGCGGGATACCTGCTGGCGCTCTTTTCGCTCCTGCTGTCCCGCACGGAACTCATCAAAACCGTGCCGGGCGACTCGCACGCGCTGAAGGAAGTCCTTTCCTACTGTATCCGGAACTATCAAAAGGACCTGTCTCTTTCCCTGCTTGAAGAGGAACTGCACATCAGCAAATATTATATTTCCCATCTCTTCTCGGACAAGCTCCATATCAGTTTCAACCATTACATCAATTCCCTGCGGATTTCCTATGCCTGCCACGCGCTCCGGCACACCGACGCCTCGGTGACAGAAATCAGCGAACAGGTGGGGTTCGGCACCAGCCGCACCTTTAACCGCGCCTTTTTAAAGCAGGTGGGATGCACCCCGCGCGCCTACCGTCTGGCCGAAAAAGAAAAGAAAGATCCGGCCGCGCCGGAAAAAAGAGGTACAACATGAAAACCATTGCCAGCTTTACCGTGGATCACGACAAAATCAAACCGGGTATGTACATTTCCCGCGTGGACGGGGATGTCACCACCTTTGACCTGCGGACGCGCGTCCCCAATGCGGGCGACTATATGGACAACCGCACCATGCACTCGGTCGAGCATATGCTGGCCACCTTTCTGCGCAACGGAGAGATCGGCCCCCATGTTCTTTATTTCGGCCCGATGGGTTGTCAGACCGGCTTTTATCTGCTGACGCGGTCTCTTTCCCCGCAAGAGGTCAAAAAGGCGCTTGTCGCGGCCATTTTGTCCGTGCTCTCCTATGAAGGGCCGGTTTTCGGAGCCAGCCGCAAGGAATGTGGGCAATATCAGAACCTTTCGCTTGCAGACGCCCAAAAAGAGTGCCGTGCCTATCTCCCTTATCTCCTTGAAAGAGAGGGCTTTTCCTATGACGCTTAAAAAAATCGGCATCCTGTGCGCCATGCCAATCGAGGCCGCGGCGCTGGAAGCGGCCATGGAACAAAAAAGCGAAAAAACCGTGAGCGGCATCCGCTTTGTAAAGGGTATTCTGGACAAAAAAGAGACGGTGCTGGCCGTTTGCGGTGTGGGAAAGGTGGCCGCCGCGCTGGCGGCGGAGGCGTTGCTCCTGACCTATGCGCCGGACGCGCTCCTCAATACCGGGGTGGCGGGCGGTCTTTGCCCGGAACTGGTCGTCGGAGACGCAGTGGTGGCCGACGCCGTGGTACAGCATGACATGAACACCACGGCGCTGGGCGATCCGCGGGGGCTGATCTCGGGCCCCAACATCATTCAGATCCCCACAGACGAACCTCTGCGGCAGAGTCTCCTTTCGGCCGCCGGGAAAGAAAACATCCGCGCCTTTTGCGGCACGGTGGCCTCCGGCGATCTGTTTGTGGCGGATGCACGCCAAAAAGAAAAAATCGCCAAGGAATTCGGCGCCATTGCCTGCGAAATGGAAGGCGCGGCCATCGGGCAGGTCGCCTTTACCAATCGGGTGCCCTTTGCGGTGCTCCGCACGATCTCGGACGGCGGGGACGGCATGGAATACAGCCGCTTTCTCCCCTTTGCCGCCGCGCGGAGCGCGGCGCTGACCCGGACTTTTCTCACGCTGATATAAATAAACTGGTGCAAAAGCCGGGCAATGATGCCGGTTACAAAAGGAGCCTTAAAACCAGTACACCTCCTTTTCAATTATTTGTGTTCTCGCGGGGGTATCTTTTCCGTGTTTCGGGCATGATCGGATCCCGTCTGGAAAAACCGGGATTCACGGTAGTATTATTTTTATCATAGCAGGTAGAGTAGATATCCGGCAGGGTATCGCCATAGATCCAATCGGATTTTTTGATCAGGACAAATGAAGTTGTGCCCCATAGTCCGGGGACATCAAAGCCACTTGTTCTTACCGATACTATCTCCAAATGATAAACCAAAACCAGTCTATCTTCCTGTTGCACCAGATCCAGCAAAAACGGCTCCGGTGGTTTTTTCATGTCTTCTCTGGGGCAAACCAGCAAATAATAGGTGTCAAAATCGATCTTTTTTAACGACAAATAAGGTTCCTCATTTTCCTTCTCCTTTTTCCACTTTCGAAGAAAGGCCTTGGCCTCTTTTTCGGAGCCAATGAGGGACCAGTCGCATCTAAAATAATGATCCTCGAAAAGCAACTTAAACTCCAGTTCCGTGCCGGGAAGTTGGGCAACGGCGGCTTTCAGATCCTCTTCAATCTCGGCAGGCTTCCATTCGTTCACAGCGGCTTCCTCCTTGGCACAGGAGAAAAGGAGAGAAAAAAGCAGAAGGCAACTCATCAAAATGGCCAGTGTTTTTTTCATAATCATTCTCCTTCGTTTTTAAATTTTTAGGGTCGGGGCGGACGGAACTTTTAAAAAGATTTTTACACCTCCTTTTCAGTTATTTGTGTTCTCGCGGGGGTATTCTTTTTGTGTTTCAGGCATGACCGGATCCCATGAGAAAAAACCGGGCTGAGCCGTAACATTATTTTTGTCATAAGAAGTACAATAGATGTCCGGCAACGCATCGCCGTAATGCCAATCGGATTTTTTGATAAGCACAAATGAGGTCATCCTCCAAGGTCCAACCATATCCAAAGTTACACAACTCAGCAAATTGTAAACCAAGACAAGGCCGTTCTCCCGTTGAACCAAATCCAACAAAAACGGCTCCGGTGGAAATTGTACTCTATCCCTTGGAAAAATCAGCAAATAATAGGTATCAAAATCAATCTTTTTCAGCGACAGATAGGGTTCTTCATTTTGTTTCTCCTTTCGCCACTCTCGAAGAAAGGCCTTGGCCTCTTTTTTGGAGCCGATCAAGGTCCAGTCGCATTTAAAAAAACGATCCTCAAAAAGCAGTTTGAACTCCAGCTCCGTGCCGGGGAGTTGGGCAACGGCGGCTTTCAGATCCTCTTCAATCTCGGCAGGCTTCCATTCGTTCACAGCGGCTTCCTCCTTGGCACAGGAGAAAAGGAGAGAAAAAAGCAGAAGGCAACTCATCAAAATGGCCAGTGTTTTTTTCATAATCATTCTCCTTCGTTTTTAAAATTTCAGGGTCGGGGCGGGCTTCTAAAAAAACTTTTACACCTCCTTTTCAGTTATTTTGGGAGTTCACGGGGATATCTTTTCCGTGTTTCGGGCATGACCGGATCCCGTCTGAAAAAACCGGGATTCACGGTAGTATTATTTTTATCATAGCAGGTGGTGTAGATATCCGGCAGGGTATCGCCATAGATCCAATCGGATTTTTTGATCAGGACAAATGAAGTTGTGCCCCATAGTCCGGGGACATCAAAGCCACTTGTTCTTACCGATACTATCTCCAAATGATAAACCAAAACCAGTCTATCTTCCTGTTGCACCAGATCCAGCAAAAACGGATCCGATGGTTTTTTTATATCTCTTGGGCAAACCAGCAAATAATAGGTGTCAAAATCGATCTTTTTTAACGACAAATAGGGTTCCTCATTTTCCTTCTCTTTTTTCCACTTGCGAAGAAAGGCCTTGGCCTCTTTTTTGGAGCCAATGAGGGACCAGTCGCATCCAAAATAATGATCCTCAAAGAGCAACTTAAACTCCAGTTCCGTGCCGGGAAGTTGGGCAACGGCGGCTTTCAGATCCTCTTCAATCTCGGCAGGCTTCCATTCGTTCACAGCGGCTTCCTCCTTGGCACAGGCGGAAAAAGAAAGCAAAAACAAGAGAATGGCAAGGATCAGGCAAAGCGGGCGGAACAGTTTCATACGGTTCTCCTTTCTTTAAAAAATCCGTTCGTTTAAAAATAACAAAATTTTCCTCATTCTTATAATAGCATAATGTTCAAAAAATGTCAACTGCTTTTACACACAAACCCCGCGGCAGAATGTTCTGCCGCGGGGTTTGCCTTTTGTGCAGTTTATATTTCAGAAACCGTCAGCTCCTGATTCCGGGTCCTGATATATTTCCGGATGATGACCATGGCACAGATGAAATGCGCCAGTGCAGTCAATGTCCAGGAAATCGGATAGGAAATATAGATGCTGGCAAGCGAACCGAAAACCTTGAAAATCGTGGCGATCCACAAAATACGCAAGAGGCAGGAACCGACCAGAGAAACGGCCGTGGAAGTGACGGAGTGCCCCAATCCACGCACCACACCGCTGCCCACTTCCATGAAAGCCAGCGTAAAATAAGGAATATAAGTGATAAACATCCGGGTCATGGCCGTTTCATAGGCAATGTGAAGGAGACTTCCCTCCTCCCCGGGTACCACACCGTAAAGCGACAGGAGCGGACGACGCAAAAGGAGCAGGCCGCCGCCGAACAAAACGGCAATGGTAAAAGTCAGCGCGTAACAGCACCGCATGACTTTTTTGACCCGCTCATATTGGGCGGCACCGACATTCTGACTGGTAAAAGTGATGGCCGCCTGATAAACCGCGTTGGTCGCCGTATACGCAAACCCCTCCAGGTTTGCGGCGGCGGCATTGCCCTTTACCACCGGTTGAAACTCGCTGTTCGGCGGGCAAAGCGCGTTGTTCACCTTCAGAATGGAGGACTGAATGAGCATATTGGAGACCGAGAAAAGCGCCCCCTGAATTCCGGCCGGAAGGCCGATGTGCAAAATATCCCGGAAAGCACGGCCGTGAATCCGGAGTTTTTTTAAAGAAAGACGGCACGGGCCCTTTTCCCGCATCAGTTTCAGCCCCAGCAAAACGGCCGAAAGCACATTGGAAATGACCGTGGCATAGGCCACGCCATCCACAGACATTCCGCACACCAACACAAAGAAAAGATTGAGCATCACATTGAGAAGCCCGGCCAGCGAAAGCGTATAAAGCGGCGTTTTGGTATCGCCCTTGGCACGCAGAATGGCAATTTCATAGTTGGTCAGCGACAAAAACGGCACGCCGGCAAAATAGATGCGGGTGTAAATAAGCGCCAGCCGGAGCAGTTCCCCTTCGTTTCCCATCAGGGTGAGCACGGGGCGCGCACAAAGCAGACCGACGCCACCGCCGACAATCCCGAATAAAAGGCTGATGAGGATGGAAGTGTGCACTGCTTTTTGGGCATTTTCCTCGTCCCGTGCGCCCAGATGCCGCGCCACCACCACATTGGACCCGGTGGAAAACCCGATGAAAATATTGACAACGAGGTTGACAAATGCGCCGGTCGTTCCGATAGCCCCCACTGCATCCGGCGCGGTGGAAAGACTGACCACCACCATGTCCGCCGCATTGTAAAGCACCTGAAGCAGATTGGTGGCAACGAGAGGCAACACAAACAACACAATACGGGACAAAAGCGGCCCGCTGGTCATATCCCGGTTTTTGACAGTTTTTTCGTTCATGGCGCCTCCTGTTTGTTTTTCGTTGAAAAGCCAGTTCTTACATTATAATAAGAAGTGTTTTCGCTGTCAAGCCCCGTTACAGAAATTTCACACGAAAAAAGAGCGGTCGGCGGCCGCTCTTTTTATTTTACAGAAAATCCTCGTTGAGCGTCACGCCGAATTCCCGCGCGATGGCACGCAGATTGTCGTCCGTAATGGTCTGGCGGATCTTTCCGCCGCCGGCCGACAGTGCCAGATGATAGATCTGCGCCGCTTTTTCAATGGTGTGCATCAGGCCGAAGGTGAGATCAAAATCCGGGCCGGAGCAGAAAAGTCCGTGATGCGCCCACACCGCGGCATCGTATTTTTCCATCTCGCGCGAGGTGGCCAACGCGATGTCCGCGCCGCCCGGCACCATCCACGGCACCACGCCGACGCCGCCCGGGAAGACCACCGGGCACTCGGTGGCTGACTGCCAAAGGGCGCGGGTAAAATCACGCGCGGTCAGCGGCAGAATATAGGTCATGGCGATGATGTTGGCCGGGTGAGCGTGGTAAATCACGCGGCACTGACCGTTTGTGGCCCTGACCCGGACCGAATGATTGAGAAAATGACTGGGAAATTCGCTGGTCGGGCGTGCACCGCCCTGCAAACCCCACACAATGCGGAAAGCGTCTCCTGCTTCGTTGATCTCCACGATGCCGATGGAATGAAGCGGATCCAGCGTAACATTGCGGAAAAACTTGCCGCTGCCGGTCGTCAGGAAATAGGCCCCGGCCAGGTTTTCGGCCTTTACGCCCATGGGGGTAAAGGTGCCTGGAACTTTGGAAAAGAAGGGACGGCAGGCCTCCACTTCTTCTTTTTTCATGCGGTAGGTCAGATTTCCGCCGTTGCGCTCGTGCCAGCCCTGAAGCCAGCCGTCCTCGCACATCCGCATATAGTCCCTGATCACTTTAATCTCCAGAATATCCATCGTCAACCTCTCTTTGAAAGTACATCTTTCTCGTATTTTTCAATTTCGGAGAACCATTCGCCGTCCGGCAGCTTGCCGCAAACACGGCAGTATTCATCAAAAATGTCCCCGAACGGGTAGGTTTTCAGCTCTTCCTGCACCACCATCAGCTTGGTAAAATTGCCGCTCTCCTGCAGGGCGCGCAGTTCTTCGTTCGGCTGAAGCAGTGCGTAGAGCAACGCTTTTTGAAGATTGCGGAACCCGGTGACCCAGGCCGAGACGCGGTTGACGGAAGCGTCAAAATAATCCAGTGCCAGGAACACGCGGGAAAGCGCGCCGCAGCGCACGATCTCACGGCAGATCTCTTTTGTTTCATCGTCAAAAAGCACCACATGATCGGAATCCCAACGGACACCGCGGGTGATATGGAGCGCCATGCGTTTATCAAAGGCCAGAATGGAGGAGATCTTGTCGCTGACCGCCTCGGTGGGGTGATAATGTCCGTTATCCATGAGACAGATGCAATCATCCCGGCCGGCCGCGTATTTCAGGCACCATTCGGCTGATCCGACCGTATAGCTCTCCACGCCGATGCCGAACACCTTGCTTTCGGCGCAGGGGAAGACCTTGGTCTTGTCAAAAGGCTCGGAAAGAATCTCGTCAAAAGATTTCTTATAGCGCACCCGGGGGCCCAGACGGTCGCCCGGAATATCCTTGTAGCCGTCTCCCGTCCAGATATTCATTACACAGGGTTTGCCCAATTCATCGGCCAGATACTGCGAAATGCGGATGGAGGCCCTGCCGTGCTCCACCCAGAAGCGGCGGGTCTCCTCGTTGGGCGAGGAAAGCGTGAGCGGATCGCACATCGGATGCGAAAAGAAAGTGGGGTTGAAATCGCAACCCATGTTTCGTTCCCGGCAGAAATCCGCCCATTTTTTGAAATGCTTGGGCTCCAGTTTATTCCGATCCACCCAGCCGCCGTTTTCTTCATCAAAAATGGCATAGGAAGCGTGCAGATTCAGTTTGACCTGTCCCGGCACCAACCGGATGACCTCATCAATATCCGCCATCAGTTCGGCCGGCGTGCGGGCCTTTCCCGGATAATTACCGGTGGCCTGAATACCGCCGGAAAGGGCTTTTTCTTTCCGGTCAAAGCCGCCCACATCGTCCCCCTGCCAGCAGTGAAGCGCCACCGGCACTTCCCGCAGCGTCCGGATGGCCGCGTCGGTATCGATTCCCCGTGCGGCGTATTTCTTTTTGGCCTGCGCGTAACTCATCCCGTTACCTCCTTAACCTCAAAACTGCGCCGGATGGCTTCCCGCGCATCCGAAAGATTTTTAAATTCTCCGGCGGCGATCATCTGAACCGCCAGATTCCCGATAGCCGTGCCCTCAACGGGCCCCGCCAGCACCGGCAGACCGGTGGCACGGGCGGTCAGGCTGTTGAGATAGTCGTCCTTACACCCGCCGCTCACGATATTGACGCTGGTGTACTGCCGTCCGGTCAGGCGGCTGAGATCCCTGATCGCGTCCCGGTAGCAGAGCGCCAGACTCCGGTAAATACACTGCATCACTGCACCCACCGATTCCGGCACGCGCTGGCCGGTCCGGCGACATTCTTCCTTTACCGCCGTGATCATACTATCCGGCGAAAGGAAAACCGGACGGTTGACATCCACGGTGCTTTCAAAATCACCCGATTGCCGCGCCGCCGCTTCCAGTTCGGAGAAGCTCCACTTTTTACCGGTCTCCTGCCGGATCCCGCGCCCTGCCACATAGCTGTCCCCGGACAACTCGCGGCGGACCGACTGGATCATCCAAAGGCCCATGATGTTTTTCAGATACCGGAAGCGATGCCACGCGCCGCCCTCGTTGGTAAAATTGGCGCGGCGGCTCTCTTCATCGGTCAAAGGCTCTTTGGTCTCCACACCGAGCAGGCTCCAGGTGCCCGAGGAAAGATACACCGCGTGCTCATCCCGCGCAGGGACAGCCAGAAAAGCCGAGCCCGTATCATGCGTGGCGGGAAGCACCACCGTGGTATCGTATCCGATCTGCGCCCGCACGGACGGAAGCAAACGGCCGACCGCCGTTCCCGGCATGGAGAGCGGGCTGAATATCCGTTCCGGCAACGAAAGCGCACGGAGGAGAGCCCTGTCCCAATCTCCGGTGCGGGCGTTGACCAACCCGGTCGTGGTGGCATTGGTATATTCGTTGACCTTTTGCCCGGTCAGAAGAAAATTCAGATATTCGGGAATCATTAAAAAGTGCGCGGCGCGCTCCAATTCTTCGGGCTTTTCCTTTTTCTGCGCTGTCAGCTGATAGATCGTATTGAAGAGCTGTTTTTGAATACCGGTGCGCGCGTAAAGCGCCTCGGGCGAAATGACGGCCGACACCGCCTCGTCCATGCCGTTTGTGCGGGCGTCACGGTAAGCGACCGCATCCGAAACCGGACGATCGTTTTCATCCAGCAACAAATAATCCACGCCCCAGGTATCGATCCCGATGCTTGCGGGAACGATCCCCTGTCTGCCGACCTTTGAAAGGCCGCCCAGGACCCCCTGCCAAAGATTTTCCATATCCCAGCAATCGTGGCCGTTTTTCCGGATCTGGCGGTTTTCAAAGCGGTAGACTTCACGGAGTATCATCCGGTCCCCTTCACGGTGGCACAGCATATGCCGCCCGGAGGACGCGCCGATATCAATGGCAAGATAATAGGTCATTTTTCCTCCTGTCAGGCCAAAAAGGCCGCCTATGATAGTAGTTTACCATAGGCGGCCGTGAAAGAAAAGGCCTTATATTGGAAAGAAAAGTGCGGGATTTTCAGGTGAAAAAGGCCGTGGTGCCCTCCCGGAGGGGGCTCCGGATTTTTCCGGAATCCCGCCCAAAGCCTTTATTTTATGCGGACAAAATTGCTCCAGGCCACTTTCCCGTCCCTGTATATCTCGGCACGGGCCCAGCGGTCGCAGTCCTTGGGGGTGTAATGAACGAAGATCGTGCCGGGTGTGCGCGTCACCCGATTGTTGTGCCAGGCGGCATTGGTCGAGATGACCACTTTATCGGCCGGCGAGCAATAGCAATATACCTCTCCGTCCCGGACCTCAAGACGCACGCGCGGCCCCTGGGTAGCATAAAAATCCCCCGCCCGGAGCGCCGCGAGAAGCGCTTCCCGTCCGGCGTTTTCGGCATGCACCATCACAAAAGATCTGGCCTCGTCCTCCCCTTTGTAATAATGCGCGTCATCCGTGGCGTAAAGCGGCAAAAGCATCCCGCGGTTGGCCAACAGATCCGTGAAATACCCGGAATATGGGCGAAAGCTCTGATTGACATCCGAAACGGTATTGTAAATTTCCACCCCGTCCAGTCCCTTCAGCGCCAATGCTTCCTCCGGCGCGTTGAGCGACCACATCGGATGGGCCAGAACGGCAAGCCCGCCTGCCGCGTGAATGGCGTCGATCACATCCTGCCGCGTGGAACTTTCCTTTGTGCACGCCGGAGCCTTTTCAAGGCCGACGCCGATGATATGCATGACATCCACCGCCGTATCCTTATCGCCAAGATTACATTCGATTCCGCCCAGTATCGGCAGACCGTCAATCTCCTGCGGCGCGCCGTATACCCAGTGGTCGGTAAAGGCCACCGCGTCAAAACCGGCCGCTTTGTAAATGGCGGCAACTTCCTCGGGGGTCTTGCGCCCGTCGCTTCGTTTGGTGTGGATATGAAGCCCGACTTTGAACCATTTTTCCCCGTTTTCGTCGATAAACATCTTCAAAACGCTCCTTGTTTTTCTGTTTCAGCTCATTATAGCAGGAATAAAAAAGAAATGCAAGCATCCCGTCGGATTTTTCGGGCAACACCCGGCTTTTTGTTGTCTTTTCGGACGCAACAAAAAAAGAGTCCGAAGACTCCCCCGATTTTGTCGGTGTATGGGCATAAAAAAAGCGCGTAAAACGCGCCTTTTTTGTGGAGCTGGTGGTGAGATTTGAACTCACGACCTGCTGATTACGAATCAGCTGCACTACCCCTGTGCTACACCAGCGCGACCACATGGGCTATTATATCACATTTTTTTTCCGATTGCAAGCCCCTTTTTTAAAAATATCCGTCTCTTTTCAGATGTATAAAAAACCGGACCCGGTATATGCTATATTTGATTTCAAAAATCCCGAAACAGCGGGAGGCGCTCTATGCTTTTTTCTTCTTATACTTTTCTCTTTCTTTTCCTGCCGGCCACGCTTCTTCTTTATTTTCCGTTGCCGTGGCTGCTCGGGCGGTTTTCTTTTTTTACGCCCGGGCGGATTTTATATCTTCGGAATCTCATTTTGTTTTTTGTCAGCCTTGTTTTTTACAGCTGGGGAGAACCCCGTGGGATCTTTTTGATGCTCTTTGTCATTTTCTTTAACTTCTTGCTTGCGCGGCTGATGGCCGGTCGCCGGGAAAGAACGCGATTCCGGCTTTTTTTCACCGCTCTTTCTCTCAACCTTCTGGTTCTTTTTTATTTCAAATACGCAGGCGCACTTTTGTCCGCTCTGAAAACCGGATTCCGCGCGCCTGCCCTCCCGCTGGGAATTTCCTTTTATACTTTTCAGGCCATTTCCTATCTTTGCGATGTTAAAAACGGCAAAACCGAACCTGCCCGCGATCCGCTTCTTTTCGGCACCTATCTGGCGCTTTTCCCTCAGCTGATCGCCGGGCCGATCGTGCGCTATACCGATGTGAATGCCGCGCTGACCGACCGCCGCCATACCCTATCCGGCGCGGCCGCCGGCGCCCGTCGTTTCACGGTGGGGCTGGCCAAAAAAGTGCTCTTATCCAACCCGATGGGAGAACTGTTCCGCTTGCTTTCGGCCACTCAGACCGGCGCGCTCGGTTCGCTTATGATGTTGCTTTCATTTGCCTTCCAGATCTATTTCGATTTCTCGGGTTATTCGGATATGGCCATTGGACTTGGGCGGATCTTTGGCTTTTCCTTCCCGGAGAATTTCCGCTATCCTTATATTTCAAAGAGCATTTCGGAATTCTGGCGGCGCTGGCATATCACGCTCTCTTCCTTTTTTAAAGAATATGTTTATATTCCGCTGGGCGGAAACCGGCGCGGCCGGGCGCGGACTTATCTGAATCTTTTTATGGTGTGGGCGCTGACCGGGCTCTGGCATGGCGCGGCGCTCCATTTCCTCCTTTGGGGAATCTGGTTTTTCCTCCTGCTGGTTCTGGAAAAAAGCCTCCCGGCCGGATGGCATGAAAAGATCCCCGCCGGGCTCTTGCGCACGCTGACTTTTTGTCTTATCTTGCTTGGGTGGATGTTTTTCGCCTTTGACGGCTCCTCGCCGTTTCTTACGCTCGCCGCGCTCCCGTCGTTTTTTGTCTCGCTTTTCGGTGCGCGGGGGTTTATGGCCGTAAACGAGGGCTATCATTTTCTCCGGTACCTGCCGCTCTTGATGCTGGCCTTTGTCGGTTCAACGCCCCTCCCGCGGCGGCTTTCCCGTTTTTTCTCCCGGAAGATGGCCCGGCGCCATGTGCGTGTGGTCGGCGTCTTTCTGCTGTTTTTCCTGTCCGTCGCCTATCTTTCAGACAGCGGATTTCAACCGTTTCTCTATTTCAGATTCTGAATATTCCATTTTTAACAGCTATTTTTCCAAAAATAATTTCTGATAATGCAAAAAACCTGCGCGACCCACCGGCCGCGCAGGTTTTTGTTTTTCATGACTTCAGACGATCTGGGGCTGAGCGCGCAGATCCTCATAAAACGAGGCGTGCGCCGCCGTGATATAGGCGTCCACCCACAGCGTGCCCACGCCGAAGCAAAGGGCGCCGACGATGATCCAGCCAAGGAAGGAAAGATCCAGAAGGAAAAGCTCGGCCTTGTGACCCTTCATCATCTTCTGGCTCTGATCAATGCACGCGTTGGCATCCAGCGTGGGGTTGTCGGCCTTGATGTAATAGCTCATCGAATAGGCATAGTACTTGACGATACCGGGGATGACGAAAAGCAAGGACCAAAGGACAAGGTAGACGCTCTGCAAAAGACCCAACACCAGATTGCCGGTGAAATCCGTGGAAAACCCTGAAAAGAGCGTGCCCAGATCGTTGCGGCGCGGGGTGCGGCGGATAAGGTGCAGCGTGTACACCGCAAAGCCTGCATACAGCGGGCCGGTGAGCAGCAGCGGCCCCACGAAAATGATGCTGGACGCGCCGAGAATGGCATTGACCACCAAGCCGGCCACCAACAATAAAAGCCATGCTGCGGAGAAAATGCTGCCGTCCAGTGCCTCTCTTGCCCGACGGCGGTATTCGGATGAAGGTGCCATAGAAATGTCTCCTTTATTGTATTTTTTGGTGAGAATCCCACCTTTTTCATTATAATACGGACGGCCGGAAAAGTCAAGGCGTTTTCGGAAATCTCAACTCTTTCCGTCTCCTTTTGAAAGTTCCCGCAATAGCGAAAGCGCCAGTTCCTGCGTTTCGCGCGGCAGTTGCCCGAAAAGCCGCAGACACTCGGCCTGCCGGGATTCCGAGGCTTCCCCTTCCTCCGCTTCCCGGAAAAACTCGGAAAGAGTGACGCCGAAGGCGGCGCAGATGCGTTCCAGCGTGGTCAGCGAAGGGAGCGTCTCGCGGTTCATCATGTTGATGAGCGTGGATTGCGGCAGATCGGCCGCAACCGCCAGATGATAGACAGACCAGCCGCGCGCCAGCCGCATCTGATTGATCTTTTTCAGCACATTCACGGCAGTCCCTCCTCTCTCCGGTTTTTTTATTATAGCATACATATGGATGAAAAATATTATCCATATAGGTTACATTATAATACAAATGTGGTATAATTCTATAAAATAAGACATTATTCTGCTACAAAAGGGTGTTACGGGGGGAGGATGTCCGGTGAAGATCGGCGTGGTTTTTGCGGGCGGCATGAACAAGGCGGCCTATGAGATCGGCGGCGCGCTGGCGCTTTCGGAGCATTTTACCGCCGGAGAGATTGCCCATATCAGCGCCTCCTCCATCGGCGTATTGCCGGCGCTGGCGCTGGCGCGGGGCGAGACGGCGCGCTTCCGGGAACTCTGGCTCTCGCTCGCGGCGGGGGACGCGGGGCGGTTTTTCCTGGGCTTTCTCAAAAAGCCGGCCGTGCGCGAGCAACTGTATGCGTTTGTGGCGGCGGGTCTCCCTTTCCATTGCGTTTTTCGGAGTGGCCAATCTGTCGCAGTATCTGCCCACCCTGCCCTATGACCCGGTGCAGATGGCGGATTTTGTCCGGCTTTCGCACACGCTGGGGATCCTCGGGCTGGTCTTTGTCGTCCTGTCAACGGTGCTTGCGGTGCTCTCGTGCTGTTTCTTCCGCCGCCGGAGCCGCCTTCTTTACTTCGGACTGTTTGCCGCGGTGGCCGCGCTTGTGCTGGACGCAGTGGCCATGACGCTGTGCCTGACGCTATTGATTTAAAACGCGCCGCGCCGACAAACGGAACGCCGAACCCAAACGGCCCAGAATCCGGCCGCAAACTTACAAAAGGCCGTACAACGCAACCAAGCGTTGTACGGCCTTTTTGACCCTTTTTTCTTTTTTTGCCCGACTTTTTCCCCCCGGTTTGTCCGGCTTTTTCCCCCGCCCGCACGCTTCACCGGAGCGCCCCGGCAGAGTTACATCTGTATATACCGGCGGTGATTCCGACCTTTGCCCAAGATGCCCCTGCGGAGTCACATCTGCACCCTGCGGGGGGGCTTTTGGTCTTCGACCAAGATGCGCCCGGCCCGGGCGGCAGGTTGGGATGAAGAATCGCCGGGTATCCGACCGCAAGGCGTATACCATACGACAAGGGCGGATCCCGGCGATAAAAAAGCGGGATTGCGTGGAAACGCAAAGCGTTTCCTACCTCAGAGACCTTGGATTATAGAGAATAAACGACAATGTATGGAACTTTCCCTCTTAGCCAACCCATAATCCCCGCTTTTTGGTCTTCGCCCAAGATGCGCCCGGAAAACCTTCAGAGTTTGTGGATTTGCCCCCCCGTCAGCGCAATCATCTTGACGGCATCGGCCGAAAAATCGTGCGCCAGTACCGTGAGCGACTTGTTCAGCGTTCCGCGCGCCAGAATCTTGACGCCGGCCGCCTTTTTGGGAATCAGCCCCATCCGGCGCAATGCGGCGGGCGTGACCGTATCGCCGTTTTCAAAGTGCGCGGAGAGCGTGTCGATGTTGACGGGGAACTTGCGGCCGCCGTGATAGGGCAGCTCTTTTTCGGTCTCGGCCGTTTCCTCGGGCGCGGCGGGCGCCACCAGCGTCAGCGCGTCCTCGTCGCTCAGGAGGTTCTTGGCCTCGTGCACCGTGACGCTGTGCCGCACCGTGAAGGCCACCGGCACCAGCGTGACATCCTCGCCGGTGAGATCGTCGCCGCCAGTGGCCAGGACCTTGACCAGCTGGCGGGAAATGAGGTTCTGCAGGGTATCGACCGGGTAATCGACCGCCGTTGCGGTGCCGGTTTTCTTTTCGTTTTGCGCCACGCCGTATTTAGCCATGACCGCGTCCACCAGTTCCTTGGCATACTTCACGCCGCGCTCGGAGCGCACCCGGAGCATGACCGGCACCTTCTCGTAGCGCTTGGTAGCGGCCTCCTGCACATGGTATTTGGTGTTTTCATATTCGGCAAAGTCCAGCGCGAAATAGGCACACAGGGTCTTGCCGCGGATGGCAAGTTTGACCAGCTGCGTCCGGCCGCTGTTGTAGCTGTCGTAGAACCAACTGACGCGGTTCTTGCCGGTGTAGGAAAGGATGTAATTGTGGATGCGGACATAAAAATCCTTGACCGGATCCTCGGAAAGGAGGAGCCGCGCGGTGAAGGATTTGCGGTAGGAAACTTCGATTTCCTTTTCACCCACGCGCACGCGGCCGTGATCGGCATCCGCGCTGACCTCGGCCGTCATTTCGGAAACGGGCTCGGCCACGGCGGGCTCGGTGAGGGGCTCGGCGGCCATCGCGGCTTCTTCGGCG
>CAJJIY010000028.1 GCA_905187695.1 uncultured Eubacteriales bacterium | reverse complement strand
TCGCCGTCTCCCGACCATCTGCCGTCCCGGCCGCCGTTCCTTTGACCGCTCTGCGGTTTCTCCGGTGCTCCACCGCTTCTCCGATCACTGTTTCCGACCGCCCGTCATCCCCCCAACGCACCGCCGCTCCCCCGGCTTCTTTCCACTTTCCCGGCCGCCTGCCTTTCCCCGGCCGCTTGCCTTTTCCCGCTCGCTTGCCTTTCCCCGGCCGCTTGCTTTTTCCGCTCACTTGCCTTTCCCCGCCCGCTTGCCTTTCCCCGCCGCCTGCCTTTTCCCCGGCCGCTTGCCGCTCATACCTTGCGTTTAAAAGAGTTCTTCGCGGTCGTTTTTTAAAAGAGGGTGCAATCCGGTCTCTTTTTTGCGCGTTTTCGTACTGGTATTCACCCGCCAGAGCGGGTTATAATAAGGATAGTAAAAGCAGAAAACAAAGGAGGGTGCCCTCTTGAAAATTCTCAATTTCGGCTCGCTCAACCTGGACAAAGTTTACAGTGTCCCGCACATCACCGGCCCCGGCGAGACCAACCGCGCCGCCCGGCTGAACCTCTTTCCCGGCGGCAAAGGGCTCAACCAGTCCATCGCGCTGGCACGCGCCGGCGTGCAGGTCTTTCATGCCGGGTGCATCGGCGCGGACGGCGAGGAATTGCGCACCCTGCTGACGGAAAACGGCGTGGACACCCGCTATCTGAAAACGGTCCCCGGGCGCACGGGTCACGCCGTCATTCAGGTGGACGACGCGGGACAAAACGCCATTTTTGTCCTGCCCGGCAGCAACGCGTCCGTCACCCCCGAACAGATCCGCTCGGTGCTCTCCGATTTTTCGCCGGGCGACCTGTTGCTCCTGCAAAATGAGATCTCCTGCCTGCCGGAGCTGGTGGAGCTTGCCTTTGCCCGCGGCCTGCGGGTCTATCTCAACCCTTCCCCCTTCAACGAGGTCATCGGGAAACTGGATCTTTCCCATGTCAGTTGCCTCATTCTGAACGAAGTGGAGGCGGCCGCCTTTGTCGGCACGCGGGATATCGGCCGCTTTTTTGCCTTTATGAAAGAGTACTATCCGCACCTTGCGATTATGCTGACGCTGGGCGAACAGGGCTGTATCTACCGTCAGGAAGGAAAAGAGTACCGCCCCCCCGCCTTTGCGGTCCGGGCGGTGGACACCACCGCCGCCGGCGATACCTTCACCGGTTATTTCGTGGCGGCCGTGAGCCGCGGGCAGTCCCCGCAGGAAGCCCTTGCGCTGGCCAGCGCAGCCGCGGCGCTTGCCGTCACACAGCCGGGGGCGGCCGCCTCAATCCCGACCCGCGACAAGGTGCTCGCGGCATTGCCGACCCTGCCGTCCCGGTCGGTCGATAAACCGGACCGTGCCGTTTTCCTGCGGCAATATATAAGGGAAAATCCCGCCACCGCCTCCATCAACGATCTTTCCGAAAAGCTTCACTACAGCCCCCGCTACACCGGCAAATGGGTGCGCATCGTCACCGGGGAGTCTTTCACCACGCTCCTTGGCCGGACGCGCTGCGAGCTGGCCGCCTATGAGTTGGCCAACACCGACCGCCCCGTCCACGAAATTATCGCCGACATAGGCTATCAGAACGAAGGGCACTTCCGGAAGATGTTTTTTGCCGTCTATCACAAGACCCCGCTTGCCTATCGCAAGGTCGAACGGTCCGGAAAAAAATAAACAAAAGGCGGCAAAACGCGGTTTTGGCAAGAAATTCCGAAGTCTGCCGCCTTAAATTCCATTTTCAAAGATATTTTTTCCATTTTTTATGTTTAAAAATTATATTTTTTCATTTTTTTGATTTTTCTCTTGACAAGCGTCCGTCGATGTGGTATAATGCGCCCATCCATTCAAAACCGAATCGTACCGTAGGTAGAGGCGCGGTGTTTAAAAGTAGCACGAGCAAAGAAGGTTCCGCTTCCGTGTGAAAGGAAACACTGCCGAGGGTGTACGGCATGGAAACTGCCGTGCATGCCGGTATTGCGGAGAAGATCCGCCGTACTGCCACTTATTTTGTGGAGAGCTATCACTGGGCCAGTTTTTTTATTTGTCGCAGTGAATTCTTCGCTGCGATTTTTGTTTTGGGGAAATTCAGAAAAAGGGAGTACCCGAACATGAAAAAACTTCTCTCGCTTGCACTTGCTCTTCTGCTCACCCTTGGCACAGCCGCGTGCCTTGCTTCCTGTAAAAAGGAAGGGCGCGACATCAGCGGTGCCAAGAACCTGGCCGATCTGGCCGGCGCACGCATTGCCGCCCAGGCGGGCACCTTCCACGAGGATGCCCTGTCGCAGATTGAAAATGTACAGGGCTCCACCTACTCCGAGTTCGATGACATGCTCATCGCACTGCGCTCCGGCTCGATTGACGGCTACATCGCCGAAGAGCCGACGGCTCTCTCGGTCTGCTACAAGGATCAGACGCTCGACTACATTCATCTGAAGAACAATGATACCGGCTTCACCGCCACCGACGCCGACACGGCCATCGCCATCGGTTGTGCCAAGGGTTCGTCGCTGGTCGCCCGGATCAATACGGTTCTGGCCACCATCACCCAGGCAGAGCGCAGCTCGCTCATGGAAAAAGTCGTCGCCATCAGCGCCGGTGAAACCGTCACACTGCCTGCCGTTTCGGCCTCCAGCGGTTCAAACGGCACCCTCCGGGTCGCCATGGAATGCGCCTACGATCCCTTCAACTGGACACAGCGGGACAACAGCAACGATGCCGTTCCGATTTCGGGCCAGGGCAGCGAGGGGCTTTACGCCAATGGCTACGACGTTCAGATCGCCCGTCGCGTGACCGCAGCCCTGGACATGACGCTGGAAATCTACGCCGTGGAATGGGATAACCTCATTCTGGGCGTGAAGGCCGGCACGTATGATGCCATCATCGCCGGCATGTCCCCCACTGCCGAGCGCAGCGAAGAGATTGATTTCACCGATATCTATTACAGCTCCAACCTCGTTATCATCTACAAGAAACAGTAAACGGCTCCTGCCGTCCCCGAAAGGAAACAGATCATGACCTTTTTTAAGGATGTATGGAAAATCTTCACCGAACACGGCGACCTGCTCCTGCGCGGCGTGGGAAACACCCTGCTCATCGCCGTCATCGGCACGCTGGCGGGACTTCTGATCGGGTTGCTCATCGGCATCCTGCGCACCACGCCCTTTTCCCGGAAAAAGGCGCTCCGGGTGCTCCATAAGATCGCAGACGCCATCTGCTCGGTCTATATCGAGGTGTTCCGCGGCACACCGATGATGGTGCAGGCCATGGTCATCTACTGGGGTTATGCCTTTGCCAGCGGCGGGCAGACCCTGCCGCTCATCCCCTCCGGCATTTTCATCGTCTCCATCAACACCGGCGCTTACATGGCCGAGATCGTGCGCGGCGGCATCATTTCCATTGACAAGGGACAGTTCGAGGGCGCCCAGGCGCTCGGAATGAGCCATCTGCAGATTATGTGCCACATCGTTCTGCCGCAGGTCATCCGCAACATCCTGCCGTCGGTCAGCAACGAGTTTATCATCAACATCAAGGATACCTCGGTGCTCAATGTTATCGGCGTGACCGAACTTTATTTCTACGCCGGAAAAATCAAGCTCTTCAATCTGCAGATTTTCCAGACCTATTTCGTCGTATGCGTGCTGTATTTCATTCTGACCTTCAGCATTTCCCGCCTGCTCCGGCTGGCTGAGCGGAAATTGGATGGCAAGGAAAACTACACCATCTGCGGCTCACAGTCGGACTTCAATGCCGAAATTCATGTCCAGGAGGAAAGCCCGTCATGCCGATGATCGAACTGTCACACCTGCAAAAATCCTTCGGCGACCACGCCGTCCTTCATGACATTTCCTTTTCGGTGAACAAAGGGGATGTCATCAGCGTCATCGGCTCTTCCGGTTCGGGAAAAAGCACCGTGCTGCGGTGTATCAATCTGCTGGAAAAGCCGACCGGCGGGCAGATTTTCTTTCACGGTGCCGACATCACCGCCGGCGCCATGCCGTTGACCGAATACCGCGCCAAGGTCACCATGGTTTTTCAGAACTTCAATCTTTTCAATCATCTCAACGTGCTGAGCAACTGCACCATTGCCACCCGCCGCGTCCTGGGACTGCCGAAAGACGAGGCCGAGGCCAGAGCCAAAAAGTATCTCGCACGCGTCGGCATGGAGGCCTTTCAGAACGCCAAACCCCGCCAGCTTTCGGGTGGGCAGAAGCAGCGCGTAGCCATCGCTCGCGCCCTTTGCATGGAGCCGGAGGTCATCCTTTTTGACGAGCCGACCTCGGCACTGGATCCCGAAATGGTCGGAGAGGTGCTCTCGGTCATGCAGTCGCTGGCCGCAGACGGCATGACCATGATTGTGGTCACACACGAAATGGCCTTTGCCCGCGACGTCTCGCACCGCGTGCTTTTCATGGACGGCGGCTATATCGCCGAAGAAGGCACGCCCGCCGAAATTTTTGAAAATCCAAAGGAGCCCCGCACCCGCGCCTTCCTCTCGCGTTATTTTGCCAAATAACGGGCTTCACCCCTTCCGTGTCAACCGTTCCCGCGCCGTTCTTCCGGATTGCCGGACGAACGGCGTGCAGCCCTTGCTCTCCCGCGACAACCGGCTCCGCTTTTGCGCGGCCCTGTAAATCCCCGCCCCGGCAGTCCCGCGACTGCCGGGGCTTTTATGCTAAGTTTAATTCAAATAACGCACAAAAAAGATTCGTTCTTTTTCTTGACTTTTCTTCTCGTATGTGATATACTGCAAGTGCGACACAGTTGAATAATCAACCCAAGTTTATGTTTGGTAAAAACGTAGGCTTTGCTTTTTCATGTCTTGGGTTGATATGAACTGTGTCGCAACAGTAGCAAAACTGCGTTTTTCGGTGCGTGGTTTTGCCACGCACTTTTTTATACTTTAAGGAGAGTTTTATGAAAAAGCTACTGGTTCTATCGATTTTTTTAAGTATCTTTGTTCTGATTTTTTCTTCGTGTCTGGATTTGGGAGAATATGACGACTCATCAGAAGACAGTTCTGATACCGTCAAAATTGAAATGATAGATGTTCAGGGAAAGGTACTGGATGTAGCGAAAAGTGAACTGCAAGAAGCGGGATTTTCAAGAATTACTGCGAAGCCTGATTCCATTTGGGTTGATTCAAACTGGACCGTAATAGAGCAGAACATTGCCCCCGGAACTCTGATTGGAAAAAGAACATCTATTGTGTTGACCTGCGTAAAAACAGAAGACTATATTGATGTAACTATGCTTTCTGTAGTAGGCCTCACTGAGGAAAAAGCTACATCAAAATTAAAAGAGGCCGGATTTAATAATATATCTGTTGAATATTCCAAAACAATCACTCGCTCCAGAACCATCAATGATAAATCTCGTTATGAAGTTGTTTCTCAGAGCGTGAAAAGCGGAACAACCTTAAAATCTGGTGACAAAGTCACCCTGACCTGTGTCTTAAAAACCGTTACAATCAGCAACAACTCCGATTTTGCGGAATTAATGGCTATTACTGACCAAACTGATGCAGCAACAATCAGAAGCTATGCCAATTCACATTATGGCACTTTTATTGAATTTGACGGTTGCGTTGCTCTCATGATGAAACACCCAAATTACAAAACCCGATTCGATGTATGTTTGGCAGGAGTTGATTATACAGCATCCCGAGTCTATGGCCCTTTGTTTGCTTTTGAAAATGTCAACTATTATGATATGTATGTATCTGGTACTGACACTGTATCCGCAGGCATGGACTTCCATATTACTGCCGAAATTGTCGGCTTTAGCGAAGAAGGCAAATATATAATTCTTAAACCCATATCGCTGGTCGCACGGTAAGATAATAATAGAAATTAAAGTTGATATTCCTAACTGCATTTTAAATATCTTGAACCATTATACAATCAATTACTGCTTTCAAGAAACGAATTGACACACCGAAAAAACAAACCGGTTCCCGCCCCGGCAGTCCCGCGACTGCCGGGGCTTTCCGTTTTGCGCTTTCCCCGCCGTCCCGCGCGGCCGGAAGAAGGGCGGCTTACCGCAAAACCCGGTGAAATTCAAAATTTTCTCCCACCGCCCTTGCCTTTTCCTTTTTTCTGTGCTATACTGCAAAAAACGACTTGTTGCCAAAGCAAAGGAGACCGATATGGAAAAAAAGCGCGTTCTGATTTGCGAACTGCACCAGGAAAGCGACACTTTCAACCCCATTGTGATGGGACTTCCGGAATTTGAACACACCCGCTATGCCGAGGGCGCGGACTTTTTTGCGCGGATCGCCCCGCTCAAATGCGCCGCGCAGGGCATGAGGGAGGTGGTAGAGGCCTTCGGCGGAGAGGCTGTTCCCGGCATTTCGCTCTACGGCGAATCCGGCGGGCGCATCTCGGCGGAAGTTTACCGGTTCTTTCTTTCCCGCGTGGCCGACTATGTCCGGCAAAGCGGCAGACCGGACGGCGTTTTCTGCTCCATGCACGGCGCGACCTGCGCCGTGGGAACCGATGATGTCTGCGGCGATTTCTTCACCCGACTGCGCGCGATGGTGGGGGAGGACGCCGTGCTTT
Organism: uncultured Eubacteriales bacterium; assembly: GCA_905187695.1. GTDB lineage: Bacteria > Bacillota > Clostridia > Oscillospirales > CAG-272 > Firm-07. The sequence continues at coordinate 9,553 of CAJJIY010000028.1, read as the reverse complement.
CCGCCTCTTTTGATCTGCACGGAAACATCACCGAACCGGTGCTCCGGAACCTTGATTTTGTCTGCGGCTATCAGACCTATCCGCACATGGACTTTTACGAAACCGGGCGGCGTGCCGCCACGCTCGGTATGCGGAAACTTTCGGGTGAAAAACTTTCCATGGCCTCGGTCATCCTCCCGGTCATGACTCCGCCCTCCGGCTTTACCACGCTGGAAGGTGCGTTCCGGGATGTGGTCGCCCTCGGTCACGAAGCGGTCAAATGCGGCGACCTGGCTGATTTCACGGTTTTCAATGTCCAGCCGTGGCTGGATGTGGCGGATATCGGCAGCACCGTCATTGCCGTCGGGCCGGACGCCGGAAAAGCCAAGGCCGCCGCCGACCGGATGGCCGCGCTCTTCTTTGAAAGAAAAGATGAAATGTGGCCGGATATGATGAGCATTGACGAGATTCTTGACCGTGCCGAGGATCCCGCCGTCCCCAAGCCCGTCATTCTGGCCGATGCCGCCGATTCGCCCAACGGCGGCGCGGTCGGGGACAGCGTTGCGCCCGCTCTGCGCGCCTTTGAGCGCGGCAGTCAGCTGAAACTGGGTATGTTTGTCAAGGACCCCGAGGCCGTGGAAGAAGCCTTCCGGGTCGGCGTGGGCAACAGCGCCGTTTTCACCATCGGCGGCAAATTCACCCCCGGAATGCCCGGCCCGCTCAAGGCAACCGGCCGCGTGCTCTCGCTCCATGACGGCGAATTTACCCAGGAAGGCCCGGCCAACCGCGGCCTTGTCCAGCAGATCGGCCGCGCCGCCGTGGTGCGTATCCGTCACATGGATCTGCTGCTTTGCGGCGCACCGCACGCCAGCGGCGACCCGCAGCTCCTTCGCCATTTCGGGATCGAGCCCACTCTTTACGATCTGATCGTGGTCAAGGCCAACACCTCTTTCCGCGTGCCCTATGGCAAATTCGCCGGTGAGATCTGCTTTGCCGACACCCCCGGCGCCGGCGCTTCCAACTTAAAGCGGTTGCCTTTTACCAGATTGCCGCACCCCTTTTACCCCTTCGACCTGCCGGCCGACTACCAAATCGAAAAGGCTCGGATCCGCCGGAAACCCTGACGGATTTTGCTCTTTGCCCCGCGCCGCCGATCCTGCCGCGCTCCGCAAAGAAAAGCCCGCGCCCGCCTCCTTCCCGCAAGAAGGAGGCAAGGCCGGGCTTTTTCATGTCAAAAGGTAAAACCGCACCCGTTTGGGGGGATTCGCCTTATTTTCTTCTTTCCAGTTCTTTTTCGTGCTTGTCGCAGATGGCGTTGATGCGCCCCGTGAGTGCCGCCAGTTCACGGCTCTTTACGCTGCGGCTCCGCTCGATCAATCCCATCAGGCGCATACCGGCGGTATAAAGCCTTGACCAGACGGCCGAGGTGCCGCGCTTGCGCTCGCTGTCCGTCCGGCTGACTTTTTTGCGACTGCCGACCTCCCGTTGTGCGCCCGTGAAGAGATCAAAGGAATCACCGCTATAGGGGGCGGTGGCTTCTATATTCAGCGTCTCTTTTATATCGGCGGCAAAGGCGTCGCACACTCCGTCCGCGCCGTGGTTGACAAAGATCTGCCGCGGCTTTCCCGGAATGGCGCGAAGCCACGCCATCAGCTCGTCCCGGTCGGCGTGCGCCGAGGTTCCCTCCAGCTTTTCAATCCGGGCCGATACCCGGATCTGCTCGCCGAAAAGCGTCACATAACGCGCCCCGTCCAGCAGTTTTCGCCCGATCGTCCCCTCCACCTGATAGCCGACGAAAAGCACCGTGGACTCCGGCCGCCAGAGATTATATTTGAGGTGGTGACGGATACGCCCCGCCTCGCACATACCGGAAGCCGACAGGATCACTTTGGGGGTGGGATCATAGTTGATCTGTTTGGACTGCTCGCTGGAAACCGACAGATGAAGCCCTTCAAACCCGATGGGGTTCACGCCGCGGTCCAACAATTCGTTGGTCTCTTTATCAAAGTAACTGCGCAGGGTGTCCTTATAAATATGCGTGGCTTCAATGGCCAGCGGGCTGTCCAGATAGACCGGGAAATCCGTCCGGGTCAGATGCTCTTCCTTGATCCGGCGGATGGCATAAAGCAGTTCCTGCGTGCGGCCGACCGCAAAAGAAGGGATGACCAGATTGCCGCCCTTTCCCAGCGTTTCGTCAATAAGAGTTGCCAGTTTAAACCGCCACTCGCCGCGCGCCCCCTCGTGCAGGCGGTTGCCGTAAGTGGATTCGATAATCACCATGTCGGCGCTGTCCGGCGGCACCGGGTCGCAAAGAAGCGGACGGTTTTGGGTGCCGATATCGCCCGAAAACACCACCGTCCGGCGCTCCCCGTTTTCGGTGAGCGTCAGGCGGATACTGGCCGAACCCAGCAGATGCCCCGCGTCGGTAAACACGGCGCGCACCCCGGGGCAGGGCTCGGCCTCTTCGCCGTAATCCACCGTGCAAAAATGCCCCATGAGCGCGTTGACATCCTCCAGCGTATAAAGCGGCGTGTAACCCTCCTCGCCGGAGCGCTTGGCGCGCCGGTCCTTCCAGACCGCCTCGGACTGCTGAATGTTGGCTGAATCCGCCAACATGATCGCGCAAAGATCCCGGGTGGCTCTGGTGGTGTAAACCGTGCCTGAAAACCCGTTTTTGGACAAAAGCGGCAGTTTGCCGGAATGGTCAATGTGCGCGTGCGTGAGAAAAACAAAATCAATATCGGCCGGCGGGAACGACAGTTCGCTGTTTTCATAAATGTCCGGGCCCTGTTCCATGCCGCAATCCACCAGAATCTTATATTTGCCGATTTCAAGCAGCGTGCAGGAGCCGGTCACTTCGTGCGCCGCCCCCAGAAAAGTGATTTTCATGTTCAGTCCCCCTTTGATCATTTCCTTTTTATTATAACCAAAAACAACGGCGCTGTCAACGGCCGCACCTTTTTCCGAAAAGAAAACTTGACATTTTGCGCGGAAAATGTTACACTATATTAAATAATGGGGGATTGTTTCCCCAACACATTCCTTTGGTAAAGGCCGCGCCGACACCAGCCAAGAAAGGAACCGATCATGAAAAAAGGCCTGTTTTTGCTCTTCCCGGCTCTGCTTTTTTCTTTGCTGTTTGTCTCCTGTAAACATACGCCCCCCGACAGCGACCCGGAAATCCGGACTTCCGTAAAGGTCTCGGCCGAAGAACTCGGCCTCATTCCCGAACGGATCCGGATCGCAAAGGACGCCTGCGTCCTTTCCCGCATCAAAGGTAACTGCGTGGAGGTGGACGCTTTCCGCGCGGGGAGCGCCACGATCACGGTGGAAAACCAATACGGCGAACAGGCCAGCATCTCGGTCACGGTGGAAGAGAACCTCAATACAAATTTCACCTGCACGCCTTTCAGGGCTCCGGAAAAATCGGTCAGTGTGCTCGCTTTCGGCGCCACTGCCGAGGATGTGATTTCCGACACCGCCGCTTTTCAGGCGGCCATCAACGCCATGAGCGGCGGCGGCACGGTCTATGTGCCGGCCGGCATTTACTATGTGGACGGGCTCATTCTGCGGGAGGGCGTGACCCTGCGGCTGTCCGGCAGTCTGGCAGATGCCCGGACCGGCTATGACGAAACCATCGAACGCGCCGTATCTCAGTCCCGGATAGCCATTCTGCGCACCGGCAAACAGTACGGATTCCTGTTTCTCAATACCGAAAAAGGCGGCTACTGCACCGATGGCGCTTCCAATTTTACTATCTCGGGCGGAATGCTGGACTGCCGTTCCTGGGCCAAATCCTTCGTCATCGCGTGCGCGGAAAATGTGGTGATTGAAAACTGCATCATCAAGGACACCCCCAACAATCACGCCATCCAGATCGACGGATGCCGGAATCTGACCATCCGGAATGTCATGTTCGCGGGCTATCACTATGACGGCGTGCTGACGCGCGAAACCATTCAGATCGAGCCCACCACCCCCGGCGCCATCAGCGCCAACCCGGAGACCTCTGCCGTCAAATGCGCGGACGGAGATTATCATTACAACGAAAACATCACCGTTACCGGCTGTTATTTCGGAAAAAGCGACGCCGAGGGGCCGCACCTGGTGGCCGTGGGGCATCACTCACAGGCCGGCGGCGTGACCTGCAACGGGTTTGAATTTTCGGAGAATGTGGTGGACAATCCGCTCTATTGCGGGCTGCATCTGGTCAACTTTGAAAACATCCGCATCACGGGCAACCGCTTCATCGCCAGCCGTTCCGCCCAGGCGCTCGGCACGGATTCCGCGCTCATCAGCCTGTATTTTATCAACAAGACCAAGCAGTATAAAACCGCCGACGGGCAGAAGATCGCCGTGTCCACCGCCGCGGAACAGGGCGGCATCCGCAACTGCGAAATCAGCAAAAACGAATTTGTCCTCCGGCACAAGACCACCATGCGGGCCCTTTGGGTCGCCCCCTCTTCCAACAGACCCGGGGCGGTTTTTGTCAGCGATCAGAACCGCGTGACGGCCTTTGGCGAAACGCCCTTCGCCTTCCGGGGTTTTGTGCCCGTCACCAACTACGCCGGCAATCTCACCTTCTCGGAAAACACCATCCTGGCGGAAGAGACCGCCTACAGCGATTATCATTCCTCGGTCTCGGGCGTTTACGGTTTTACCTGTGAAAACAACACCTTCAGCGGGCAGACCTATTCTCAGAACGACGAAAACCTCAGCGGTCTTCTCTCCGTTGACAATCAAAAAGGCGAATCGGAAAACTATCAGATCACCTGCGCCGCCGGCAGTACTTTCACGCTGAACGGCACGACCGTGGCCGGAGAAGCCGCCGCCAGAGTGAATCTTCTCTGCCAGGAAAACGGCCGCCTTGGCGCCAGCGTCCGCAACGGCGCGCTCACACTGGAAATCCGGCCGGACGAGGGCTTCGTCTTTGACGGGTTCTACACCGCCGCCGGAGAAAAAACCGAACTGCCCGCAACGCTTGCGCAAGATCTCTTCCTGTACCTTCGCTTCCGGCAAAAATAACACCCGGACGATGATCCGGCGCACATTTGTCAAAAGAAAATAAAAAAGAATACCGGGTAGATTGATTTCTACCCGGTATTTAGTTGTATAAGCCGCCACGACACTGAAAAACAATATCGTGTTCGGATTATACTGCAATGGTGACCCTTACGGGATATCGATCGCCCAAGGGCTGCGCCCTTGGGCCGCAAACCGGACTGAAAACATCTGCCTTCCTCTCCTTTTCCCCGGTTTGCCGGGTCGTTCCGCGAAAAGGATAGCAACAAGAAAAGCCCCCTTTCCGGGGGGCTTTTCTTGTTGGTGACCCTTACGGGATATCGATCGCCCAAGGGCTGCGCCCTTGGGCCGCAAACCGGACTGAAAACATCTGCCTTCCTCTCCTTTTCCCCGGTTTGCCGGGTCGTTCCGCGAAAAGGATAGCAACAAGAAAAGCCCCCTTTCCGGGGGGCTTTTCTTGTTGGTGACCCTTACGGGAATCGAACCCATGCCTTCGCCGTGAGAGGGCGACGTCTTAGCCGCTTGACTAAAGGGCCGTATGCAACGGAAAACCGCGCTACTTGGTTATTATAGCATAGCTTTTTCAAAAATGCAAGCCCTTTTTGTAAAATTATCGGATTTTTTCGCGCACGGGAAAAGGCTCCCGGCAAAAGCGGCCCAATATCCCTTTCATCCCGCGCCGCCGGCATTTTGCGCCGCGCAAAGCGCAGAGAGCGGGCAACCCTCGCAGCGCGGAGCGCGCGCCATACAGACATCCCGGCCAAACTGCACCAATCGGTGGCAAAGATCGCTTTGCTCGGCAGGTTCGGTCACGGCCGAAAGGATCCGCTCCACCTTCACGGGGTCTTTTTCTTTTTCCGGATAAAAGCCCAGCCGCCCGCAGATCCGGATGCAGTGCGTATCTGCCACAATAGCGGGCAGACCAAACAGATCGCCCCGCAACAGATTGGCAATTTTGCGTCCCACGCCCGGAAAACGCAGTAATTCCTCCATGTCCGAGGGCATCACGCCGCCGTATTCGCTCACCAGCATCCGGCTGGCATCCACAATATTCTGCGCCTTGACGCGAAACAGGCCGCAGGGGCGCACAATGGCCTCCACCTCCGGAAGATCGGCGGCGGCAAGGTCGGCGGCCGTTGGGTAGCGGGCAAACAGTTCCCGGCAGACAATATTGACCCGCGCGTCGGTGCACTGCGCCGAGAGCCGCCCCATCACCAGCAACCGGTAAGGGTCATTGCCGGATTCCAGCGCGCAGACCGCCGTGGGATAAACCGTTTTCAGCGCCGCCACCACTGCGGCCATGTGCGTTTTCGGTTCGCCCCATACGGCGTTTGGCATCGCTTTTTCGTTCATCTTTCCGCGCACCTCCCTGTGACCGCCCTCAGGCGATCCTCGCCTCCATTATAACATACCGCCCCCGGTTCGTCAAACCCCCCGCCGAAAATCAAATTGGAAATTTTTCACCGGAAGGTATTGACTTTCCCGAAAGGATTTGATATAATGTGTAGGTCAAGCAGGTTGACCTGCCCCCATTTCGGGATGTAGCGCAGTTGGTAGCGCGCCTGGTTTGGGACCAGGATGTCGCAGGTTCGAATCCTGTCATTCCGACCACCGGAAACGGAAAGGAATGTGGATTTGAACGCATTCCGCCTCGGAGGCGTAGCTCAGCTGGTCAGAGCGCACGGTTCACATCCGTGAGGTCATGGGTTCGAGCCCCCTCGTCTCCACCAACACAAAGGGACGGCAATCGCCGTCCCTTTTGTTAAATCGGAAAAGTGCTCCTCCCTTCGCGCTTCCAAATAAACCGCGCCGGCCCGTGACCGGAGTCAGCTCCGCCCGAACGCGAGGAAAGAAAGATCCCGCGCGGTTTGCTTCCTCTTGACGTTTTTCTGCGCATATGCTATTATAATATACAGAAGGGCTCCGGCGTTTGCTTTCCCGCGCGCCCCGCCCCGAATTTTACGAAAGGAGTTGGTTTTGTGGATCCGCTACCCCGATGTACAGCCGTTGAATCTTTTTTTCAGCCTGCAAATGAAAATTTCGTTTTGACGCTTGCGCGGTTTGCTCCGGTGCCCTTTTCGCTCCGGCTTTGAACCCGCGCGCTTTTTTAACGATATTTTCAGATTTGGAGGTTTTCTTTTTTTGTTATGAAACAACTGCTGTTACAGCTGATCCTTATTGCACTCAACGCATTCTTTGCGGCCACCGAGATCGCGGTCATCTCACTCAACGAGAAAAAAGTCCGCGCTCTGGCCGAGGAGGGCGATAAAAAAGCCCGGCGGATGCTCCGGATGATTGAGGAGCCCACCCGCTTTCTTTCCACCATTCAGATCGGCATCACGCTGGCCGGATTTCTCGGTTCGGCCTTTGCCGCCGACAACTTTGCCGACCGCGTGGCGGGGTTCTTTGTCCGTCTTTTCCGCGTGGCGCCCGCCCACACGGGCGTGATACGCACGCTTTCGGTCATACTCGTCACACTGATTCTTTCCTACTTCACCCTGGTACTGGGCGAACTGGTGCCCAAGCGCGTGGCCATGAAACACAAGGAAAAGCTGGCCGGCGCGGTCTGCGGCGTCATCACTTTCCTTTCCCGCGTGCTCTCGCCCGCCATTTTCCTGCTTTCGGCCTCCACCAACGGCATTCTGCGCCTGTTCGGCATCAACCCGCACGAAAAAGAAGAAGCCGTGCGGGAGGAGGATATCGTGCTCATGCTGGATGCGGGCGCAGACGAGGGAACGATCGACCGCGATGACCTGACCTACATCAAAAATGTTTTCAATCTGGACCGCCTCACGGTCAGAGAGGTCATGACCCCCTGGAAATCGGCCGTGACCCTGCCGCTCGACGCCAGCGAATGCGACATTCTGCGCGTCATTGAAGAGGAAGAATTTTCCCGTATTCCGGTGCTTTCCGACGATGAACGGGTGCTGGGGATCCTGCACGCCAGAGATTATCTGGTCAGCCACGACAAGCCCGGATTTTCCCTGACAAAAATCCTGCGTCCGCCGGTTTTCGTGCCGGAGACCGTGCCGCTGGATACGCTTTTCAAAGAGATGCAGACCGCGCACAATCATCTGGTCGTGGCCGTGAGCGAATACGGCGAAACAGCGGGACTGGTCTCCATGGAAGACATTCTGGAAGAGATCGTGGGCGAAATCTGGGACGAACGGGACGAGGAAATCAGCGAAATTAAAGAAACCGAGCCGGGCGTGTTCCGGGTGCTGGCCACCGCGCCGGTTCAGACGGTTTTTGATTTCTTTTCGCTCCAGGAAGAGACCGAAGCCGCCACCGTCAACGGCTGGCTGACCGAAATGGCCGACCGCATCCCGGAGGTGGGCTTTTCCTTCACACGCGGTGACCTCACCTTTACCGTGACGGCCGCGGACGAGGTCATGACGCACGAGCTGACCGTCAAGAAAAGTTCCCCGCCGCCTGCTCCGGGCGAAAACTGAAAAAAGGACGGCGTCTGCCGTCCTTTTTTATGCGCCGGAAAGTCGCCGGGCCGCGTTCACTCCCCCGCGCCGCCCTTCCATTTGGTCTGGCGGAAGTTGCCGATGGTTTCATCCACCGTTTCCACAAAGGCGAAAGTGCCGGGATAGGCCTTCAGGATCTTTTCAAAATCCACCAGCTGGTGTTTGTTGACAATGCAGATCATCACATCCCGCCCCTCGCCGGTATAGCAACCGTAACCCTGTACGCGGGTGGCGGAATGGTGCAGATGCTCCACAATATCGCGCTCGATCTCGGCGGCGTGCCGCGTGATGATGATAAACTTGCTGGCCTGCTTTTGCCCGCGCATGATGCGGTTGCCGGTAAAACTGGAAATAAAACAATAAAGCAGGCAAAGGCACGCGGGTTTGTAATCATAGACCGTCACGCCGTTTTGCACCTCGGCATAGACGAAATAACTGGCAAAAGCCACCACCGCGTTAAAGGCAAAAGTGATCCAGAAAAAATTCAGCATGGGGCGGATCTTGGAAACATAGCGCGAAAAAACATCCACGCCGCCGGTCGAGCCGTTCATCCGGAAAAGAAAACCGTAACAAAGCCCACTGATCAACCCCGAAATAATGACCGGATAGATGGTGTCCACGCCGCCGGCATAATATTTGAATCGCTCCAGATCCATATTCTGAAAGAACAGGTAAAAAAGCGAATAGCAAAGCGAGAAAACCGAGGTCTTGGCGGCAAAATCGCGGTCAATGCAAAGAAACGCAAACACGCAAAGCGGCACATTGATGATGAGCGAGAGATAGGCCACGCTGAACCCCAGTTTGTACTGCACCATTACGGCAATGCCGCTGACGCCGGACGGGGCAAAATGATTGGGCACGATAAAAAGTATATAGCTGAGCGCAAAAAGCGCCGCGAAAAAAATCACAGGCAGATAGGCAAAAAGAAGCTGACACAACCGTTTTCCCTTTTCCATTTATATTTCCTTCCCTCATTTTCAGACGCTGACCCAAAAGGCCGCACTTATTGTAACACAAGCGCGGCAAAAAGAAAACCCTTTTTGATTTTTTCGCAATACTTTTTTATTCCGGCAAAAGGC
>CAJJIY010000027.1 GCA_905187695.1 uncultured Eubacteriales bacterium | reverse complement strand
ATTCGGTTTTCCGGAGATAGACGGTCCGGTTGCCCGTATCCACCGCTCCGGTCAGAGTCAGCCGTCCGCTGGCGTCATAGCTGTATTCATAGGTGCGGTTGTTGATGCGGTCTTCATGCACGGCCACTTGTCCCTGCGCATTATAGCGGTAGGTAAAGCTCGCGCTTTCACTTCCATTATAGCAAATGCCCGTTACCCTGTCAAGGTTGTCGTACCGGTAGGAAAGTGAGAAGCCGTTGCCATAACTCTGCGAGATCAGTCGCCCGCCCCTCTCGGCGTAGTTCAGCGTGGAGAGCGTGCGCGAACCCACCGCAACGCGCACCATGTCTCCGAAATCGTCATATTCAAACTGATAACTTGCGCTGCCTGTGGCAATGGTCGAGGTTCGCCCCTGTGCGTTGTAGGTATAGACGGTATTTCCCAGTCCGATGGGGGTATAGTCTCCGTATTGCTTTGTGGCGGTCACTGCGCGCAGGAGTTGACCGTAATCATTGTAATAATAGAGGGTGCCGCGTTGCAGTTGCGGGGAATACACGCAAAGCAGTTGCCCGCGGTTGTTATAAATATATTCCGTGACGGTGCCGTCTGCCGCCGTTTCCCGGATGGGCGCGCCCAAAAAGGCCGTGCTGGAGCTGTATTCCGCGGTGGTGACCATGACTTCCGAGGCGCAGGCAGAGGTGCTTTTCACCACATTGCCCCATGCGTCGTAGGTATAGGTCGTCGTGACGGTCTCGCTTTTGTTCGGGTCGGTCATGCCGGTCAGACGGTGCAGACTGTCATATGTGGCGGAATAACTGTTTCCGTTTGCCGTGGTCAGGCCCACCGGATCCACGCCGTTTTCGGCATAGGTATACTGTTCGCTAAGGCCGGAGGAATCGCCTTTGGCGGTCGGATAGCCCTGCTCATTATAAGTATAATGGGTGAGACAGTTGCTGTCTTCCACAAAGGAGATCTGATCAAAATAGGCCTCGTTGAAGTTGTATTCATAGGCACAGAAAACATCCACATAATCCAGCGGATAATAGCCGGTATAGGTCTTGTCTCCGATGACTTTGGTGACGCTCGGGGTGCTGATTGCGCCCACGGCATATTGCCAATCCGACACGCTAGGGCAGAAGGGAACACGGAAAGTGGTGGTTTCGGTCGTGCCGGCATAATGGATGACTGCCCGGAGCTCAAATTTCGGGGCGACGGTATACATTTCGCTGTGTTCGCTGTCATAATGACGCGCGGCGGGGGCCTTGGCCCAGCCGGAGAGCAGGAAAGTATAGGGCTTTGAAACAAGAGCGCTGTCATTGTCCGTTTCCGCTTCGCGGGCGGGGGGATAGGTCAGCCGGGCGCGGGCGTTGGCAAAAGTATAGCCGCCGTGTGTGCCAAGCCGGAGCGCTTTCGAGCCGAAAACTGTCTGATCGGGAGAGACGATATCGGCACGGTTGCTGAGCGTCCAGTCGTCGCTTCCGTTTTCAAAACTGCCGTTGCCCAGTGCACTGTAAGTGCCGGGGGCAGAAAAGCGCTCCAGCATGGCGGCATCCAGATACAGATCCGCCTGCGGCGAGAGAGAAGCATCGGCACCCTCCAGTGAAAACAGGGCGGTATAGCCGTCCGAAAGGCACGCCGTTCCGTCCACCGTGAAGGTGAGAGAAAGGCGTTCCCAAACCGAGCTTGAACTTCCTGCCTGGGCTTTGGCCGCACGGCTTTCGGCCACCACGGTGCCGCCCGCGTTCAGGACTTTGATCTTCAGGGCGGCGTTGGTCCGCCGGGTCCCCCACTTGTAATAGACCGACAGGGTATAGGTCCCGGCCGGCACGCGGAAGACCTGGGAAAGGGCGGCGGTGGTATAATTGACCCCGTTCACGGTGGCGGGCGCGCTGAGGTATGCCTGCTTGTTTTCCAGTCCGTCCACGGCGTCCCATTTAATAACCGCACTGCCGGTGGCGGTGAACCGGTTGGGCGTTTGGCCGACCGTGCCCTCATCAAAGCCGGGGTTGGAGAGCAGATTGGCGTCCGCGCCGGACGAAGTCGTCACGCTCAGGGGTAAATTCTGCGTGCGGTTGGTTGTGCCGTAGGTATAACCGGCCGCACCGTATACCACCGAAAGGTCGGTGGTATAGGCACTGGACACTTTTCCGGTGTTGTCAAAGAGCAGGACCGTAAAAAGGTCGTCTGCCGTATCAAAAAGATTGTCCGCGCCGGGGGATTGCAGGGTGGTTTTCCGGCTGGCGTAAAGAAGCCGCGTGGTTTTGCCGTCCGCGTTGTTGTTGCCACCGTAACGATAGGAAGAGACGCGGCCCAGGCTGTCATAGTTATAGGAGACCGAAATGCCGGTTTTGGTGTCTTTGGCGCGGCACAGCCATCCGCCTTCGAAATCGTATTGGACGGTATAGGTCGAGTTCTGCGGATAACGATAGACAATATCCGTGAGAACGGCGCACATATTGTCATTTTCATCCTCAAAAGAATATTCGTGCGTGAAAGTGGCCGTCACACCGGTCTGTATATTGGAAACGGTCAAAAGGAGATCTCCGGTATAGGTAAAGGTCAGCTGCAGGATTGTTTCGTCTGAACCGGCGGGCAGGAGCGAAATGTCGGTCAGTTTTTTCCCGCTGTCCCGTCCGAACAGGCGGCGGCTACCGTGGATGTCCTGCAGTTCGGTCAGATAGCCGCCCGAGTCAAAAATCCGCTTGTTTCCCACGTCGTCCGTCAGGGTATAGCCGCTTGCGGTCTGTTCAAGCGTCAGCTTCAGTCCGTCCTCGCTGACAAAGGGGGCGTCTGTGCTTTGCCGGGTGAAATAATGCGCGGTACCGTCCGCGTCAGTATAGGTGAGAGTCAGTAAAGAATCGGAATTGTTGTCAAAGGGCAGGATCCGTTCATCCGTATACATCCGGATGCCTGCCCCCATGTGATACTCGGACCGATGGTCCGATTCGCCGGAACGGTAGGAAAAACCGAAAGTGTAGGGAAAAACGGCGTCGGAAGTGGTAAAAACATCGTGGAGGAAGGTCAGTTCACCGCTGAAGGCATTGACATAACCGGTCCCCGCCGCTCCGGCCGAGGAGACGGCATATTCAAAGTGACTCTCCACGCCGTGCGTGTCCTGGAAATTGAGAATGAAATAGGGATAGTCGTATAGGCTGAAGTCGTTTTTTAAATAAGCGATGCTGTCCGGAGAAGAGGAATCGGTCGCACGGATGGCCACACCGCGGTTGGGGCGTGTGCCGTCGTACCAGCCCTGCATTACGGAAGTGAGATTGTAGTAAAAATAGCCGGAATTTTTGGAGGAGAAAGTGTCCAGAAGTGTCGGACTGATGGAAAACTGACCGCTTGCATACTGCGCATAGGTCACCGTGTCGGGGTTCCAGTTTCCGACAATTTCGTTTGCGCAGGTGTAAAATTCTTCATCGGTATACGGTGTGTATGGATTATAAATATATTCTATATTCAGCAGAAGAAGCGCGCTTTGAATGACGGCGTTCCGGGGCAAAGGCGCAAAGTCGGTGATCTTGAAAAGAGTCATGCTTTCTTTTCCGTTTCCGGGTGTCTGAAGCTGAAGAGAACTTTTGTCATAATGCCGGGTCGGGTCCTCTTCCCGGATGCCGGCAGATTTTACGCCTGTACCGGATTTGTAAAAAGTGGGGTCAATAGTCACGGGAAAGACGCGTTCGGCGGCATTGATCCATCCGGCGTCGGCCGTGAGCGTCACGGTATAGGTGTTCTTTTTGGTTTGCGAGAGCGTATAATGGACCGCAAACGAATCGGCCCCCGCCGCGTCGGTCATGAAAGGGGCGGGGATTTCATAAACGGTTTCGCCGTTTGCGCACAGCAAAATGGCTCCGCCCGAAAGCACCGGCGTGAGTCCTTTCAGTTTCATTTCAAAGGCATAGATATAGCTGGCTTGCCCGCCCCGACGGAGAATAATGTTTTCTTTCAGAGAGTGCCCGCGGAGAAGATATTCCACATCCGCGTTTTCATAGGCGTCCGGATAGCGCACCGCACTGGCATAGGAAGAAAGTTCGGCAAAAGAATAAAAACCGGCAGGCTTTTTTTCTTTTTCAACGGTTTCTATTTTGCTCTTTTTGGCGTCAAGCAGGCCAAAGGAGATTTCATAATCGCCGTTTTTGATCTGCACGGTTTTGGCCGCCTTGGTATTGCTGGCAAATCTCACCCGGCCGCCGGAAACGGTATAACCGGAAAGCCCTTTTTTCAGTGTGTTGTCGATCTCTTCAAAAGTGCCGTCTGCCTTTTTTTCGTGTATGGCATCGGCATACTGCGCCAGCAGATAAGAGCCGTCCGGCATTTTAAAATATTTGGCGTTTTCTCTCCGCTTGGAAACCAGTTCCGCCGGTGCGTCGGCGGTGCTGGTTCCGGTTTCCTGTTCCTTTTCGGCGCCCAAAGCGTCAAGCGCCCCGGCCAATACACACTGGGGGAAAAGATAAAAGGCTAAAAGGGCGGATAAGAGGATACAAAGCAGTTTCGTTCCGGTCTTTTTCATGTCTTTTTCTCCTTAAGGTGATGATTGATGGGAAAAAAGCAGATTTTTCTTTTATTCTACCATATTCTTTTTATTTTGTCAACACTTTGTTCATAAAAAATAAATATATTGAAAGTAAGAAAACGCCGGAAAGGTTTCGTACCTTTCCGGCGTTTTCGTTAAGATCGTTTGCCCATGGGAATGTATTTGGCCACCGGCGTAATGCACTTGTAAGCCGGGCGGATGATCCGTTTTCCGGTCAGCAGCTCTTCCATACGGTGAGCGCACCAGCCCGCCGAACGGGCAATGGCAAACAGCGGTGTGTACATACACACCGGGATGCCCAGCATCCGGTAGATAAGCCCGGAGTAAAGGTCCACATTGGCGCACATTTCCTTGTCGCTGCCCTTGTATTTCCGGAAGACCTCGGGCGTGAGCCGCTCAATGGATTCCAGCAGGGCAAAATCATCACCATATCCCTTTTCGTTGGCCAGATTGCGCGCGTAATGCTTTAAAATGACGGCGCGGGGGTCGGATTTGGTGTAAATGGCGTGTCCCATGCCGTAAATAAGCCCGGAGCCGTCTCCGATCTTGCCGTCCAGCACGTCACGGAGCGCCAGCGAGACCTCTTCGTCATCGCGTGGGTCTTTAAGATTCTTTTTGATGGCGTCAAACATTTCCTGCACTTTGATGTTCGCGCCGCCGTGGAGCGGGCCCTTCAGGGCGCCGATGGCCGCGCCGACTGCGGAATAGGTATCCGTGCCGGAGGAAGAGAGCACCCGGCAGGCAAAGGTAGAGTTGTTGCCGCCGCCGTGCTCGGCGTGTACCACCAGGCAAAGATCCAGGAGGTGCGCCTCGGCCGCCGTAAAGGTTTTGTTGGAACGGAGCATCCGCAAAAAATTTTCGGCCACAGCCAGACCCGCGTGCGGGTTGTTGAGGCTGAGGCTTCGCCCCTCAAAGACATTGCGGTAGACCGCATAGGCGTGTGCGGCGATCACCGGGATTTTGGCCACGACCTCCATGCTTTGCCGCAACATATTGGAAAGACTGGTGTCATCCGGATTTTCGTCATAGGCATAAAGCGAAAAAACACCGGTGGCGATCTTGTTCATGATAGAGGGGCAGGGCGCCTTCATCAGGATGTCCTCGTCAAACCGTGCCGGAAGCCGGGAATAGTTATCCATGAGTGTGGTAAAATCCGAGAGCTCCTTGGGGTTGGGCAGATGACCGAAGAAGAGCAGGTAACAGCACTCGGCAAAGCCGAAACGCCCCTCCGCCACAAAGTTTTCACAAAGAGAGGAGAGGGGATAGCCGCGATAATAAAGCTCACCTTCCACAGAGGTGCGTTCGCCCTCGCTGATGACATAGCCGTGGGCATTGCCGATGTGGGTCACGCCGGCCATCACGCCGGTTCCGTCCGGCTCGCGCAGGCCGCGCTTGACGCGGTAACTGTCGAAGGCGGAAGCCGGCACCTGATAGGCGCTTTCCGCTCCCTTGACCACCTCGGCCAGCAAATCGTTATTTGCAGAATTGTTTTCCGGATATTGCACAGACGGGCACCTCGCTTTTGAAATGGTAAGAAACATTATATCATATTTTATTCAAAATTGCAAGAAGAAAGAACAAAAAATTCATTTTTATTTTTTGGGGGGATGCTTTTCCCCTTGCCGCTTTCCAAAATCATATCAATTTTTGTGGAAAAACGCAGGACGGCTTGACAGCGCACACGCAATGCGGTACAATAAGCGCTGTAGAAAACGAGGGAAATCATATGGAGAGTCGGAAAATCTGGTTTTTGAGAGGCCTGCGGGACGGCGCGCCCCTGGCCGTCGGCTATTTTGCCGTGGCTTTCGCGCTGGGCATCAAGGCCACTGCGGCCGGGTTTTCGCCGCTGGCGGCCACGCTGATGTCGCTTCTGAATCTGACTTCCGCCGGAGAGGCGGCCGGCATCGTGCTGATGGGGGCGGGAACCACCTATGTGGAGCTGGCCTTTACCCAGCTGGTCATCAATTCCCGGTATTTGCTGATGTCCTGCTCCGTTTCCCAACGGCTTTCGCCCGAGACTTCGCTGCTGGCGCGGCTGTTGGTCGGTTATGGCCTGACGGACGAGATCTTTGCCCTTTCTACGGCCGCAGAGCCGCCGCTTTGTCCTTTTTACAGTTATGGCGCCATGACGCTGATGGTGCCGGGCTGGACGGTCGGCACGCTCCTGGGGTCGTTGGCCGGCAATCTTCTGCCGGCGCGGGTGAGCGTGGCGCTGGGCATGGCGCTTTATGCCATGTTCCTGGCCATCATTCTGCCGCCCGCCCGAAAGAGCCGGGTGCTGGCCGCGCTGGTGGCGGTTTCCATGGCGGCCAGCGCTCTTCTCACTTTTCTTTGTCACCGGTTTGAATGGACTTTCTTTACCGAGGGATTCCGGACCGTCGCTTTGTCTGTCGTGTTGCCGCTTCTTTTCGCGTGGCTGTTCCCGGTGCGGGAAGAAAAGGAGGAGACCCCATGATTCGGAATTTTTATGTCGCGCTCTTCCTCATGGCCGGAGTGACCTATCTCATCCGTGTCCTGCCGCTTCTGCTCATTCGCCGCGAGATCAGAAACAGGACGCTGCGCTCCTATTTTTACTATCTGCCTTTTGTCACGCTGTCGGTCATGACTTTCCCGGCGGTGCTGAGCGCGACCGGCGCGCTGTATTCGGCGCTGGCGGCTTTCCTGCTCTCGGCCGTGCTGGCGCTTTGCCGGTGCAAGCTCCCGGTCGTGGCCGGGGCGGCCTGCCTGCTTGTCTTTTTACTGGAACTGATCTGAACAGATGAGAGCCGCCCGGAAAACCGGGCGGCTCTTTTGCTTCAGCAGTCGGGTTCGGCAAAACGGGGAAGACGGAAATCGCGCAGCGCCTGTCTCCTTTTCTGCGCGTCCGGAAGATAATCTGTTAGGCAGTTCCAGAAAGCGGGGCTGTGATCCGGATGGCGGAAATGACAGTATTCATGGCAGATGACATAATCGCAGAGCACCGGGGGAAGCAGCACCAGATAGGTATTCAGCGAGACCGAAAGCGCCCCGGCACGGCACAGTCCCCATTTGGCGGTCATTTTGCGCAAAGAAAGGGCGGGCAGTTTTTCCGGGATTGGGAAAAAGGTGGAAAACCGCGCTTCAAAGGCAATCGGCAGAATTCTGGCCGCGGTCTTTTTCACAAAGGCCTCAAAGACCTTTTTGCGGAGCGCGGGATCTTCGGGGTCGGTCAGGGAAAGCGTCAGCGTCCGGCCGGAAAGGAGCGCCTGATTGCGTGCGGCTTTTTTCACCAGGATGTCGCGCGGTATGCCGAAGACCGGCACGGTTTCTCCCGGCAGAAGACGGAGCGGGGGCGTCCGGGTTTCCTCCCGTTCGGTCTGTTTTTTCCGCGCCCGGCGGATAAAGGGCAGGGAACGCCGGAGGAAGTTTTCAATTTCCGACAGGGGAACAGGGAGCGGTGCGGAGATCCGCAGCGTCCCGTCTGGCATAACCCGCAGGTTGATGTTTTTGATCTTTTTGCGGAAGAGCGTATAAGAAAAGGATTCTCCTTCCGCGGTGAAAGTGTGATTTTCTTCAACACTCATGGTGTTCGCCTTCTATCTGTTTTGGCTGTTTTGCAGATGCGCCAGACGGTCCAGCGCGTTTTGCAGAATAATCTGTGCCGAAAGGGTGTCAATCACGCCCTTTCTCTTTTTGCCGCGTGTGTCGGTCTCGTTTAAAAAGCGCGTGGCGGCCATGGTGGTCATGCGCTCATCCATCAGTGCCACGGGCAGTTCCGGGACGGCCGCTTCTATCAGCGCGGCCAGTTGACGCACACGGGCGGCGCGGGGCCCCTCGCTGCCGTTCATATTGACCGGAAGCCCCAGTACGATGGCCACAGCGCCCTCTTCTTTGGCGCGGGCGACGATCAGCGCGGCCGATTTTTCAAGACCGCCGCCGCTGATATTCCCGATGCCGTGAGCCAGCATCCGTGAACTGTCCGAGAGCGCAAGCCCGGTGCGCGCTTCCCCGAAATCCACCCCCAGAACGCGGCCTTTTGTGTTTGCAACGGCTTCAAGACTCACTTTTTTCTCCTTTTTCCAGCACATCCGCGAGAAAGGCTGTGAGATCCCCGAAAACTTCGTCCCGGCAGGTCTCGTTGTGCAGTTCGTGCCGGCCGCCGGGGTAGATCTTGCACCGCACATCGGCACATCCTGCCTTTTTTAAGCGGGCGGCCACTTTCAGAACCCCGCGTCCGTAATTGCCGACGGGGTCTCCGTCGCCTGCAAAAAGAAAGACAGGTAACCCGGCCGGCACCTTTTTTGCCCACTCTTTGGCGGACACGGCCGAAAGGAGCGAAAAAAGCGTGTCATAGCCGGCGGCGGTGAAAGTAAAGGTGCAATAGGGGTCGTTCCGATAGGCTTCCCGGACGGCCGGGTCTCTTGTCAGCCACGAAACGGGATCGTTTTCCTGCCGATAATGCTTGTTATAGCTTCCGAAAGCCAGAGAGGTCAGAAACCGGTTGCGGGCGCGGTCTCCCTCTTTTCGGGCAATCCGGTGCGCCAGTGCCAGCGCCACGCCGGTCGGTTTTTCCGGGCCGGCGGTGCCGCTCAGCAGGGCGGCGTCCAGTTCGTTTCCATAGCGGGAAAGATAAAGCCGGGCGGCAAAAGAGCCCATACTGTGTCCGTAAAGGACGATCGGCACCCCCGGAAAGCGTTTCCGTATCCATGCGGTCATGGTGTGAAGATCCTCCACCAGGAAATCCGCCCCGCCCCGCGCAACCGTGTAGCCGAGATTCTCCAGACCGCCGGCGGTCTGGCCGTGCCCCAGATGGTCGTTGCCGCAGAAGACATAGCCCGCGTCGGTAAAACGCCGCGCCCATTCGTCATAGCGGGTGACATATTCGCACATTCCGTGCGAGAGCTGGATCACGGCGCGGGGGCGCGCGCGGGTGACGGGCATCCAGACATAGGCGTGCACATCGGTTTTCCGGTCGGCGCTTTTAAAAGTGAAGTGTTCGTTTCCGGGCGTATTCATCGGGGGTCTCCTTTCTTTTGCGGGCGGCTTCCAGGAGAAGCGGCCGTTTGTTTCTTTTCGGGTCTTCCCAGACCCATTCCTGCAATTGCGCAAGTACTTGCGCGGTGTCGCGCGGGGCAATGCCGGCCTCCTGCTGCAGTTCCAGTCCGGTCACGGCCAGACGGCGCAGTTCCACGGCCGTTCCGTTTCTGTGCACCCGGCGGCACAGCGCCAGCGCTTCCCGGCTGTCCGTGTTCCGGCGATAGGCGATCAGTGCGAGCGCGTTTTCGTAAAAAGGGAAATGACGGCAGACAAACCGCCGGGCTTCAAAGGGCGTTTGCGGCAGGGGTTCTTTCCCGGCCGCCGAGAGTCCCACAAGATCCTGCGAAAAGGCGCGGGAGGTGTGAAGACGGCGGCACAGCTCCGCCAGTTCGCGGTCCGTCGCGTCCGGCAAAAGCGCCGCTGTGCGCAGGGCCGCGTTGACGGGAAGTAATGAAAAAGT
The DNA here is from genome assembly GCA_905187695.1 of uncultured Eubacteriales bacterium. GTDB lineage: Bacteria > Bacillota > Clostridia > Oscillospirales > CAG-272 > Firm-07. The sequence continues at coordinate 7,142 of CAJJIY010000027.1, read as the reverse complement.
CATCCCGTCAGGGGGTATGACCGGCGAAAGGGCGCCGAAGATCGCGCTCTGGCATCCGGCCTTTGCAAGGGCGCGCAGTCCGCGCATCGCGGCGGGGGCGCAAATCAGTTTTTCATATTCGGCAAAGATTCGTTCCACCGATACGTGCGTCAGCGCGGCGGCGCATCCGGCACAGGCGTTGGCCGTTTCTTTTTCAATGTCAAAATCCAGCGTGGCGGCAAACCGGAAAGCGCGCAGGATGCGTAGCGCGTCCTCCCGGAAACGCTCGGCAGGCGCGCCGACGGTCCGGATAATGCGCTTTTTAAGGTCCTCCTGCCCGCCGAAAGGGTCTGTCAGACCGGTGTCCGGCGCAAATGCCATGGCGTTGACGGTAAAATCGCGGCGCGAAAGGTCAAGCGTCAGACTGTGGGTAAAGGCCACGCTGTCGGGTCGCCGCCCGTCGCTGTAAGCGCCCTCGGTCCGGTGTGTGGTCATTTCGACCGGATGCCCTTCGGACAGGACCGTCAGCGTGCCATGGGCAAGGCCGGTCGGGATCACTCGGAAATCTGAAAAAACTTTTTTCATTTCATCGGGCGTGGCGTCGGTGGTCAGGTCATAGTCATGCGGAGGCGTGCCGCGCAGGAGGTCGCGCACGCATCCGCCGACCAGATAGACATGGAACCCGGCCGCAAGGAGCGGCGCGCGGACAGCCGCCACATAAGCGGGTATTTCAAAATGAACAGACAACAGGGCGACCTCCTTTTTTGATCAATTTATTTTATAGTTATATTGTACCACGAAATTTCTTTTGTGTAAAGTCTTCTTTCGGCAGTTTTTCCCACGGTTGAAGCGGATTTGTGCGCGGATACTAAAGAGGAAGAGCGGCAACGCCGTTCTTTGAAAGAGGTGGAATCATGACCGTTATGGATCGAATCGCGCTGGTGCTTGCTGTCATCGGTGCGCTCAACTGGGGCTCTGTGGGGCTTTTCAAATTTGATGTAGTGGCCTTTCTTTGCGGCGGTTCGGCCAGCGTGCTTGCCCGGATTATCTATACCGTGGTGGCACTGGCCGGTGTGTGGTGTATTTCCCTCATTTTCCGTCCCGACGAGGAAACACAGCGTACCTGAAACCCGTAAGGGTGGGGGATTGCCTGGTCTGATACAGGTTATCGGACAGGGGCGATCCCTTTTTTCTTTATTTAAAAATGCCTCTTGACATTAAAAAATTTCAGTGGTATAATAATGAAACATTAATTAGATAGTAAATTATTTAAAGAAAGGATGCTTCCATGTTCAAACGATTGGTAGGTTGTATTCGGGAATATAAAAAGCCGACCATCCTCACGCTCATTTTCATTGTGGGAGAAGCGGTGATCGAGACCCTCATCCCGTTTATTACGGCACGGCTGGTCAACGAGATCAAGGCCGGCGCCGGCGTGGCGGAGATCGTCCGGGTGGGATTGGTATTGGTGGCCATGGCGTTTGCTTCGCTGGCCTGCGGCGGTATCGCGGCACACACCTGTGCCAGAGCCTCGGCCGGGTTTGCCCGGAATGTCCGGCAGGATCTTTACTACAAGGTGCAGGATTTTTCCTTTGAAAACATTGATAAATATGCTTCTTCGCTTGTCACCCGGATGACCACCGATGTTTCCAATGTACAGATGTCCTACATGATGATCATCCGCACGGCCATCCGCAGTCCGCTCATGCTCATTTTTTCCATCGTCATGGCATTCGTGATGGGCGGCCCGCTGGCGCTTTCCTTTGTCATCATCATCCCGGTGCTGACTTTCGGGCTCATTCTGGTGGCGAGAAAAGCCATGCCCGCTTTCCGCCGCGTTTTCCGGAAATATGACCGTCTCAACGAACTGGTGGAAGAGAATGTGCGCGGAATGCGCGTGGTCAAGGGATTTGCGCGCGAGGATTATGAAAAGAACAAGTTCGGCACGGCTTCCGAGGATATCCGCGGCGACTTTACCCGCGCCGAAAAACTGGTGGCGCTCAACCGCCCCATCATGCAGATCTGCCTTTACTTCAACATGGTCTTCGTGCTTCTGGTCGGTTCGCGCATGGCCATTCTCGGCGAGCACGGCGTGGATGTCGGCCAGCTTTCGGCCATGATTACATACGGCGTGCAGATTCTCATGTCGCTCATGATGCTTTCCATGATCTATGTCATCCTGACCATGTCGGCCGAATCCATCCGCCGGATCTGCGAGGTGCTCGGCGAGGAGCCGACCATCAAGGCTCCGGCCGATCCCGTGCGGGAAGTGACGGACGGCTCGGTCTGCTTCCGGAATGTGAACTTCCGGTACAGCGCCGCCGCCAAAAAGAATTCGCTTTCGGATATCAATCTCCGGATCAGGTCGGGAATGACGGTCGGTGTGATCGGCGGCACGGGTGCCGGAAAGACTTCTCTGGTGCAGCTCATCCCCCGCCTTTACGATGTCAGCGAGGGCGCGGTCGAGGTCGGCGGCGTGGATGTCCGGCAGTACGATCCGGAAGTGCTCCGCGGCGCGGTCGCCATGGTATTGCAGAAAAATCTGCTTTTCTCCGGTACCATCAAAGAAAATCTCCGCTGGGGCAACCCGGACGCGACCGATGAGGAGATCCGGGATGCCTGCCGTCTTTCGCAGGCCGATGATTTTGTCATGTCCTTCCCGGATGGGTACGATACCTATATCGAGCAGGGCGGCACCAATGTCTCCGGCGGCCAGAAACAGCGCCTTTGCATTGCGCGGGCGCTCCTCAAAAAGCCGAAAATCCTGATTCTGGACGATTCCACCAGCGCGGTGGATACCCGGACGGATGCGCTCATCCGCGCAGGTTTCCGTTCCTTTATTCCGGAGACCACCAAGATCATCATTGCCCAGCGGATTGCCTCGGTGCAGGATGCCGATCTCATTCTGGTCATGGACGGCGGCCGTATCAGCGCCATGGGCACCCATGAGGAACTGCTGGAGCGCAGTTCCATTTACCGCGAGGTTTACGAACAGCAGGTGCGGGGAGGTGAAGAGGATGAAAAATAAAAGACCGATTCACGACAGCCCCAAAATGAACGGACGGGTCTTAAAACGGATCCTGCGGATGCTTTTCAGCTGTTATCCCGTGCTGGTGCCGCTGACCATCGTCTGTATTATCATTTCCTCCGTCACGGCCGCTATTCCTTCGATCTTTTTACAGCAGGTGCTGACATCCATTGAAAAATGGGCGCCGCTTCACGATTGGGCGTCGGCCCGTGTCGAAATTTTGCCCAAGGTGCTGCTGCTGATCGGATTTTATGTCATTTCCATTCTGGCCATCACGCTTCAGACGCAGTTTATGGCGCGCATCACGCAGGGCTTTCTTTGCCGGATGCGCCGCGCCATGTTTGACGGGATGCAGAATCTGCCCATTAAATATTTTGACACGCACAAGCACGGCGACATCATGAGTTATTATACCAACGATGTGGATGCGGTGCGGGAGCTGATCTCCCAGGCGCTTCCCGCGCTTCTCAACTCTGTCATTATTCTCCTTGCCGTCACCTTTATCATGATCTATTACAGCGTCTGGCTCACGCTGGTGCTCTTCCTTGGCGTGTTCGGCATGCTGACAGTGTCCCGCAAGGTGGGCGGCGGCTCGGCCAAATATTTCATCCGTCAGCAAAAAGCCATGGGCAAGACCGAGGGCTTTATTCAGGAAATGATGAACGGGCAAAAGGTCATCAAGGTTTTCTGCCACGAAGAGGCGGGCAAGGCCGATTTTGACCGCATCAACGACGAACTGTGCGCCGACAGTTTCCGGGCGCACGCCTATGCCAACACCCTGGGGCCGATCATCGGCAACATCGGCAACATTCTTTATGTGCTCATTGCCGTGGTGGGCGGCGTGCTGCTGTCGGCGGGGGCTTACAACCTCGGCTTTTACAGCACGGCCTTCAGCATCAGCCTTATCATTCCGTTCCTCAACATGGCCAAACAGTTTACCGGCAACATGAACCAGGCTTCTCAGCAGATCAACTCCGTGGTCATGGGCATGGCTGGCGGCGAGCGGGTCTTTGCCCTGATGGATGAAAAGCCGGAAGTGGACGACGGCTATGTGACGCTGGTCAATGTGGAAGAAAAGGACGGAAAACTGACCGAGAGTGCGGCGCACACCGGCAAATGGGCCTGGAAGCATCCGCACCAGGCGGACGGCAGCGTCACCTACACCCCGCTTTGCGGCGATGTGCGGCTCTTTGATGTCGATTTTGCCTATGAAGAGGGCAAACCGGTGCTTCATGATGTCACGGTCTATGCCGAGCCGGGTCAGAAAGTGGCCTTTGTCGGCGCCACCGGCGCGGGCAAGACCACCATTACCAACCTTATCAACCGCTTTTATGACATTGCGGACGGCAAGATCCGCTATGACGGCATCAATATCAACAAGATTAGGAAAGCCGATCTGCGCCGGTCGCTGGGCATTGTGCTTCAGGAGACCAACCTCTTTACCGGTACGGTGATGGATAATATCCGTTACGGCCGGCTGGACGCGACCGACGAGGAGTGCCGCGCGGCGGCCAGACTCGCGGGTGCGGACGACTTCATCACCCGGTTGCCGGAGGGCTATGATACCGAACTGTCCGGAAACGGCGCCAACTTCTCGCAGGGGCAGCGCCAGTTGCTGGCCATTGCCCGCGCGGCCGTGGCCGACCCGCCGGTCATGATCCTGGACGAGGCCACTTCTTCCATTGATACCCGCACTGAGGCCATCGTGCAACAGGGCATGGATCAGCTGATGGAAGGGCGGACGGTGTTTGTCATCGCCCACCGGCTTTCCACGGTCCGCAACTCGGATGTCATTATGGTGCTGGATCACGGCCGTATCATCGAGCGGGGCAATCACGAAAAACTGATTGCCGAGCGCGGCGTTTATTACCAGCTTTACACCGGCGCGTTTGAGTTGGAATAAGTTTAAAAAGACAAAAAAACAAGGTCAGATGAAGAATTATCTGACCTTGTTTTTTTGTGCGGATTCGGAAAAAAGAGCAGTCCAGATTGGGGCGGTTTCAGGCCTTTTCAAGAGCCTCGTTCATGAGGCGGTTGATGAGCACGGGATTGCCGTTTCCGGCCGTTTTTTTCATCACCTGACCCACCAGACTCTTGGCGGCGGCGGTCTTGCCGCGGCGGAAATCGGCCACCGATTGCGGATTTTCCGCAATCACCTCATCGACCAGTTTTCCCAGCAGCGCCTCGTCGTTGATCTGGAAGAGCCCTTCTTTTTCTACCAGCGCCCGCGGGGAACCGTCCTTTTCAAAGAGTGTTTTTATGACCTTTTTGGCGGTGGAACTGTTGATTTCCTCGTTGCCCAGAAGCGTGGCCAGTTCGCCCAGATGTTCGGGCCGAACGGGGCAGTCAAAGCCCTCGCCCGGCAAAAGGCGCAGAAATTCCGAAATAAGGAGGTTGGCCGCCAGTTTGGGGAAGGCGGTCACGGCGGCGGCCTTTTCAAAATAATCGGCCATCTCCTTTTCGGAGGTGAGGATCTCCGCGTCGTAGGCGGTGAGCCCGTATTTTTCCATATAGGTCTTTTTGCGCGCGTCCGGCAATTCGGGAATGGCGGCGCCCAGCGCCGCCACCGTGGCCGCGTCCAGTACGATCGGCGGGAGATCCGGATCGGGGAAGTAGCGGTAATCGTTGGCGTTTTCTTTGCCGCGCATGGCAAAGGTTTTACCGCTGTCGGGGTCAAAACGCCGGGTCTCCTGCAGGATGACGCCGCCGTTTTCCAGTTCGTCCACCTGCCGGCGGTATTCGTATTCAATGGCTTTGACGATAAACTGGAAGGAGTTGAGATTCTTCATCTCGGTGCGCGTGCCGAAGGCGGTTTCGCCGGCTTTCCGTACCGAGAGGTTGACATCGCACCGGAGCGAGCCCTCCTCCATCCGGCAGTCGGACACGCCGGTATAAAGGATGATGGCGCGGAGTTTCTGCAGGTAGGCCTTGGCTTCCTGCGCCGAGCGGATATCCGGCTCGGAGACAATCTCGATGAGCGGCACACCGCACCGGTTGCAGTCAATCATCGTGCCGTTTTTATCATCGTGTATCAGCTTGCCGGCATCCTCCTCGATATGGATGCGCGTGATGCCGATGCGCTTGGCGCCGCTCTCGGTCTCGATATCCAGATATCCCTCCCGACAGAGCGGCAGATCATATTGCGAAATCTGATAGGCCTTGGGCAGGTCGGGATAAAAATAGTTTTTCCGGTCCTCTTTGGAGTAGGAGGCGATGGTGCAATGCATGGCAAGGCCGGCCTTGACCGCGTAATCCACCACCTTGCGGTTGAGCACCGGCAGTGTGCCGGGCAGACCCATGCAGACCGGGCAGCACTGGGTGTTGGGTGCCGCGCCGAAGGCGGTGGGACAGCTGCAGAAGATTTTGGTTTCGGTTTTCAGTTCGGCGTGGACCTCCAGGCCGATGACCATTTCATAACCTTTGTAAAGCGTCATACCGGATTCCCTCCCATATCGTCTTCCAGTGCCGCGCCGGCCCGGTAAAGGAGCGCTTCCGAAAGCGGCCTGCCCATCAGCTGGAGACCGACGGGCATACCGCCCTCTCCCGTGCCGCAGGGCAGGGAAAGCGCGGGGATGCCGGCGACATTGGCCGGCACGCTGTAAATATCGCCCAGATACATTTCAAGCGGATTCCCGCTTTTTTCTCCGAGGCGGTAGGCCACGGTGGGCGCGACCGGAGACAGGATAAGGTCAAAGTGCTCAAAGAGCCGGTCGAAATCCGCCCGGATGAGGGCGCGCACCTGAAGCGCCTTTTTGTAGTAAGCGTCGTAATAGCCGGAGGAAAGGGCGAAAGTGCCCAACATGATGCGGCGTTTGACCTCTGCGCCGAAGCCCTGCGTCCGGCTGTTTACATACAGTTCGGTGATGTCGCCGAAATTTTCCGCCCGGTGGCCGTACCGGACCCCGTCAAAACGGGAGAGGTTGGAGGAGGCCTCGGCGCTGGAAAGCACATAATAAGCCGGCAACGCGGCGCGCAGGGTGGGCAGCGAGACTTCGCTCACGCTGGCGCCCAGTTTCCGGAAGCGCTCGGCGGCGGCAAGCACGGCGGCTTTGACATCGGGGGCGATTCCTTCTTCAAAACAGTCGCGCGGCAGGCCGATCCGCAGACCCGAAACGCCCCCGCCGATGCCCGAAAG
>CAJJIY010000026.1 GCA_905187695.1 uncultured Eubacteriales bacterium | reverse complement strand
CTGGTGCGCCCGGCCGGCGACCGCTCCGGCCAAAAAGGAAACGACCGCTTTGGAAAAGGACCCGGTCCAAAAGAGAGCCACAGGGAAAATGCCGGGGGAAAAACACCCCGTTTCGGGGGTAAAAAGAAGGGCGCTTTTGCGCCTTCAAATGCCGGCGGCAAAAAAGGAGCCGCCCTAAATGCGCAAAACAGCAGAAAAGCGTCGGATTTCAGGAAAACAGAATCCCGGCGTGCCCCGGCCGGAAAAGGGGCTGCCGGCAGTAAAAAACGCTGAGCGGATCGCTTGACAAAAGGGAACTTTTCATGCTACAATAAACAGGGAACCTACAAACAACTCCGGCATACGCTGAAAAAGATGAAAGGAGGATTTTTCCGTGAGCAATATGTTTGACTATCTTATCTGGCGGGGCGATCTTTCTTTTGGAAATGCGCCGCTTTGCCCGATTGACGCGCTCATTTTTTCCATGTTGGCTTATATGGATCTGAGAAAAGTCGTTCCCGCAGACCCCGGTGCCGAACCGGTGCGGCTCTCGGATGCAGTCGAGAAGTATTTCGCGCTTCCCGGTTCGCATCTGCCCCATGTGACCGGGGCTTCCAACCATGTCAAACTGCTCCGTAAGCTTTCGGAAAGCGAGCGCTTCGGCGGTCTTCGGCTTTTTGGGGCGAAGCGACAGGTCAACCGGAGTGAGAATATGCAGTTCGGCGCCATTTCGGTGCTTTTACCGGGGCAGAACCTTTTTGTGGCCTATCAGGGCACGGACGATACATTGGTCGGCTGGAAAGAAGATTTTATGATGAGCTATGAGTGCCCTGTCCCGGCACAGCTTTCGGCCGTCAACTATCTAAACGAGGTGGGGGCCGCCTATCCCATGCGCCGGATTTTTACCGGCGGACATTCCAAGGGCGGCAATCTGGCCACTTACGCGGCCGTTAAAAGCGGACCGGGCGTGTATCCGCGTATTCGCGGCGTTTACAACAACGATGGCCCCGGTTTTTGCGACGGCACTCTTTATACGCCGGAATACCGCGAAATGCGCGATAAGATCCACACCTATATGCCGCAATCTTCCATTGTGGCGGTACTCCTTGAGCATGATTGGAAACACAAGATCGTGGTAAGTAACGGCATCGGAATTCTCCAGCACGATGCCTATACCTGGCAGGTGCGCGGAACGGAATTTGCCTATACCGAAAAAAGAACCGCCTTCGGCGAAAAGACCGAGGCGGTGTTGGATCGTTTTATCGGGGCGCTGAGTCCGGAGCGCAAGAGGATGTTCTGCGAGGCGCTTTTTGAGATTCTGGAATCTACCGAGAAAGATACGGTGTCCGGCATTATCCGCGGGAAAAAACAGAGTCTGAAGCAAATTATGAAGGCCTATGGCGATCTGCCGGACGACCTGCGCGGGGCGCTCAATGACTCGGTTGCGGAACTGAAAAAATCCCGGAAAGCCGTGGAAAAAGCCGAGCGGCTGAAAAAAAGCGCGCCCTGAAAGCGGCGTGCTTTTTTACCGGGCTTGTGTAAAAAGTCTGCAACGGATTTTTCTCAATTTTCTTGATATGGAAAAACAAAAAGCCGCAAAACGCAACCCGTTTTGCGGCTTTTTGTGGTTTCAAGTGTCTCCTGCGGCAAAGTATTCGCTGACCAGATGATAGGAAAATCGGCCTTCTGTGATCTCATAAACGCCATCCTGTAAAAACACCAGATTATTCTCATCGATAGAAAGGGAATAGGAAGCGGTCGCGTTATAAATGTTGATATCGTAACTGTGGCTTTCATCAAAGGTGCGGGTATCGGTCTCGCTCAGCTTCAAGAAGGCGGTGGCCTCAATTTCCTGGCAAAGGGCACGGAGCATTCCGATTTTGTTGATGTCAAAATAGGCGCGCCCGCCGTCTACGACTGTGGGGACAGAGATGGAAAGGAAGGTTGGGTTAGAGGGCAGAGTCAAGGCAACGGGCGTTGGGGTTTTGGCTTCGTCCTGCGTTTTGTCTTTACAGGCCGTGAATAACGGCAACAGGCAAAGGCAAAGCAACAATAACAGCACTTTGACGCTTTTATGTTTCATAAATATTCCTTTCCGGGCGACCTGCGTGATGAGGTCGTCATATACTTGGCGGGGGTGATTTTTTGCCGATTTTTGAAAAGTCTTCTTACCGGCACCGGATTCTCCGGTTGGGCGGGAACGATGTTTTGCGCACCCGCGTCCGGGTGCCTGTGGGAGAGACGCCGGCCGAGCGGCACGGGGCCGCGCTTGTGGCGGCGCTTTCGGATTTTGCCGGGCAAACGCTTGCCCCCGCCATTCTTGCAAAATGGCGGGAGAACGGCCGTCCGCCAGGCGGCGGATTGCCGGTTTATACGGTGGAATATCGGAGCGAAGCGTGCCGGGGCGGGGTCTGTCTGGTTTTATCCGCGCTTTTGGAAGTACCGGGGGAAGCGGCGGTTTACCGGGAGGGGCGGCATTATTTCACCGCCGACGGGCGCTTTCAGGTAGGGCGGTTGAAAAAGGCCGGGGTCAGGCGGCGGGTTTCCAGGCGGCGGGGCACTGACGGTGCTCCTTGAACCATTCCCATTCTTTGAGTACCCGGTCATCCGCCGAGCAGATGACCTTAAGGCCGTTTTTGTCTGTTACCACTGTGATGTTGCCGTTCATCGAGGCAAAAGTACCGGCTTTGTAGTCGATGCAGCGGGAGGTAACGTAGACCCGGTCGGTATAGGGAGCAATCCGGTCCACAAATTCCTGCGCGGGGAATTGGTGGGCGGCGTTGGTCTTGGCATATTCGGGGCTGCCCGCGCAACAGCACACGCACACGATTTCGGGTTTTATCACCGAAAGCAGCGCGTCGCTGGAAGAGGTATAGGAGCCGTGGTGACCGCCTTTGTATAGATTTACGGGAGAAAGCTCGTTCATTTCCACCAGCTTCTTTTCTCCCTTTTCCTCCAGGTCGCCGGTAAAGAGATATTGATAGTCGCCGTATGTAAAGAGAGAGCAGACCGAATAATCGTTTTCCTTATCGGCATCATTATAGTAAAAATAGCTGTCAAGAATCTCCAGCGTAATTCCGTTGCCAAGGTCAAAGTTGTTCTTGTTTTCTTTGTCCTTGATACACTCGTTTGCCTTATAGTGCGTGGCGCCCCGGCCGATCGCCTCCGAAAGCTCTGCCTGATAGTCGCCATACATGGTGGTCTTGCCGCTGTCGTTTTTCTCTTTTTGATTGGTGCGGGCAAAATCAATGACCGTACCTATCTCAAAAAGGTCAAAAAGACTGCCGTCCCGTTCGGAAAAGCCGGCGTAATGGTCCTCGTGCGCGTGTGTGACAATGACATATTCCAGCTTTCCGTCGGTCACATATTGGTTCAGATATTCGCTGATGGTGGGAATACTGGAGGTTCTGGAACCCGCATCAATGAGAATATCGGTCTCGCCGGCTTTGATATAGGTGCAGTCGCCGGTATACTTGTTGCCAAGCTCCAGGAAGTGGATCTGCAGTTCGCCTTCCACCAGTACCCGGGGCGCTTCGTCGCTTTTGAATTGTTTGGCGCTGGCGAAACCGCCGCCAAGGAACCCGACGGCACAGCCCGCCACCAGGCAGGCAATGGCCAGAAACAGCGTCAGCGCAACCGAAAACTTCTTATTCTTCGCCATTTCTGCCGTCCTCCTCGCTTGAATCTACCGTAAAGGTGCGGATACGCCGGATTTGCCCGTTGGGGGCTTTTTCTCCGAATTTAAAGCAGTCCACTGTATAGACGATCGTATAAACGCCCTCCTTATCGGTGGGAATGATGTAATCGCCCTGTTCGTTTTTTTCAAGCGAGGTCTCCACTTTTACCTTACCCGAGACATCCCGGCCGAAGGAAAAAGCCTCCACGCCCTCTTCCCGGTAGGTGTAACTTTCTCCCACCTCAATGGAATGGGCGCTTTCGCCCTTCAGCAGGAAACGGTCGTTTTTTGAAACCGAAAACGCGGCCAGGACACCGGCGCCGATTCCAAGCAAAAGCGCGAGAACGGCAATGATCTTGGTGGCCGGATGCATTTTCCGGACAGCTTTTTTAGCGGATTTCTGCAGGATTTTTCCGACAGAAGGCTCCTTTTTTCTGGTGGCCATGATACAACTCCTTTTTGGGGGATTTGTTCTTATTATACGATTTTTCGGGCGGTCTGTCAAGTAAAAAGAGCGGCATATGCCGCTCTTTTCCGGTTTATTCAATGACAAAGATGAGAGGGTAGATGTCCTGCTCGCCGTCGATTTCAAAGAGTTCCACGGCCGGGTGGTTTTCCCGCAGATAGTTTCGGACGGCTGCGGTATCTTCTTTTGTGGATTCTTTTCCGCAAATAAGGATCACCACTTCCCGGTCCGAAAGATCCACACGGGAAAGGAGCATCTGCGCCGCCCCGGCCACGCTGTCCGCGTCCGCGAGCATTTCTTTCCCGGCAAATCCGATATAGTCGCCGCGCGCGATATCCAGCCCGCCCAGGTGCGAGTCGCGCACCGAGCGCGTGACCATGGCGGTCAGTACGCCGGACATGGCCTCGGTCAGGGCGGCCTCGATCTCGTCCGGATCGCCGCTGTCAAAGTCCAGCATGGTCAGCGCCGCATAACCGTCTCCCACGGTCTTGCTTTCAAGCACCCGGACATCCGAATCCTCAAAGAGCCCGGCCGCCTGGCGGGCCGTCAGAATGATGTTGCTGTTGTTGGGGAAAACAAAAATGGTGTCGGCATTGACTTCGCGGAAGGCCGCCAGAAAATCCTCCGAGGAGGGATTCATAGTTTGTCCGCCGTGTACGATCACATCGGCGCCCAGCGAGCGGAAGGTGTCGGCAATACCGGGGCCGGCGGCCACTGCCACCACGCCGAACGGTTTGCGTACCTTTTCTTTTTCGGCAGGTTTCCGGTCGGTAAAGTTGTCACGGATGGTCACGCCGCTGTGTTGGAGCGCCATGTTTTCAATCTTGACCGTGAGGTATTCGCCGTATTTCTGGCAGGCCTCAAGCACCTGATAAGGACGGGGCGTGTGTACATGGATCTTGATGACCGTGCCGGTCTTAAAGGCCACGATCGATTCGCCGCCCAGGGCCGTCAGTTCGTCCGAAATGGTTTCTACGGGGAAGGTTTCGGCGTCCACTTTGCTGTTTTGCAGTTGCAAAAGCAGTTCGGTACAGTAACCGAAGGTCATTTCGCTGTCGGCGGTAAAGCCCGAAAGGTCGGGCGTGGGGGCGTGGTTTGCAGGGGTGGCGGTGCTTTCGATCTTTTCCCCGTGCAGGATCTTGTTCATGCCCTCAATGATGTAGACCAGCCCCGCGCCGCCGCTGTCGATCACGCCGGATTCCTTTAGGATTGGCAGCAGATCGGGCGTGCGTTGCAGGGAATCGTGCATTTTTTCAATAAAGACCGAAAAAAAGTCCTCCAGCGTGCTTTCGGGGGTGATCTTTTCCACCGCGTATTCGGTGGCTTCCCGCGCCACGGTCAGGATTGTTCCTTCCGTGGGGGTCAGCACCGCGCTGTAGGCCTGCTTGACGCCGCTTTGAAAGGCGCGTCCCAGATCCTCTGCGCGGGCGCTTTCCACACCGGCAAGACCCTTGGCAATGCCGGCAAAAAGCTGGGAAAGGATCACGCCGGAATTTCCACGTGCGCCCAAAAGCATCCCGCCGGCCAGTTTGTCGGCGATATAAGAAATGGATTCGGAGGCCACGCCGTGCAGTGCCGCGTCGCCGCCTTCCATGGTCAGGCTCATGTTGTCGCCGGTGTCCCCGTCGGGGATCGGAAACACATTGAGGTCGTTGACGACCTGCGCATTGGCGCGCAGATTGCCCGCGCCGCCGCGTACCATGTCGGCAAACAGTGTGCCGGAAAGTTCATAGGTTGCCATATGTCTCTCCCAAAGATTATTTTCAGATGGCCGTTGTAATCTCTTTTCCGAAGAAGAAGATGCCGATGGCGCCGGGGCCGATGCAGGAGCCGATGATGGGGCCGATAAAGTTGACATACGCGTCCTTGAACCCGGCCTTTTCCAGCAACTGGGCTTTCAGATATTCCGCGTCTTCAATGCAGTCCGCATGCGCAATGAAAACGGTCTGCTCTTTGGCGTCCACCACATTTTCCGTGGCCAGTTTTACCAGACCGTCCAGCGAGGCGCGGCGACCTTTAAATTTGCAAATCGGCACATTCTGGCCGTTTTTATCCGAGATAATGACCGGCTTCACGCCAAGCAGATTGCCGAAGAAAGCGGCCGAACCTTTTACGCGGCCGGATTTTTTCAGCATATCGAGCGAGCCGACCGTGACAAACTGGTTGACAAAATGCTTTTTCTCTTCCACGGCCGCAACAATCTCTTCAAAGGATTTGCCCTCATTGCGCAATTTGGCCGCGAAGACGGTGAGCAGACCTTCTCCCAGGCAGGAGTTGGTCGCGTCAATGCAGGCAATTTTGGCTTCGGGATATTTGGGAAGCAGATTGCGCGCCACCACACCGGCCGTGTTGACGGAGCTGGACAGCGGCAGGGCACAGCCGATGTAAATGACATCTTTTCCGGCTTCCAGCGCCGCGCCGAAAGCTTCTTCAAATTCGGACTGAGGCACCTGCGTGGTCAGAATCCGCTTGCCACCGCGCATAATGTCGTAGAGTTCTTTCGGGGTGTAGGTGGGGAAATTGAGGTCGGCAGGGGTTTCCACGCCGTCCTTGACGGTGCGCATTTTGGCGTAATCAATGTGATATTCCGCCCGGATATCGGCACCGAGGTCAGAACAGGAATCCGTCAGAATTACAATTTCTCTCATGATAGTTCTCCTTTTTTATCTCTATTGCGGTCAAAGCCGCCGGGAATCAAAGTTCGTCTGTATAGCGATTTTCTTTTTTGGCGCGGATGCGCACCGTCCCCATCGTGTTCCAGATGTTTTCGGCGCCGTCCACGGTGAGCGCCACGCCGATCAGCCACCATTTTTCAAAGGAAGAAAAGCCGACCAACACAAAAATACCGCAAAGGCTGACAAAGGCGGAAGAGATGAGCAATCCAATCCACTGCCGCATGCCGAAACCGCGCGCGTCAAAGGCGGTCTGCAGTTTGAGAAGACCGTCCAGAAGCGCATAGACCCCCATGACATAGGGGAGTGCTTCTTTGAGCGCCTGCGCCGGGCAGAAGCAAATGAGCACACCCAGAATCGCGCAGAAGGTGCCCATGGCAAAGTCGTGCTGGAAAGCCAGCCTGTAAAGGTCGTTGGCAAAATATCCGAGTACCCGTGCCGCGCCGATTACCATGAAATTGACAGCCACCAGATAGCGCACGGCCGTGGTGTTGATGTCTGACCAGAAGAGCAGACAAACGCCCGACAAAAACAGCAGGGCAAAGACCACCACATGGATAATTTTTGCTTCTTTGACGATATTTCCTCTTTTCATCTTGTTCCTTCCTTCCGGGAAAGGCGCTTAAAACACCCTTATTATAAATGTTCGGAAATTCTTTGTCATTATATAAAATGCCGCGTTTTGCCTGAAAATCAGACAAAACGCGGAATCTGACCAAAAAATTCAGCTCTCAAAACGCGCGGCTAAGGCGGCCAAACGGTCGGCAAGCGGCCCGGGATCCGTGAATTTTCCCCGGTGCAACTCTCCCTCCCGTAAAAAGTCCATAAAAACGCCCAGCAGCGCGTGCGTAAGAAAGCGTGCGGCCAGCGGGTCGCTTTCCGGGGGGAGACTTTTGGAGAGCGTTTCGCGCAACAGCGGCGCAAGATAGCGCGAAAGGCCGTCCATTCCCAGCGAACCGGCCAGATTGCGGGCGGCTTTCGGGTATTTGCCGGCAAAATCCGAGAGCCGCAAAAAGGCCTCGCGCACGATGAGAGAGGCCGGCCCGTCCGGCAGGTTTTCCATTTGTTCGGTCAGCACGCAGGCAAGAACGGCGTAGATATCTTCAAAATAGTAGTAAAAGGTGTTGCGGTTTACGCCGCAGTCATCCACCACATCGCGCACGGTGATCTTTTCAATGGGTTTCTTGGCGCACAGCAGGAGAAAAGATTCAAGAATGGCTTTTTTGGTAAAAGAGGGCATCTTTTTCTCCTTTCTGTTGATAAAATAAAGCAGGGAACAGGAGACGCGGAACCGCGCTTCGTTCTTCCGGAATCTATTGTACCACATTTATTTCTTTTTTGCAAGTCGCCCTTTGATTCGACAAAACGGTGTTTTTTTCTTCTTTTTCCGGCAAAAGGCACTTGCAAAACCCCAAAGGCTATGTTATACTTTTACTTGGAAGAAAAGGCGTGGAGCTTCCGCGCCGGGTAAGGGGGCTTTTTATGAAGCACATTTTTGTTTACAATCCGACTGCCGGACGCAGTAATCGCGCGGTTATTGAACAGTTGAAAGAGAAAATGGCTGCCGACTATGCTGACCTTGATTATGAGTTTTATCCGACCAAGGCACCCGGCGATGCCTCAATCTATGTCCGTACCCGTTGCGAAGAAGAACCGGATACGGTCTTCCGTTTTTATGCCTGCGGGGGAGACGGCACGGCCAACGAGGTTCTTCATGGGCTGATCGGGCACGAAAACGCCAGCATGACCTGCTATCCCTGCGGCAGCGGGAATGATTTTGTCAAATATTACGGCGGCGCGGATAAATTTCTCGATGTGGACGCGCTGATTGCCGCCACCGAGGAACCGATCGATGTGATGAAGATCGGGGACCGTTATGCGCTCAATGTCACCAACTTCGGTTTTGACACCACGGTGGCCCGCACCATGATCAAGGTCAAAAACAAAAAGGTCATTGGCGGCAAACACGCCTATACGACCGGCGTAATGAACGCCCTGCTTCACGCAATGAAAAACGAATGCACGGTCTGGGTGGACGGCGAGTGCCTCAATGAGAGCGGCAAGTGCCTGCTTTGCACGGTGGCAAACGGATCTTTTGTGGGCGGTTCTTTCAATTGCGCGCCCTATTCCCGCGATAACGACGGCCTTTTGGAGGTCTGCCTGGTCAAACCGATTTCCCGCTTTACATTTATTAAACTGATCGGCGTTTATACGGCCGGAAATCATATGGAAGACAAGCGCTTCAAAAAGATCATTACATATCGCCGCGGCCGTTCGATTCATGTGACCGCGCCGGAGGGTTTTGCTTTCTCACTGGATGGCGAAATTGTGGAAATGAACGATTTTACGATTGAGGTCTGCCCGGGAGCCATCCGTTTTGCCGTTCCTGCCGGCGCCACGCCGAACACGCGCGAGTTCCCGGTGCCCGAAACGACATCGGAAGAAGCATCCTGCGAACCGGCGGATGAAGAACCGGCCGACGAAGCGACCGAAACGCCCGAAGGAACAGAAGAACCGGCCAAGGAGCCGGCCGGTGTCTGATGGTCATCACCCGGACGCCTTTCCGGATGTCATTTTTCGGGGGCGGGACCGATTTTCCGGAGTTCTTCCGGAATTACGGCGGGAGTGTGCTCTCCGCTACCTTTGATAAATACTGTTATGTGACGCTCCGCCCGTTGCCCGGCTTTTTTGACTATGAGAGCGAATTTGTCTACAGCCGGATCGAGCGCGTGCACACCAACCGTGAAATTCTGCATCCTGCCATCCGGAACGCCATGATTCATTGGGAAGTTTCCCATGTGCGGCTGAACTATGAGGCCGATCTCCCCGCGCGCACCGGCCTTGGCACCAGTTCTTCTTTTGCGGTCGGAATGCTTCATGCCATCCATGCCGCGCGCGGAGAGACGGTGGATAAGCGCGTCCTTGCGGACGAGGCCATTTATCTGGAACGGACGCTGTGCGGGGAATGCGGCGGATGGCAGGATCAGATCGCCGCTTCCTTTGGCGGTCTCAACCGGATCGATTTTTACGGGGATGGCTATACGGTGCGTCCCGTGGAGATGCCGGCGGCGCGCAAGGCGGCGCTTTCGGATTCGCTCATGCTTTTCTTTACCGGTATTTCCCGGTATTCCTTTGATTTACAGACCGCCCACCGGGACGCGATCGCATTGCAGACCGCAACGCTTTCCCAAATGCGGGCGATGGTCGATACGGCCGAGGTGATATTGCGCGGAGACGGCCCGCTTTCGGATTTCGGCGAACTGCTCCACGAGAGCTGGCTCCGGAAGAGAACCCTCACCGGCCGGGTTTCTACCCCGTTGGTGGACGAGGCCTATGAAAAAGCCCGGGCGGCCGGCGCGCTTGGCGGAAAACTGCTGGGTGCGGGCGGCGGCGGATTTTTGCTTTTCTTCGTGCCGCCGGAAAAAAAAGAAGCGGTGCGCCGGGCGCTTTCTCCGCTCATTGAGGTTTCTTTTTCCTTTGAAGAAGAGGGAAGCGCTCTGCTTTTCCGGAACGGGCTTTCTGCTCTTACCTGAAATATAAAAAGGCGAACGGCATGCCGTTCGCCTTTTTTGTCCGGAAACTGTCTTGCCGGATTTATTTTTGGGATTGCCCCTTGTTTTTTTCCACATGGGCCTTGATGGCCGCGAAAGAGGCGTCGCTGATATCGTGCTCCATTTTGCAGGCATCTTCTGCGGCGGTTTCCTTGTCTACGCCCAGGCGGGTGAGAAATTCGGTCAGCAGCGTGTGGCGCTCATAGATTTTGGCGCCGATCTCCCGGCCGGCCGACGTCAGGAAAAGACAACCCGCACGGTCAACCGTCAGATACCCGTTTTCGCGCAACAGTCCGACGGCACGGCTGACGCTCGGTTTTGAAAAGCCCATGTATTCGGCCACATCCACCGAGTGTACATTGGGAGAACGAAGGGACAACACATGAATGGTCTCCAGATACATTTCACCTGACTCCTGCATTTTTTTCATGATAAAATCCCCTCGCTTCTTTCCGGAAATTTCCGTTTCTTTGCTCATTGTAGCACAAAAAAAGCGAAAAAGCAAGAGTGTGTTTCAAAAATTATCCCAGCGCCACATCCAACAGCATCATCACCGAAAAACCGAGAATGATTCCCATTGTGGAAAGATAGGGTACGGTTTCCCGGTTTTCCTGACATTCCGGGATCAATTCGTGAACCACCACCAGGACCATGGCACCGGCCGCAAAGGAAAGGGCAAAGGGCAGGATCTGACTCATGACCGAGACCGAGAGGGCTCCTATCACGGCGGCAATCGGTTCTACCATGCCGGAAGCCTGCCCCCAGAAGAAGCTCTTGCGCCGGGAACAGCCTTCCCGCCGGAGCGGCAGCGAGACGGCTGCCCCCTCCGGGAAGTTCTGGATCCCGATGCCGAGCGCCACGGTAATAGCGCCCATCAGCGCTTCCGGTGAATATCCGGCGCCGGAAAGCGCGCCGAAAGCCACGCCGACTGCCAGCCCCTCCGGAATATTATGGAGCGTAATGGAAAATACCAGCAAAAGCACCCGGTTGGCGCGCCCCGGCGTTTCCCGCCGGCTTTGCTGAAAACGGCGCGCGGCGTTGACCGCCGCGTCAGAACCCCACATGAAAAGCGCGCCGCAAAGAAATCCCGCCGTGACGACCAGGAAAGGCGGAAGGATTCCGCCGTTTTCACCGGCGCGTTCCACCGCCGGCGAGAGCAGAGAAAAAAAGCTGGCCGCTACCATCACGCCGGCGGCAAAGCCGAGCATCAGATTGAGAACCTTTTCATTTGTACTTTTAAACAGGACCACAGTGGCGGCGCCCAACGCAGTCAGCGCCCATGTGCCAAGCGCGGCACACAGCGCCGCCAAAACGACAGAAATCAATTCAATCACCCTTTATTATCATATGTAGATGGGCGAAATGTGTCCGATGCGCACGGATTTTCTTTTTTGTGCAGTTCGGACAAAACTTAAGTTAGCAAATGCTAACTTTTGGCACTCTTCACAAACTTGAAAAAAGAGTCGAAAATTTCTTGACAAAAGGGAAAGGGACGGTTTATAATAAAATCGGTCAGCGAAAGTTGACTGATTTTTTCGGCAGCCGGTTAGCCATAGCTAATTTACTGAGAAAGGATGTTTGCACGATGCCTTTGATCGTTGCCGAAGTCGGCGAAGAAAACATCATCAAAAAGGTGGGCGGAAGCCCGGAGATGAAAAAACATCTTGAAAATCTCGGATTTGTGGCGGGTGGCACCGTCACGGTGCTCAATTCCATCGGCGGCAATCTCATCGTGAATGTCAAAGAGGCTCGCGTGGCGGTCAGCCGGGAAATGGCACAGAAAATTATGATCTGAAAGAGAGGAGAGGGCAGATGAAAACACTCAGAGATGTTGAAGTCGGCGGAAAAGCCGTGGTGGTCAAGCTGCACGGCGAAGGTGCCGTCAAGCGCCGCATCATGGATATGGGGCTGACGAAGGACACGGCGGTTTCGGTCATCAAAGTTGCGCCGCTTGGCGACCCGGTCCAGATCCATGTGCGTGGCTATGAACTGTCGGTCCGCAAGGCCGATGCCGAAATGATCGAGGTCGAATAAAACATAAAAGGGGCGGGGCCCCTTTCAAACAGCCATTCAGTTAGCGGACACTAACACCGCATCAAAGAAAGAAGGAAGAAACCAATGGAAAAAGGTTCTATCAGAATCGCGCTGGCCGGCAACCCGAACGCCGGTAAAACGACATTGTTCAACGCGTTGACCGGTTCCAATCAGTTTGTCGGAAACTGGCCGGGCGTGACTGTCGAGAAAAAAGAGGGTAAGCTGAAGAAGCATGACAATGTCATCATTACAGATCTGCCCGGTATTTATTCACTTTCTCCTTATACACTGGAGGAGGTGGTCGCCCGGAATTACCTCATCGCCGAGCGCCCGGATGCCATTCTGAACATTATTGACGGCACCAACCTTGAGCGTAACCTTTATCTCACCACACAGCTGACCGAACTGGGAATCCCGGTGGTCATTGCCATCAACATGATGGATGTGGTAAAGAAAAACGGCGACAAGATCAATATTCCGGAGCTTTCCCGCCAGCTCGGTTGTCGGGTGGTGGAAATTTCGGCACTGAAGGGAACCGGTATCACCGAGGCGGCCGAGTCGGCCATCGCGGCGGCGGCCGGCACCAGGACCGTGCCTCAGCACAGCTTTTCGGGCTGTGTGGAGCACGCTATTGCGCACATTGAGGAAGCGGCGCTTCACGATCTGCCCGAAGAACAGCAGAGATGGTACGCCATCAAGATCTTTGAGCGGGATGAAAAAGTGCTCTCCGGTTTGTCGCTGAGCGAAGAAGTCAAGGCACATATCGAATCGGATATCAAAGCGGCCGAAACCGAAATGGACGATGATGCCGAAAGCATTATCACCGGCGAACGCTATGTGTACATTTCCGAGGTCATCAAGAGTTGCTATAAAAAGAAAAATGTCGGCAAAATGACCACCTCGGATAAAATTGACCGCGTGGTGACCAACCGCTGGCTGGGTCTGCCGATTTTTGCTCTGATCATGTTTTTGGTGTATTATCTGTCAATGGTGACCATCGGTTCTTTCGCAACCGACTTTGTCAACGACGGCGTGTTCGGAGACGGCTGGCATCTGCTCGGCATCGGTTCCAAAGCCTACAATGAGGCCGCGGATGATTACGGCAACGCGCTGAATGCCGTCAATGCGTTTGTCGAGGTAGATCCGGAAGCCGAGAATTTTAACGCGGCTGCCGCACTTGAAAACATGAAGCGCTTTACAACCGTCTCCGATGGAGTCGGCACCGTAACCGTGGTCGATGAAGAAACTCTGGCCAAAACCGAAATGCGTGTTTATTATTCCAAAATTCCGGAATCGGTCAAGAACGACAAAAAAGACACAGGCTATATTCCCGTCACATATCTGGAGGCGGTTGAATATTTTGCCTCGCGGAATGCGGAATTTGCCGAGCCGGATCCTGCCGATTTCGGTGTGTGGGTGCCGGGTATCCCGGCGCTGATCGGAAGCGGGCTCAAGGCCGCCGATGCGCCCGAATGGCTCTCCGGTCTGCTCCTTGACGGTATCGTGGCCGGTGTGGGCGCGGTGCTTGGATTTGTGCCGCAGATGCTGGTGCTCTTCCTGCTTCTTGCTTTTCTGGAGGCTTGCGGCTACATGGCGCGTATCGCCTTCGTGCTGGACCGTATCTTCCGTCGCTTCGGTCTGTCCGGTAAGTCCTTTATCCCGATGCTGATTGGTTCCGGTTGCGGCGTGCCCGGCATCATGGCTTCGCGTACCATTGAAAACGAGCGCGACCGCCGGATGACCATCATGACCACTACCTTTATCCCCTGCGGTGCAAAAATGCCTTTCATTGCCATGATTGCGGGCGCGCTCTTCAACGGCTCCGCATTGGTGGCGACCGGCGCATACTTCATCGGCGTGGCGGCCATCATCGTCTCGGGCATCATGCTCAAAAAGACCAAGATGTTTGCCGGCGACCCTGCTCCCTTCGTCATGGAGTTGCCCGCTTATCACCTGCCCACCGTCGGCAATGTGCTCCGCTCCATGTGGGAGCGCGGCTGGTCCTTCATCAAGAAGGCCGGCACCATCATTCTGCTTTCCACCATTGTGGTCTGGTTCACTTCTTACTTCGGCGTAGTAGACGGTTCGTCCCGGATGCTGGCTGAGGATGAGATGAGCTCTTCCATTCTGGCCAAGATCGGTTCGGCAATCGCCTGGATCTTCGCACCGCTCGGCTGGGATACCTGGCAGGCGGCCGTGGCTTCGATCACGGGTCTGGTTGCCAAGGAAAATATCGTCGGCACAATGGGTATTCTCTACGGCGCCGGCGGCAGTGTTTACGCAAACCTCGCGGCTGCCTTCACCGGTGTGAGCGGTATGTCCTTCCTCATCTTCAATTTGCTGTGCGCTCCCTGCTTTGCAGCTATCGGCGCCATCAAGCGTGAGATGAACAGCGCCAAATGGACCTGGTTTGCCATCGGTTATCAGTGCGGCTTTGCCTACATCATCGCGCTGATTGTCAACCAGTTCGGTCGTCTCTTCACGGGCAAGATCCAGGTGGTTGGTTTCATCTTCGCAGTGTTGGCACTGGCCGGTCTGGTGTATATGCTGGTTCGTCCTTACAAGGAATCCACTACGCTGACCGAAAAGGTTGTTGTCGAAAAGTAATCGGGGTATATCCCCAAAAGGAGGCTGACCATGTTTGAGTGGATGGCCGGACATATTGCCGTGATATTGATTTGCGTTGCGCTGGCAGTGATTGTCGCCATGATTATTCTCTCGCTCGTGCGGGATAAGAAAAAGGGCAAATCTTCGTGCGGATGCAATTGCGCGCATTGCGCAATGGCCGGCAGTTGCCATAATCAAGGCAAAAAAACACAAAAGTAAAAAAAGCTCCCGCTACGGCGGGAGCTTTTTTCGGCATTTCTCTTTTTTAACTTTCGGAAAGATTTATTCACCAAAACAGATCCGGAAAACCTGCCCGTCTTTTTTTCGGATGAAAACGGAATAACAATTTCCTAACATGGATTCTTAATCACTCATCGATTTGAAAATACTCGCAAAAAAAGTTAATATGATCCTCTTCAAAATCACGGATTTCATAGGTAGAATCTTTTTCCCAACCGTTTTGAGCATGATTGATGATTTCAAAACCATGTATTGCTAATGGCACCGACACCTCTCCGATTCTGAACCGCGAAACATGATAAAAAGTCATCCGGAAAACCTTTTCTTCCATGCATATTTTAAGGGATAAAACCAGTTGACCATCCGTTTGTTTGAGAACCATTTCTAATATTTCGATTTTATTCCCTTGAAGTAATTCTGCTTTTTCGGTAATCATTTTTGTTCCCCATCTTTGATCTGAAAAACCTATAACTTTATCGATTCTGACCAAAACAAGTCATTTTAGTTTTTTCCCTTCGTTTTATTTCGCGGATTACCAGTAGAATGAGAATGGAAAAAATCAAAACAAAAGAAACGAAAACAATCAATACCTTAGCCAGTTGCTGTGAATTCACATCATATAAAATTTTTTCGGTCCCCCCGGAAGGCTTGATGACTAACTGAGAATAGGAAGAAACAAACAGATTAAAAAATCCCAGACGATTTCGCACGGTATATTCTGCATTTTCCGTTTGCCGTGTTTCCTTTTGAAGGACATGATTCAGGTAATCATTGTTTTGCAGAGCATTGTCCACTTCTGCCATTTCCAGTATTTCGGCATTTTCATTGATGCAAACAAGCAGGGAACTGCGCGCAAGATAAAGATTCAAATAAGATGAGTTCCACTCCAGTTCAAAAAGTCCATTGCACTGAAAAGCAAATCCGTACAGAAATAAACCCTCGGGCGAGTACACACAAACCGTTTTTTCTTCAAATTGACTGTGTCCTATGGCAATGAATCCGTTTGAATTGATATCAAAACAGACAATCGGTCTTTTGGCGGGCTCTTCCTCAAGAAACTCCAAATGAAGAACGGGTGCCTTTTCGTTTTCCGGCAGAGGATGAGTCAAAAACCCACTCTCCATGGAAAAGGTTTGCAAAACGCTCATCCACATAAACAGAAAAATAAAGAATAAGAAAACCAATCTTGGCCGATGCTTCATTTTACCACCTCGCATTAAGTACCATTTTTTAAGGGCATGTCCTTAGGCTCAGCACAATCCCGCCAGGTGCGTGGTATTCGGGCGGGTTTTTATTCGTTCAGATTCAGATAAAGGACAATATCTGATTTGCTCTTTTGATCTATTAACCCACAATCCTT
This sequence comes from uncultured Eubacteriales bacterium, assembly GCA_905187695.1. Taxonomy (GTDB): domain Bacteria; phylum Bacillota; class Clostridia; order Oscillospirales; family CAG-272; genus Firm-07. The sequence goes on along the minus strand of CAJJIY010000026.1, from coordinate 1,665 downwards.
TAAATGTAAATGCGTAAAGCCCAAACCCTCTGCTTCTTTATTTTTCGTTTTAAATTGATTGACTTCCTTTTCAAAATTCTTTAAAGAATTTATCAGCTTTTTTAATTCCTGATAGTTGAGTAATATCTCAACACCATCGTTTGCTGTGTTGTTTGCAGTATAAATTTTCACAAGATTAACCTCCCCATCCGTTATCAAAAATCCAAATTCATTTCCTGCCTTTATTTGTGATAAATGCCAAGTTCTCTTAAGTTGTGGGCACAATACCGCTTAATCATTTTTGTTTCAAATGTTTCATCGAATTGCTTCCATGCTACCGTTGCAATATTTTCCTTTGAGTGAGGAATAAATTCTTTCAAAGGACGAGCAGCATTTGCAAAATTGCCTATGTAGATCAGGTTTGTAGGAATCATTCTTTTTGATGTGTTAAGAAGTTCAATTCTATATTGCGGCAAAAATCCATACTCGTCTGTTTGATAATTGATCTTGGATTTTTCGGCGATATCTTCCTGCGCACGGCTCATATCAATCGGAAAAAAGCGATCCTCATACTTTGTGAACCATGTCTGAACATATTCCAACTTATTATACTCTTCCGTGTTTGATGGAAGGTGCGCATCACCGGTTATCTTCACATACACAATGGGTACAATGTGCCCGGGATACCATACGCCTTCATCAACCTTCTGGATCAAAAAATACCGACCATAAAGGCCTTTTTCTTTTGCCAGGTCGCTTTCCAGTGGGTAGGCAAAGACATCTCCGAGATTCCATTGACATTTGTATATTCTCCTTTTTACCGGTCTTTTTGCCGGTGGTTGAGGAGAAAGCAATTTTGCTCTCAAATGATCAAGAGTTTGCTTTCTTTTTTCTTTTTCTGACATATCTAGTGTTTGACAATTAAACATGCCAATGATTTTGTCAGTCCAGTAAAGAGCCTTTTCTTTAACAACAGGTAGTAGCACACCCAAATTCCATTGAGTATCCGCCAATGCCAACCAAAACAACGGTTCTTCCTCAATATCGCCCCAGATGCTTTTATAGTCTTCCATCAATTTATCAGTAATATCTTGAGCGGTTTTTCCGGCATTATATAATTCTTCAAATTCATCTTTAACATCTAATGATGTATCGTTTTGATACAATCCAAATCCCCACATTCCCACTTAGATTACCTCCAAGTATCTAAAGCGATGTTTATAAATGCTTCCCAATATTTTGGCGACACACCGTTTATCTGATGGTTCATTTTATTTGCGTGTTTATTGTATGATATTATCTTTCCCTTTGCTCTTTTTCAATTTGTTTCATTTCCTCCATTGAAATGCTTTTTTTGCATGTCGGACAATAAAACTCTTTCCAAATGAATTCCACATCACCAACCATAAACGAATCACTTGATGTAAAATCGTAATTCTTAGCTTCAGGAGACTTTGAATTAACTATTTTTGAAGCTTTAACGCGAGTCAATTTAGTCTCGCATGCCGGGCAATAATGCTTTTTGAATGTTGTATAAAAAATGGCGTTATTAACATACTTTTTCCCAACTATCATATATGTCTCCTATCAATTCCGGGACTTTGACTCGAACAACAAAGCCCCAGCCAAATGTGCGGATCCCGTCCGCGTCATAGCGGTAAGAGGTCAGCGTTCCGTTTTTGGCAT
>CAJJIY010000025.1 GCA_905187695.1 uncultured Eubacteriales bacterium | reverse complement strand
TTTTAGCAAGCAGTGCTTCGCAAACGGCTCTGTGTTTTTGCAGATTGCTCTGTGTTTTTGCAGTTGCGCAATCTTTTGGCCATCCGCACCGTTCCGGGAGAACTTCTGCCTGGAAAAATAGGAAGCCCTCTCTGAAGAGGGGAAAGGAGTATCCGTTGAGTGCATTTGATCGCTATGCTCCGCTGATTCAGGACTATATTTATTCAAAGGGCTGGAGCGAGCTTCGTTCGGTTCAGGAAGAGGCGGCAACAGCCATTTTTGACTCTGCCGACCACCTTCTCATCTGCTCCTCCACCGCCTCCGGAAAAACCGAAGCGGCCTTTTTCCCCATCATTTCAGAGCTTCTCAACGACCCGCCCGGCAGTTTCGGGGTGCTGTACATCGCTCCCCTGAAAAGCTTGATCAACGACCAGTTTGAACGGCTTTCCGAGCTTCTTGCAGCCGGCAGCATTCCTCTTACCCACTGGCACGGAGATGTTTCTTCCTCCCACAAGGCCAAAGCCCTGAAGGACCCCAAAGGGATCCTGCAAATCACCCCGGAAAGCTTGGAGAGTATGCTCATCAACCGGCAAAACGACCTGCCGAGGCTTTTTGGCGACCTGCGGTTCGTGGTGATCGATGAAGTGCATTCCTTGATGGGCACCGACCGGGGCCGGCAGATTCTCTGCCAACTGGTCCGTCTGGAGCGGCTTCTCCTCTGTCCGCCCCGCAGGATCGGTCTTTCCGCCACCATCGGCGACCGTGCCGCCGCCGCCCGCTGGCTCTCCGGGGGAAGCACCAAGAATGTCCGCTTTACCCGGTCCGATGAGGAACACCCGGTGTGGCGTTTGGGCATTGAGCACTTTTTCGTTCCCACCTCCAGGCTTCAGGATCAAAGCGAAGAGGGCACGGCCGTTTTTCCCAAGGGGCGCATGCCGGAGGCATCCGGCGAAAGCCACCTGCAAGAGGGCTTTTTGGACTCTGCCGTTTCCAAGGAGCCCATAGAGAAAAAAGACGACAACGGGGCTGTGAATTTTGATGCCGGCTATGAATATGTGTACCGTTGCACCGAAAACAGAAGCTGTCTGGTTTTTTCCAATTCCAGAGAGGAAACCGAAAGCGTCACCGCTGCCTTAAGACAGCTGGCGGAGCGGAAGGGAGAGCCCGACCGTTTTCTCATCCACCACGGCAACCTGTCCGCCGCTCTGCGGGAAGAGGCGGAAGAAAAGATCAAAAAAAACGAAGAATACTATACCACCTGTGCCACCGTGACTCTGGAGCTGGGTGTGGACATCGGGCGTCTTTCGCGTGTCATCCAGATGGATGCCCCCAACACCGTCTCCTCCTTCCTGCAACGCCTGGGCCGATCCGGCCGGAGAGGCGCACCGCCCGAAATGATGATGGTATTCCGTGAGGAGGATCCACTCCCCAACGCGCCTTTGCCGCAACTCATTCCCTTTGGACTTCTCCGGGCGATCGCCATTATCCAGCTTTATCTGGAAGAACGCTTTATCGAACCGGCGCGACAGAAAAAAATGCCCTTGAGCCTGCTTTTTCATCAGACGCTCAGTACTCTTTGCGCGTCCGGCGAATTGCGTCCCAAAGAACTGGCGGCCCGGGTGCTTTCGCTTCCGCCGTTTGCGGCAGTGGAAAAAGAGATCTACCGCGCGCTGCTTCTTTCCATGATACGCAATGAATATCTCGAAATGACCGAAGAAAAGGGCCTTATCGTGGGACTGGCGGGAGAGCGGCTTTTGCGCAGTTTTCAGTTTTATGCCGTGTTTAAGGACAGCGAGGATTTTACCGTCCGCGCCAGCGATCCCGAAAAGGGAAGTGCCGAGGAGATCGGCACGATCACCACGCCGCCACCGGTCGGTGACCGATTTGCGCTGGCCGGACGGGTCTGGGAAGTGGAAGAATTGGATGTGCGCCGCAAACTGGTCTATGTACATCCGGTCAGCGGAAAGATGGAGGTTTCCTGGCCGGGCGATTACGGAGAGATCCATACGAAAATTCTCACCCGTATGCGGCAGGTGTTGACGGAAGACACCGTATATCCATATCTGAAGCCCAACGCCGCCAAGCGTCTGGAAACCGCCCGACATCTGGCGCGGAACACCGGTATGACCGACCATATGCTTCTGACCATCGGTCCTTCTGCCTATTGCCTTTTTCCGTGGCTGGGAACGCGCTCTTTCCGCACGCTTCGCCGCTTTCTCTCTTGTCATGCCGGTGAGCTTGGCATTTCCGGCCTTTCCTTTGAAGGATGCTATTTCATCACTTTCAGGTGTGAAAAAGAATCGGATGAACTGAGATCGGCTCTGCGCCGGGCGCTTGGTACGGGCATTGACCCGGAAATGTTGGTCGGAAAAGGGGAGTGCCCGCTTTTTGACAAATTCGATCCTTACATTCCGCCCGAACTGTTGCGTCATGCCTATGCCGTGGACCGGCTGAATCCGACCGAGGCGGCCCAACGAATTCTTGAAATTTAATAATGCCCGATTTCAAAGAAGATATGTCTAAAAACACATTTACTTTCTACCCGGGCCCCGCTATAATTGATTTTGGAGATCTTTTGAAAGGAGTAAAAATATGTTTCGGTTTCCGATTGGTGTGATTTTGGAATCTTTCCGTCTGGAGCGCAGTGCCGCAATCAGCGCGGCGGCCGAACTGGGTGCGGCCGGTATTCAGATGTATGCCACCATGGGCGAAAACGCACCCGAAAATCTTACAGCGGGTGACCGTCGTGCACTGCGCCGTGAGGTGGAGGACGCGGGACTGGTTTTTTCGGCACTTTGCGGCGATTTGGGGCAAGGCTTCGGCGATGCCGAAAAGAATTCCTTGCTCATTGAAAAGTCCAAGCGGATCCTTGATTTGGCCAATGATCTCGGCACCAACATCATCACCACCCACATCGGCGTTGTTCCGGAGGATCCGGAGCATCCGCGCTATCAGATCATGCAGGAGGCCTGCTTCAAACTGGCGGATTACGCCAAGAGCCATGGCTCTCATTTTGCGGTGGAGACCGGCCCGGAGCCCGCCGGACGGCTACGCGCATTTTTGGATTCTCTCGGTTCGGACGGTGTAGCCGTCAACCTTGACCCGGCTAACCTCCGGATGGTCATCGGGGAAGACCCGGTGGAATCGGTCAGATTGCTTGCGCCCTACATTGTGCATACGCACGCCAAAGACGGCGTAAAGCTGAAGGAATCCAATCCCGAATATGTTTATCGTGTGGTTCATCCAATCCCGGAGGAGTGCCGCAATCAGCGCTATTTTGAAGAAGTGCCGCTCGGCATGGGCGCTGTGCCGTTCCCGGCCTATCTGAAAGAACTGGAAGCGATCGGCTATCGCGGCTTCCTCACCATTGAAAGGGAAGTGGGCGACAACCCCATCGCGGACATCAGGACCGCCTTTGATTATCTTAAAAAAGTGATGGCCGACAATTGATCGGTGCGGTTCGGAGCCGCCCTTTGCAAAGAGGGCGGCCTTTCTGCTTTTGACTGTATATTTTTTACAAAAAGTGTGTAAAATATCTGACGCGAAAGGAAATAATTGTGCAAAAGGGAGAATTTTTCGGCTGTAAAAAAGGATTCTTGACAGAAAGAAAAGCGCGTGATATAATAAATTGTAACCGTCAAAGAGCAAACTATGCCTTTTTGCGGCAAACATTAAAATTTTTCAAGAAGGAGGAGAAAAATGCCAACCTTTAATCAGCTTGTCAGACAGGGCCGTAGTGACAAAGTGTACAAGTCCAAAGCACCGATTCTGCAGAAGGGCTTCAATTCACTGAACAACGAACTGACCGACCAGAGCGCACCTCAGAGAAGAGGCGTTTGCACGAAGGTGTCTACGACCAGCCCGAAGAAGCCGAACTCCGCACTGCGTAAAATCGCGCGTGTTCGTCTGACCAACGGTCTGGAAGCCACCACCTATATTCCCGGTGTCGGTCACAACCTGCAGGAGCACTCGGTTGTCCTTATCAGAGGCGGCCGTGTCCGTGATCTGCCTGGTGTTCGTTACCACATCATCCGCGGCACTCTGGACGCACAGGGCGTTGCAAACCGTAAGCAGAGCCGTTCCAAATACGGCGCAAAGGCTCCCAAGAAGTAATCGGGGGCCGGTATCAAGCATCGTCCGGCTGAGTCAGAAATTTTAATGTTTGTGCCTTTTGCCTTCGACGAGCGCTGACGAAAGAAATTTCGAGTACCGATGAGATCATATTTTTAATGAAGGAGGGAAGTAAAGTGCCGAGAAGAGGTAATGTATCCAAGAGAGATGTTCTCCCGGATCCGCTCTATAACTCCAAGCTGGTCACCAAGCTGATCAACAATGTCATGGAGGACGGAAAGAAGGGAGTTGCCCAGAAGATCGTGTATGATGCGTTCAGCACCATCGAGGAAAAGCTGGGTCAGAGTCCTCTGGAAGTATTCAACGAAGCTCTTGAAAATGTAATGCCTGTCCTGGAGGTCAAGGCTCGCCGTGTTGGCGGTTCGACCTATCAGGTGCCGATGGAAGTCCGTGCGGAACGCCGCCAGACTCTCGGACTGCGCTGGCTGATTTCTTACGCAAGATCCCGGAGCGAACGCACCATGGCCGAACGCCTGGCTGCCGAGATCATGGACGCAAAGAACAGCATGGGCGGCGCATTCAAGAAAAAAGAAGAGACCCACAGAATGGCGGAAGCCAACAAGGCTTTCGCGCATTACAGATATTGATGAGGTGTCTTGACAATGGGAAGACAGTATCCGCTTGAGCGGACTCGCAATATCGGTATCATGGCGCATATCGACGCCGGTAAAACCACCACCACCGAACGGATTTTGTTCTACACGGGCAAGACCCACAAGATTGGTGAAGTGCACGAGGGTGCCGCCACCATGGACTGGATGGTGCAGGAGCAGGAGCGTGGTATCACCATCACTTCTGCTGCCACCACCTGCTACTGGGCGCACACCACCACGCACAATGACCCGGCGGAAGCCAAGAAAAATACCTGCCGTATCAACATCATTGACACCCCCGGCCATGTGGACTTCACCGTTGAGGTGGAGCGTTCGCTCCGTGTGCTGGACGGTTCTGTGACGGTTTTCTGCGCCAAAGGCGGCGTGGAACCCCAGTCCGAGACCGTTTGGAGACAGGCGGACAAGTATCATGTGCCGCGTATGGCCTATGTCAACAAGATGGATATCAACGGCGCCAATTTCTATCGTGTGGTCCAGATGATGAAGGACCGTCTGCACGCAAACGCAGTTCCGATTCAGTTGCCGATCGGCTCGGAAGCTACTTTCCGTGGCAATATCGACCTCATGAATATGGAAGCCGATGTGTACTATGACGACCTTGGCAAGGATATGCGCGTGGAGCCGATCCCGGAAGATATGCTGGAAAAGGCAAAGGAATACCGTGCCGCCATGGTGGAAGCCATCGCATCGACCGATGACGCCCTCATGGACAAGTACCTCAACGATGAGGAAATCACGGTTCCCGAACTGAAGGCCGCGCTGCGGAAGGCCACAATCTCCAATGAGATTGTTCCGGTCATCTGCGGTACTTCTTACAAGAACAAAGGCGTCCAGAAACTGCTGGATGCGGTTGTGGACTATATGCCTTCTCCGCTCGATATCCCCCCGATCAAGGGTGTGAATCCCGAAACCGAGGAAGAGGATCATCGCCCGGCGGACGACAACGCGCCTTTCTCCGCGTTGGCGTTCAAGATTATGACCGACCCGTTTGTCGGAAAGCTCTGCTTCTTCCGCGTGTATTCCGGTACGGTATCGGCCGGTACCACGGTGTATAACTCCACCAAGGGAACCCGCGAGCGTTTCGGCCGTATTCTGCAGATGCACGCCAACAACCGGCAGGATATCGACACCTGCTACAGCGGCGATATTGCGGCTGTGGTCGGCGTGAAGAACACCACCACCGGCGATACTTTCTGCGATGAAAAAGCCCCCATCATTCTGGAATCGATGGTCTTCCCGGAACCTGTTATCCGTGTGGCCATTGAGCCCAAGACCAAAGCCGGTCAGGAAAAGATGGGCATCGCGCTGGCCAAACTGGCAGAAGAAGATCCGACTTTCCGCACCTATACGGATGAGGAAACCGGTCAGACCATTATTGCCGGTATGGGCGAGCTCCACCTGGAAATCATCGTGGACAGACTGCTTCGCGAATTCAAGGTGGAAGCCAACATCGGTGCGCCGCAGGTCGCGTACAAGGAAACCATCCGCAAGAAAGTGGATCAGGAGACCAAGTACAAGCGTCAGAGCGGCGGTTCGGGTCAGTACGGTCATGTCAAGATGATTGTCGAGCCCAACGAGCCTGGCAAGGGTTACGAATTTATCAATGCCGTGACCGGCGGTTCCATCCCGAAGGAATTCATTCCCGCGGTGGATGCCGGTGTGCAGGGCGCTCTGCAGAGCGGTGTGCTGGCCGGTTACAATGTGGTGGATATCAAGGTCACCCTTTATGACGGTTCTTATCACGAAGTGGACTCTTCCGAAATGGCCTTCAAGATTGCCGGTTCCATGGCGGTGAAGGAAGCTATGCGGAAAGCGGATCCGGTTCTGACCGAGCCGATCATGAAAGTGACGACCACTGTTCCGGACGATTATCTGGGCGATGTCATCGGCGACTTCAACAGCCGTCGCGGACAGATTCAGTCGATGGAACCCGGCAACGGTGCCACCGAGATTCATGCATTCGTGCCGTTGGCCAATATGTTCGGTTACGCAACCGATTTGCGCTCCAAGACGCAGGGCCGTGGCGTTTACGCGATGGAGCCCAGCCACTTTGCCGAGGTGCCGAAGTCCATTCAGGAAGAAATCGTCACCAAGCGCAACAAGGGCAACTGATTTATTTAAACTAAAAAATATTTTTTATGGAGGATTCTCAAAATGGGAAAGGAAACATTCGAAAGAACGAAACCCCATGTTAACATTGGTACCATCGGTCATGTTGACCACGGTAAGACCACTCTGACCGCGGCCATTACCAAAGTGCTGTCTCTCAGCAACGGCAAGATCGAGTTCCTGGCTTATGACCAGATCGACAACGCTCCCGAAGAGAAGGCAAGAGGTATCACAATCAACACCCGTCATGTTGAGTACGAAACTGCCAACCGTCACTACGCGCACGTGGACTGCCCCGGCCACGCTGACTATGTGAAGAACATGATCACCGGTGCTGCTCAGATGGACGGCGCTATCCTTGTGGTTGCCGCTACCGATGGTCCTCTTCAGCAGACCCGCGAGCATGTGCTGCTTGCCCGTCAGGTGGGCGTGCCTGCCATCGTTGTCTTCATGAACAAGACCGACCTGGTGGACGACCCCGAACTGCTTGATCTGGTTGAAATGGAGATCCGTGATCTTCTTTCTTCCTACGATTTCCCCGGCGACGATGTGCCGATCATCCGTGGCTCTGCCCGCGAGGCTCTGGAGTCCACCAGCACCGATCCGAACGCTCCTGAGTACAAGTGCATTCATGAGCTGATGGACGCTGTTGACTCCTACATTCCCACCCCTGAGCGTCAGTCTAACCTGCCTTTCCTGATGCCTGTCGAGGATGTGTTCTCGATCTCCGGCCGTGGCACTGTGGCTACCGGTCGTGTGGAGCGCGGCACTGTGAAGGTTGGCGATGTGGTTGAGATCATCGGTCTGACCACCGAGAGAAAACAGACCACCGTGACTGGTGTGGAAATGTTCCACAAACTGCTTCCTCAGGCTGAGGCCGGCGACAACATCGGCGCTCTGCTCCGTGGTATTGCCAAGGACGAGATCGAGCGTGGCCAGGTGCTGTGCAAGGTTGGTTCCGTCCATCCTCACACCAAGTTTGTCGGCCATGTGTATGTGCTGACCGAAAAGGAAGGCGGCCGTTCCAAGCCCTTCTTTGCCGGCTACCGTCCGCAGTTCTACTTCCGTACCACCGATGTGACCGGTACCATTTCTCTGCCTGAAGGCGTTGAAATGTGCCGTCCCGGTGATAATGTGGATATGACCGTCGAACTCATCACCCCCATCGCTTGCGAAGAGGGTCTGCGTTTCGCTATCCGTGAGGGTGGCAGAACCGTTGGTTCCGGCGTCGTTTCCAAGATTCTTGCCTGATTACAGAGCTGAATCTGTTTCATCCGAGGGGCTTTGCCCCTCGGATGTTACGGTCAGGCCATCCGCTTTCATATTTTCTTTGGGGATTGGTGAAATTCCATACCGGCGGTGAATTACGGTGCTCCGTAACAGTCCGCGAACGCCGAAAGGCGCCGACAGAGTGCAACTCTCTGACCGACGGTAAAGTCCGGATGAGAAAAGGAAAAGACGGGCGTATTATGCCCGCATTGCCCCGCAGACCGTTTCCCGGTCGCGGGTTTTCTTTTTCTCCGAATTTTTCGGAGGTTCTTTTATGATCAACCAAAATAATCATTTTCGCATTCGTTATCTGACTGTAACGGCCATTCTTTCGGCTTTCGCTACCGTACTCATGTTGCTGGAATTCAGCGTGCCGTTTATGCCGAATTTTATCAAACTGGATTTTTCGGAATTTCCGGCGTTGATTGCCGCCTTTTCCATGGGACCGATTTCCGGCGTATCGGTATGTCTCGTTAAAAATCTCATTCATCTCCCTCTTTCCGCGACGGGCGGCGTTGGGGAACTGTCCAATTTTCTTTTGGGCGTGGCCTTTGTCCTGCCGGCCGGCATCGTTTATCGGTTCCGGCACAATCGCCGGGCGGCTTTTCTTTCTTCACTGTGCGGCTCGCTTTTCATGGCGCTTCTCAGCCTGCCGCTCAATTATTTTGTGACCTATCCGATTTACGCAAATTTTTTGCCGATTGACGCCATTATCGGAATGTATCAGGCCATTTTTCCTTCCGTAAACGGGCTTTTCTGGTGTTTGCTTGTTTTCAATGTGCCGTTTACTTTTTTGAAGGGAATGCTGGATACTTTGCTTACTTTTCTTGTATACAAACGCATTTCGCCGCTGATACACGGCAGGAGTTGACCTGTCTTCTGCGGTCGCGGAGGAAAATATATGATCGAAGCCATCAAAACATTTTTTGTTGAAACGCTAGGGGCGCACTGGGGGGTTCTTTTTTGCGCGATGCTCCCGATTATCGAATTGCGCGGTTCCATTCCGCTCGGCGCATTTTTGGAGTTGCCCTGGTGGCAGAATTACCTGCTTTCGGTGCTGGGAAATATGATCCCGGTTCCGTTAATTCTGCTTTTTATCCGGAAAATCATTGAATGGATGCAGAAGTCACGCATTCGTTTCTTTGCTAAAATAGGGGATTGGCTGACCCGAAAGGCCGAAAAAAACCGGGAAAAAATCGAAAAATATTCCTTTTGGGGCGTTGCGTTGTTTGTAGCAATTCCGCTTCCGATGACCGGCGCATGGACGGGCTCGCTGGTGGCGGCTACTATCGGCATGAAATTCCGTCACGCGCTTCTCTCGGCTTTTATCGGCGTATTGATTGCCGGTGCCGTGATGACGCTGGCCTCTTACGGCGTAGTGGCCGCATTCAGAATTTTTCAATAACCCGAAAAAGAGATCGCCGCGGCGATCTCTTTTCAATTCTGTGAATTATCCGAAAACCCTCTTGCAATGTGCTATGAAATATGATATAATAATCTCAAACATCATCAAGAGTAGGCGAGGGACTGTGCCCGTTGAACCTACAGCAACCTGCCGCGGCAAGGTGCTAAATCCTGGGAGATGATTACACGGTCTGTCGTCCCCTCGCCGCGAGGGGATTTTTTTATGGAGGAATTTATGGAAGACAAAAAAATGCTGTTCACATCCGAATCCGTAACCGAGGGCCATCCGGATAAAATCTGCGATAAGATTTCGGATTCGATTCTTGATGCCATTCTTGCCAAAGATCCGATGGCGCGGGTAGCCTGCGAAACTTTCTGCACCACCGGCCTTGTTTGCGTAATGGGAGAGATCACCACAAATGCCTATGTGGACATTCAAACGATCGTGCGTGAAACGGTGCGTGAGATCGGCTATGACCGTGCCAAATACGGTTTTGACTGCGACAGTTGCGCCGTAATCAGCTCTATTCACGAGCAGTCTCCGGATATTGCGTTGGGTGTGGACAAGTCCTTGGAGTCCAAGGAAGGGGAAATGACCGATGACCTTGACACTGGTGCCGGTGACCAGGGACTGATGTTTGGCTATGCCTGCAACGAAACCAAGGAACTGATGCCCCTGCCGATTTCGCTTTCGCACAAGCTGGTGTTGCGCCTTACGGCCGTCCGCAAGGAAGGACTTCTAGATTATCTGCGCCCGGACGGAAAAACACAGGTGACGGTGGAATATCAAAACGGTGTTCCGGCGCGTGTAGACACGGTGGTTATTTCCACGCAACACGCTCCCACGGTTGAGCTTTCGCAGATCCGTGCGGATATGATCAAAGAAGTGATCGAACCGACCATTCCGGCGGAACTGATGGACAAGCATACCAAAATTTATGTCAATCCGACCGGCCGTTTTGTAGTGGGCGGTCCTGCGGGCGATACCGGTCTGACCGGTCGCAAGATCATTGTGGATACCTACGGCGGTTATGCCCGTCATGGCGGCGGCGCTTTTTCGGGAAAAGATCCGACCAAGGTGGACCGTTCCGCCAGTTACGCCGCCCGGTATCTGGCCAAGAATGTGGTGGCCGCCGGTCTTGCCGACCGGTGCGAGGTGCAGGTGGCCTATGCCATCGGCGTGGCGCGCCCGGTTTCGGTGATGGTGGATACTTTCGGCACGGGGCGTGTGCCGGAATCGGCCATTGAAGCGGCTTTTCTTGCTCATTTTGACCTTCGCCCGGCCGCGATCATCCGGCGATTCAATCTGCGCCGTCCGATTTACGCGCAGGTGGCCGCATACGGTCATATGGGTCGGGAGGATCTTGACCTTCCGTGGGAGGCACTGGACCTTGCGCCGATTCTCCGGAAAGAATTACTCTGAGACGGGAAAGAGTTTTGGTGCATAAACTGCCCGTGGGGTGGTTTCATGCTCTGGATCATAGTGAATGTCGTTTTTTCCTTTTTCGCGGTTTTCGGCGGTTATGCGCTTTTGAAAATGCTGTTCCTGCGCACATTGCCGCGGCCGGATCTGCTTTTCCGCGTCCGGGAAAGGGAAGAATTTGAATGGATATTATATGCGGCTTCGGAGTATCGCCGGGTATACGGTTGCGGAGAGATCTATCTGCTCCTTGACCGAACATTTTGCGAGGATCCGGAAATGCTCTCGGCCGCGGTGTCGGCAGGAGTCATTTTGCTCCGGAGAGAAGAATAACGAAAGGGGGATCGCATGGAAAACACAAAAAGCCGGGAAGACGGGCTGGAAAAGCTCACCGGAACGGTGGAAGGCGTCATTTATGCCAATGAAGAAAACGGTTATGCGATTCTTGATTTCGGTACCGACAGCAATGAACTTGTTACCATTCTCGGTACGCTCCCCTGTGTGAACACAGGGGACGAACTGACGGTATACGGAAAGTGGATTCACAACCCCAAATACGGGCGACAGTTCCGGGTGGAACAATACGAAAAAAATCTGCCTTCCGACTCCGCTGCAATCCTTAAATATCTTTCTTCCCGGACTATCCGGGGGATCGGTCCCAAAAAAGCGCAAAAGATCGTGGAGCTTTTCGGCACGGAGACTTTTGATGTCATTGAAAACCATGCCGCGTGGCTGACGCAGATTCCGGGAATCAGTGCCAAAGCCGCCGGGGAAATCTCACAGGAATTCAAAAAGCAGGCCGGCGTGCGCAATGCCATGCTTTTTTTCAGAGATTATTTCGGTGCCGCGCTCACAGTGCGGATCTACCATGCGTGGGGCACGGGCGCGGTTGAAAAAGCCAAAGCCAATCCCTATGCGCTCTGTGAGGAAATCGAGGGTATCGGTTTTGAAAAGGCGGATGCCATGGGAGCAAAACTGGGCATCCAGGCGGACGATCCCAAGCGGATTGAAAGCGGTATTCTCCACATTCTGTCCTATAACGCCAACCAGAACGGGCATACCTGCCTGCCGGGTCCTATGCTTGTAAAGGCTTCGGCCGAATTGCTTGGCGTGAATGAAAATGCGGTTTTGCCGGCAGTTGACGAACTGATGAAAACACGCAAAATCAGGCGGGTTCGTATCACGCGGGAAAAGGGCAGCGAAAATTACTATTATGACCGCTATTATTATGAGTGCGAGCGCACGGTCTGTGAGTCTCTTGTAAAACTCAACCGGGAATGTATCCGGATCGATAGCCGTGACGCGGCACTTTTCATCGAACGCGAAGAACGCCGCAGTGAAATGACATATGCACAACTTCAGCGCGAGGCGATTGCCGCTTCGCTGGAAAACGGCGTGGCCGTGCTGACCGGCGGCCCGGGTACCGGCAAAACCACAGTGGTGCGGGCACTTTTGCATATTTTCAAGAGTATGGATCTGCGCGTGGCGCTTTGCGCGCCGACCGGCCGGGCGGCCAAGCGGCTGTCCGAGGCCACTTCGGACGAAGCCGGAACGGTACATCGGCTGTTGGAAATGAGCTATGGAGAGGGCAAAAAAAGCGAATTCCTCCGGAACGAGAAAAACCGTCTTGAAGAAGATGTTGTTATTGTGGATGAAAGCTCTATGCTGGATTTGCCGCTGACAGCGGCACTTTTGCGCGCCATCAAACCGGGCGCACGCCTGATCCTTATCGGCGATTCCGATCAGTTGCCCTCGGTCGGCCCGGGGAATGTGCTCCATGATATCATTGCCTGCGGGCGTTTTGCCACTATCCGGCTCACTCAGATTTTCCGCCAGGCCGAAAACAGTCTGATCGTGACCAATGCCCATGCAATCAACCGCGGTGAAATGCCGGAACTCCGGTGTACCGATGGCGATTTCTTCTTTTTACCGCGTCAGAGCGACCGGGAAATTGCCGATACCGTGGCCGAACTGTGCCGGACGCGGTTGCCCCGCGCTTACGGCCCTTCGGTAGTGGGCGGTATTCAGGTGGTGTCGCCGACCCGCCGGGGCGAAGCCGGCAGCGAAAATCTCAACCGCGTGCTGCAATCGGTCCTGAATCCCCCCGCTTCGCGAAAGCGGGAACATAAATTCCGCGACCGCGTCCTGCGGGAAGGCGACCGTGTGATGCAGATCCGCAATAATTACGATCTTTCATGGGAACGCGGAGAAGAGAAGGGTTGCGGTGTTTTCAACGGAGATATCGGCGTAATCGAAGAGATCAGTCCGGCCGATCATGCCATTTCGGTGGCTTTTGACGACCGGCACGCGGTTTATGATTTTACCGAGAGCGAGGAACTGGATCAGGCCTATGCCGTAACGGTTCATAAAAGCCAGGGAAGCGAATATCCGGTGGTCATCATGGCATTGGGGAGCGCCGCGCCGATGTTGCTTACCCGGAATCTTTTTTATACGGCCGTCACGCGCGCTCAACGCATGGTGATTTTGGTCGGCCGGGCGGATGTGATCGAGACCATGGTGAAAAACAACCGGCAGTCACTTAGGTACACCGGTCTTGCGGCGCGGCTTGCTCTGAAGGAGGAAGAGGCGTGAGGAGAAAGGATGTTCTCGGGTTTCTCCGCTCACTGCTTTTTCCGCCGTGCTGTGTTTCCTGCGGGAAACGCCTTCCTTTTACACCCGGATGCCCGGCGCCGGTGCTTTGTCCCGGATGTCGGCAGGCGCTTTCCCGTGAGCAGGTGGCTTTTTGCCCGGTTTGCAGATTGGAACTGCGGAATTGTCGCTGTCAGCCGGGGCTCATGGAAAAAGCCGGCGCAGCGGGACTCCTTAAACTCGCTTTTTACAGCCCGGATGAAGCGCCGGCTCTGCGACGGATTCTGCTTCGGGCCAAAGAACACCGCCTTGACCGGGTTTTTACCTGTCTTTCAACGGAGCTGTCTCCTGTAATAGAGCAGTTCCTTGCGGAGGATAAAATTAAAAATCCGGATGTCCCGCCTTTTGTTCTGACTTATCTGCCGCGTTCCCGGGAAAACCGTTGTCTTTACGGGTTCGATCAGACTGCGGAGCTTTCCGCTCTGCTTGGCAAACGGCTGAATCTGACCTGTCGTTCTTTTCTTGTCCGGGCAAAAGAAACGGGTCAGCAGAAAAAACTGAACCGCATGCAAAGACGGCGGAATGTACGGGGTGTATTCCGGGTCTGCGGAGAAGTCTGTGGCGCACGGATCCTGCTTTTGGATGATCTGGTGACCACAGGAGCCAGCATGGCGGAAGCCGCGCGGACGCTTCTTCACGCCGGTGCCGCTGAAGTGGTCGGCGTTTGCGTGGCGGTCGTTCCGCCCAAGGCGGACCCAAAGAAAACATTTTTGCAGGGATTGTAGAAAATCCGGTCAGGGGATTGCATTTTTTGCCGGAATGTAGTATAATAAATCTATCTTGCAAATTCAATGGTATTTTGGACCGAGAAGGGAGGGAGAATATGATCCGCAAAGGAGTCGGTCTTGACATCGGAACAACGCAGACGACCATCTGCACGGTGGAAGACGGTATTTTGCTTTACGAGCCGACAGTGGGCGCAGTGGATGTGGACAGCGGCGAAACGATTGCCGCGGGAAACGATGCCATGAAAACCGTGGAGGAAGCTCCCGACCATTATCGGCTTTGCTGGCCGCTGTGGGATCCGGTGGTGAAATGCGCGGATATTCTTGCTTCCATTCTGCGTTTTTTCTTTAAAAAAGCGCTGGGGCGCACACTTTTGCGTCCGGTTGTCATGGTCTCCATTCCCTGTGATCTCACGGAAGCGCAAACCAACGCTGTAGAAGATGCTGTGCTGGCGGCGGGAGCTGCCCGTGTACATCTTCTGGAGGCACCGCTTTGCGCCGCATTGGGGGTCGGGTTGGATTTTTCTTCTCCCGTGGGTCAGATGTTGGTTCATATCGGCGCTTCCCGCACCGAAGCCGCCATGATCTTCATCGGCGATATGGTGACGCATGTTTCGGTCAATACCGGCGGAGATCAGTTTAATTCCGCCATTGTCCGTTATATGCGCGAAAAACACCGGCTTTATGTCGGCAAACGCACGGCCGAACAGATCAAGATTCGCATCGGGGCGATTTCGGGCAACATAGAAGAAAAAAAGCTGGATGTCAAAGGACGCGATCTCACCACAAAAGAACCGCGTATCGTCACGCTTTCCTCCAGGGAAATGCTGGGGGCCCTCCGGGAACCGCTCACAACCATTCTGGACGCTGTGGTTTCGGTGGTGGAACAGACCGGCGATGATATGCGGGCCGATATTGCCCGCGGCGGCGTGGTTCTGACCGGCGGCGCTGTGCTCATGGGGATGGATCAGTTTTTGGCAGATGTCATGGGACTCCGCACCCGGATCGCCGCCAATGCGCAAAGCGCGGTGGCGGAAGGCGCGGCGTTGGCATTGGAACGCATCGGAAAATCATAAAACCGCCGGGGAAGAGTCCTTTGGCGGTTTTATTGCTTCGGGAAAGGAAGAGGTATAAAAATGAATCAGATTTGGAATGGGTATGAAAGCCATCCGGTATTTCATTATTTCACTAAAATTTCGGCCATTCCACGCGCTTCGGGCAACGAGGAAGGCATGGTAAGCTTCCTGCTTGAATTCGCCGCCCAAAAGGGCCTTTTTGCCGTGCGGGACGAAGCGCGCAATGTTTTTATCAAAAAACCGGGCAGCAAAGGCCGGGAAGATGAAGCTCCGCTTCTTTTGCAGTGCCATACCGACATGGTGGCGGAGAAAAAGGTGGGCGTTTCGCATGATTTCAAAAAAGAAGGGATTGTGCTGAAACGGGAGGATGACCGTCTGTTTGCCGACGGTACGACGCTAGGCGCGGATGACGGCATCGGCGTTGCCATGATCCTTTCTGTACTTGCCGACTCTGAATTATC
This sequence comes from uncultured Eubacteriales bacterium, assembly GCA_905187695.1. GTDB lineage: Bacteria > Bacillota > Clostridia > Oscillospirales > CAG-272 > Firm-07. The sequence continues at coordinate 3,243 of CAJJIY010000025.1, read as the reverse complement.
GCACCCCCCGCTGGAGTGCCTCTTTACGGCCGGCGAAGAGGTCGGCATGGATGGTGCATTGGCTTTTGATTACAGTCAAATTGCCGCCCGGCGAATGCTCAATCTCGATTCTTCGGAAGAAAACGCCGTGATCATCGGTTGTTGCGGCGGTGTGCGCTCCGATCTTTCTTTGCCGTATATGCCTCAATCCTGCAGGGAAGAGGCGTTGCTTCTCACGATTGACGGACTTGCCGGCGGCCATTCGGGCGAGGATATTGACAAAGGGCGGCAGAATGCGCTTTCCCTTATGGGAAAACTCCTGCGTGAAATCGGCGAAAAAACCGCGTTTACGCTCGCTTATCTGACCGGCGGAGACAAAGACAATGCCATTCCGCGTGAGTGCAAGGCCGCGATTCTTTCCGAAGAGGAGGAAACTGTGCGGACGGTGGCGCGGATTTTTGAAAACGAAGTGCGTGAAAAACTCACAAAAGAGGACAGCGGTTTTACGCTGTCGGTCCAAAAAGTGCCGGTGAGTGCCCATTTCACGGCCGCCGATACCGAAAAAGTCCTTTCGGTTCTTTCCGTCCGAAACGGCGTATTTGCCTACCGCACAGAGCCGCCGCGCTTGCCGCGGACTTCCCGCAATCTGGCGCGGGTCCGCACCGAGGCAAACGAGGTGAATTTCGGCTTTTCTTCCCGTTCGGAACTTCCTGCCGAACTGGAAGATTCCAAGACAGAACTGGACGCACTGGCCGACCGGATCGGCGCTCAAAACCGGCACTACGCGGCCTATCCAGGATGGGTCAGTTCGGCGGACAGCCCGATGATCAGAGCCTATTGCCGGGCGTATCATGAAGCAACCGGCCGGGAGACCGCCCCCACCGTTATTCATGCGGGCTTGGAATGCGGTCTTATCTCCGAGCGATTGCCGGGACTGGTGGCGCTTTCCGCCGGCCCGGATGTCTGTGACCTGCATACGCCGGCCGAAACGCTGTCGCTTTCCTCGGCCGTCCGCGTCTATGCGGCCGTTTGCAAATTCCTTGCCTTGGAATTTTAAATTTAAACTGGAGCTATCATATAAAACATGCCCCCAAAAGCGTTTAGCTTTTTGGGGGCATGATTTTGTGTCAAGGAAAGATATCTGAACAAGCCGGGTTCATTGCTAAAAATGCAAGAAACGCCCGTCACAGTCGCATTTTCAAAAATACATAGCAGGACAAATTTACGCTCCGCGGAAAAAAGCAAACGAGAACAGAATTGTAAAAGAAAGGCTTCGGATTTTTCACGAAGCCTTTGGGTTGTTAGGATTCGTCAACGGAGATTTGCGGTATTCTTTTTCCGAAAACGAACCTCTCTTGTATGAGAGAGATTGCATAATGTACGACCATGCCGAAGCCGAACATCAAAATGATCTTGTTCATGTCAAATGTGATGGCGTTTGTACGGTACAGAACATAGAAAATACCATAATAGCCAAGATTGATGATCAGAGAATTGACGGCGTTGCAGCCCGTTTTGCCCAAGCCGATGAAGATACTATCGATAATGGCACACCCCGTATACGCAATATAGAAGGGAGCGAGTTTAATAACAATAGAGAAAATCTCATCCGCATTTTCAAGATGTTGTGCATAACGGAAGAATGGAGTCCAAGCGGGAATTGTGATAGTCCAAAGCAAAACGCTTGCAGCGGCAAATGTCCCCATAATTCGCCGATGGGGCATCCCCATACCCCGGCAGCAAGAATTTGTTCAATTTATTATTCACTAATTTGTTCATTTGGCTTGACGCGGTGAACAAAATGTGGTATACTATGCACGGAAAAGAAAGACTTTTTGCTCGGAGGTTGCTATGCTGTTTGCCGAAAGTGAGACGGTGGAACTGAAGTCCGTCTATGTAGAGGACATCAAGAAAGAGATTATCGCCTTTGCCAACACGCGCGGAGGCACGATTTATATCGGCGTAGAAGATAACGGAAGTGTTTGCGGCGTGGAAAATGCCGATGCCGTGATGCAACAGGTGATGAATGCGGCAAGAGACGCCATAAAGCCCGATGTCACGGTGTTTATGCACATCGGGGCGTTGCCTGCGGATGAGGGGAAAAGCATTGTTGCCGTGCAGGTGCAATGCGGGGCACATCGCCCGTATTACCTTGCCGCCAAAGGGCTTCGTCCGGAAGGTGTATTTGTCCGCCAGGAGACTTCCTCTGTCCCCGCATCCGATACTGCTATCCGCCAGATGATCAAGGAAACCGATGGCGATAATTACGAGGATATGCGTTCGCTGGAACAGGAATTGACTTTTGAAAAGGTGACGGCGGAGTTTGCCAAGCGGAATCTCTCCCTCGGCGAAACGCAGATGAAAACGCTGGGGCTTATCGACCGCGACGGGCTGTATTCCAACCTTGCCTTGCTCCTTTCGGATCAGTGCCCGCATATCATCAAAGCTGCCACCTTTGCCGGCGTCAATCAGGACAACTTCCAGGACCGTCGGGAGTTCACCGGTTCGCTCTTAAAGCAGTTGGAGGATGCGTATGCCTACCTTGATATGCGCAACCGGAATGCGGCGACCTTTGAGGGGTTACAGCGCATTGACCACAAGGATTATCCCGACACCGCCATCCGCGAGGCACTCCTCAACGCCATTGTTCACCGGGACTATGCCGTTTCGGCAAGTACGCTTCTCAGCGTGTATTCGGACCGTATTGAACTGATTTCCATCGGCGGTCTTGCCGGGGGCATTTCCTATGACGATATGATGCTTGGTATTTCCTATTGCCGTAACAAAAAACTTGCCGACATTTTCTATCGCATGGGGCTCATTGAGGCGTACGGAACCGGCATGAACAAGATCATGTCCTCCTATCAGAATTCTCCGAGAAAACCGGAGGTGACCGTAACTTCCGGGGCATTCAAATTTGTCTTGCCGAATCAGAGCATATCTTTGAAAACGACTACAAATATAGTCAAAGAGCCGCCTGTTTTCACCGAACGGGAACAGGTCGTCCTCTCCGTCCTCGCCGATCATACGCCACATCCCCGCACGGAAATTGAGAAAGCACTCGGCGTTTCCACCTCCACCACACGCAGAATTCTGCAAAAAATGATGGAGGACGGAAAGATTACGGCGAGTGGGACGAGAAAGAATGTTTCTTATAGTCTGTGTCCGGGGGTATCAGCGAACCAAAACGGTTGAAGCGTGAGATGAAAATGGAACAAAACATTGATATAAAAGAAAATTATATCTACCAGCTGGATGCGAATC
>CAJJIY010000024.1 GCA_905187695.1 uncultured Eubacteriales bacterium | reverse complement strand
GTGGTAGGCACCAGTACCGCGGCACTGTGGGGATCCCTGGAAAGCCTTGGAGCTGCAATGGAGACACAGGCGGGCAAACCGATCTTTTTTATCTGTGAGCAGAGAGGACCTTCTGAAGCGGAGAACGCAGCTGCCTACGCCGAAGCAATCGCTCCGGATGCAAAAAGCGTGAAGGGGCGTCATGTGGGGGTTGTGTCCCAGTGGATCAGATACATCCGCATGGACGGACGTGAGCAGGACATCAATTTTGCAGGTATACTCACCGGAAGCCTGGCAGCCATCAAGGAAAGCACCTCTGTGGCTTACACTGGTACAAATGGAATCAGCTACGCTGAGGGCAAGATCGTGAAGCTCTTACCGGAAGGAATTGAGGACTACATCGAACAGCTGGATGCTGCGAGATATATCTTCCTGCGTAAATACGAAGGACTGGAAGGCACGGAACTGGCCATCAGCGAGAGCCAGGAACGCATGGCGGTGGTGGTCGCGCCCGAAGATACCGAGGCGTTTCTTGCCCTTGCCGCCGCCGAAAATCTTTCGGCCACAAAGGTGGCCACCGTCACAAAAGAAGCGCGGCTGGTGATGACTTTCCGCGGGCAGACGGTGGTGAATGTCAGCCGGGAATTTCTCTCCTCCAACGGCGCGCCCAAGGCAACGGCGGCCCATGTGGTAAAATCCGCGCGGCCGGTTGCTCCGGCCGACGCCTCCTTTACCGATGGACTTTTCCGCGTGGCAGGCGATCTCAATACCTGCTCCAAGCGCGGGCTTTCCGAGCGTTTTGACTCGACCATCGGCGCGGGCACGGTGCTGATGCCCTTCGGCGGGAAAAATCAGTTGACCCCCATTCAGGCCATGGTGCAGAAGCTCCCGGTGGCGGACGGCCACACCGACGACTGCTCCTTTATGGCGTTTGGTTATAATCCCTTTATTTCCGAAAAAAGCCCCTATCACGGCGCCTATCTCGCGGTGGTGGAATCGGTTTCCAAGCTGATCGCCACCGGCGCGGATTTCTCGGATGTTTATCTCAGTTTTCAGGAGTATTTCCCGCGGCCCGGACAGGACGAAAACCGCTGGGGACTGCCGTTGGCCGCGCTGTTGGGCGCGTTCCGGGCGCAGTGCGAACTGGGCGTGGGCGCAATCGGCGGCAAGGACTCGATGAGCGGCAGCTTTGAACGCCTGGATGTACCGCCCACGCTGGTCTCCTTTGCCGTGACGACCGGCAAGGCCGGCGAGGTCATCAGCCCCGAATTCAAAGGCGCCGGGCATCCGGTGGTCTGTCTTTCGCCCGATATCGGCGCGGACGGTCTGCCGGTGGCCGGGTCGCTCCTGGCCCTTTTCGGGCAGGTGACGGCGCTTTGCCGCGCGGGGCGCGTCCTTGCCGCCTATACGCCCGGCATGGGCGGCGTTTGCGAAGCCGTGATGAAAATGGCTTTCGGAAACGGCGTGGGCTTTACTTTTGAGGAAACGCTGACCGGCAGTGAAATTTTTGATTGCCGGTATGGTTCTTTCCTGCTTGAAATGGCCGATGAAGCCACGGGGCTTCCGGTCATCGGTCACACCACGGCCGCCCCCGAACTCCGGCGCGGCGGCGAGGCCGTGACGCTCTCCCGGCTGCTCTCGGTCTATGAGGGAAAACTGGAGAGCGTATACAGTTGTAACCGTGAAAACAAGGGCGCACCGGTTGAGAATTTCTCCTATCAGAAAGCCGATCACCCCGCAAACGGGGTGAAAAAAGCCGCACCGGCCGTGAAAACCGCGCGGCCGAAATTCCTCATTCCGGTCTTCCCCGGCACAAACTGTGAATTTGACAGCGCAAAGGCCGTTTGCGACGCGGGCGGCGAGGCAGAGATCTTCGTGATCCGCAACCGCACGCCCGAGGACATCAAAAAGAGCGTTTCGGACTTTGCCCGGAGTCTCTCGGATGCCCAGGCCGTCTTTATTCCCGGCGGTTTTTCGGGCGGCGACGAGCCAGACGGCAGCGGCAAATTCATCACGGCCTTCTTCCGCAACGGGGCCGTCCGCGCCGGTGTGACCGATCTGCTGGACAACCGCGGCGGACTGATGTGCGGCATCTGTAACGGATTCCAGGCTCTTATCAAACTGGGACTTGTGCCCTTTGGCCGGATCACCGAGGGCGACGCTTTTGCGCCGACCCTGACCTACAACACCATCGGGCGGCATCAGTCGCGGATCGTCCGCACCCGCGTTGCCTCCAACAAATCTCCGTGGCTTTCCTTTACCGAGGTAGGCGATATTTTCGAAGTGCCGGTCTCGCACGGGGAGGGGCGCTTCCTTTGCGATGAAAAAACGCTCCGTGTGCTGGCCGAAAACGGGCAGATCGCCACACAGTATGTGGATCTTTCCGGGCAGGCCAGCACCGATATTCACTTTAATCCCAACGACTCGGTAGGTGCGGTGGAGGGCATCACTTCCCCGGACGGCCGCGTCTTCGGAAAAATGGGACACAGCGAACGGGTCGGCACGGGACTTTACCGCAATGTGCCGGGCTGCTATCAGATCCGGATGTTCGAATCCGCGGTTCATTATTTCAAATCCTAAGGAGGGAAAAAATGCTTACAGATATTGAAATCGCCCAGGCCGCCACGCTCCGGCCGATCGAGGAAATCGCAGCACGCGCTCATGTGGATGAAAAATACCTTGAACACTACGGCCGTTATAAGGCTAAAATTGACCTCTCTCTTCTTTCCGACACAAAACGCCCGGACGGAAAACTGGTACTGGTAACGGCCATGACCCCCACTCCGGCCGGCGAGGGCAAGACCACCACCACCATCGGACTGGCGGACGGCCTTTCCCGCATCGGAAAAGATGTGACGGTGGCTCTTCGGGAGCCTTCTCTGGGGCCGGTTTTCGGCATCAAGGGCGGCGCGGCCGGAGGCGGCTATGCGCAGGTGGTGCCCATGGAGGACATCAATCTGCACTTTACCGGCGACTTTCACGCCATCGGGGCGGCCAACAACCTGCTGGCCGCCATGATCGACAATCACATTCAGCAAGGAAATGCACTGGGAATTGATCCCCGGCAGATCACCTGGCGGCGCTGCGTGGATATGAACGACCGTCAGCTCCGCTTTGTGGTGGACGGTCTCGGCGGCCGGGTCAACGGCACACCGCGTGAAGATGGCTTTGACATCACGGTGGCCTCTGAGATCATGGCGGTACTTTGCCTTGCCACCTCCCTTTCCGACCTGAAAGCACGGCTTTCCCGCGTGATCGTCGGTTATACCTATGCCGGCGCACCGGTAACGGCCGGGGATCTCAAGGCCGCGGGCGCGATGACAGCGCTCCTCAAAGACGCGCTCAAGCCCAATCTGGTGCAGACGCTGGAGGGGACGCCCGCCTTTGTGCACGGCGGACCTTTCGCCAACATTGCCCACGGCTGTAACTCAGTGATGGCCACGCGCATGGCGCTCAAGATGGGAGATTACACCGTGACCGAGGCCGGTTTCGGCGCGGATCTCGGCGCGGAAAAATTCCTGGATATCAAGTGCCGCATGGCGGGACTTGTTCCCAGCGCCGTGGTGGTGGTGGCCACTGTGCGGGCACTGAAGATGCACGGTGGCCTCCCCAAAACCGAACTGGCCAAGGAGGACACCGGCGCGCTGCTTCGCGGACTCCCGAACCTTCTGCGCCATGTTTCCAACATGAAAGAGGTGTATGGGCTTCCCTGCGTGGTGGCCGTCAACCGCTTCCCCACCGACACCGACCGGGAAATTGAACTGGTGGTAGAAAAATGCCGCGAACTCGGCGTGAACACGGTGCTCTCCACCGTCTACGCAGAGGGCGGCCGCGGCGGTGAAGCGCTGGCGCGCGAGGTCGTACGGCTCTGTGAAGAAGAAAAAGGCAACTTCCGTTTCTCTTATGAAAGCGGGTTGCCTCTGCGGGAAAAGATTGAAGCGGTGGTGAAAAAAGTGTACCGCGGGCGCGGCGTTACTTTCCTGCCGGCCGCCGAAAAAGAGCTGGCAAAGCTGGTGGAACTCGGCTTTGACGGGTTGCCGGTGTGCATTGCCAAGACCCAGTACAGCTTCAGCGACGACCCGACCAAACCGGGGGCGCCGGAAGACTTTACCGTGACGGTCAAGAAAGTGAAGGTCTCGGCCGGCGCCGGTTTTGTGGTGGTGCTGACCGGGGACATTATGACCATGCCCGGTCTGCCCAAGTCCCCTGCCGCCGAACGGATTGATGTGGATGAAAACGGCCGCATCACCGGATTGTTCTGAAAAACGGCCCGCGTAACCGGGGAAACATCAAAAATGCCCCCGAGAAAATGCCGGCAGTACTCACACAATTTCCAAAAAGGAAAAGCCGGGGCGTTTGCCCCGGCTTTTTGCCGTTTGAATTATCTGGCGTCCTTGATAGCCTGCTTCGTACCGAAGTAAACCATCTTGCCGGACTTGGTCGCGGAGACCCAGTTGGACTCTCCCGCCTCTTTCTTGCTGTCCTTCTCTTCGTCCTTGACCTTTTCATAAGCCTTTTCGGCGTTATCCTTATCGGCAAAGTAGAAGATGGTGACGGTCTCAACGGTATCCTTGCCGTCCTTGTCCTTGATGGTCTTGGTGCCGGTCACAACCACATTGAGGCTGTAGCCAGCCAGTTTGAAAGCGGTCGGAAAAACGGTATTGTCTCTGAAAGTGGTGTAACCCTCTGCCTTCAGCGCTTCAACAGCCTTATCGGCATCGGAGGCCGGCGCACAGGAAGCCAGCGTGGCCAGGAGCATCACGGCGACCAGGGCCAGTGCAAAAATTTTTACAAACTTTTTCATGATAATTCTCCTTTGAAGATTTTGGGATTAGTGCTATTATACCATACCCTATTTCGGATTTCAAGTCTTTTGCGGAAATTTTTTCTGTTTTGTGAACAATTGACAAAATACCGTACACAAATAGCAAATACCTGTCCGCAGAGAAAAAAGCGCTTCTGCTCTTTGACCCGTTTTGAAGCGAAAATGACTCTTTCCGACAAAAAAGACCAAGAGCCGGGGCGTTTTGCCCCGGCTCCTGTGCCGTTATCTGATTATCTGGCGTCCTTTACGCCCTGCTTCGTGCCGAAGTAGATCATCTTGCCGGACTTGGTCGCGGAGACCCAGGTGGAAGCCTCTTTGGCATCCGCGTTCTTTTCCTGGTTTTTCTTCTTATCTTCTTTTTCGTCCGACTTGACCTTTTCATAGGCCTTTTCGGCATCTTCTTTGTTAGCGAAGTAATAGATTGTGATGTACTCAATGGTCTTGTTGCTGTCCTTGTCGGTGGCCGTCTTGGCACCAGTCACAACAGCGTCCAGGTCATATCCGAGAGCCTTGTAAATTGCGGGAATGACTTTGGTGTCTTTCACAACGATATAACCCTTTTCATCCAGCGCCTGATCCGCCTTATCGGGGTCGGAAGCGGGCGCACAGGAAGCCAGCATAGCCAGAAGCATCACAGCAACCAGCGAAAGAGACAGAATCTTTACAAACTTTTTCATAACAGAATCTCCTTTAAAGATTTTGGATTGGAGTTATTATACCATAACTTTTTTTATAATGCAAGTCTTTCCTTCAAATTTGCCGTTTTTGTGAACAGCCGGTCGGAAACTGTACATAAACGGCGCGCCGTATACCGCCAAATGCGTTTCTCAGCGGCTCCAGGTGGTGCCGGTACTCGTGTCGGTGAGCGTAATGCCCATGGCTGAAAGCTCGGCGCGGATGCGGTCGGCCTCGGCATAGTTTTTGGCCTTTTTCGCGGCGGCGCGGGCATCAATGGCCTCCTCGATCCGCCGGATTTCGGGATCTTCCGAATAAACGCGCTCTCCTGCATTTCCGGCGGCCTTGGCTTTTTCGGCCGCACGCTCCCGGAGCGCCCGGGCGGCTTTTATGAGCCCCAGTTCCAACACGGTGTCAAACTCGGCGATGGCGGCCTCTTTGGTGGTATCGTCGGCATCGGCCTTGAGCGTATCATAAAGTGCGGTCACGGCCAACGCGGTATTGAGATCGTTGTCCAGCGCTTCGCAAAAGCGTGCGCGCAGTGCGGCAAGCATCGTTTCATCCGGCGACTGACCCGCAACGGGCGAGAGCGCGGCCACCCGGGCGACCAATTTATCATAACTGCGCTGAGCGTTATCCAGATTGGCAAAACTGAAAAGCTGAGAACGGCGGTAGTGCGACTGCAGGCAGAAAAGCCGGTAGGCCAGCGGATGATAGCCCTTTTGTTCCAACAGCGACACCGTGAGGAATTCGCCCTTGGATTTGGACATTTTGCCGCCCTCGGTGTTGAGGTGCATGACATGCATCCAGTAATTGCACCACTTGTGCCCCAGATAGGCCTCGCTTTGCGCAATCTCGTTGGTGTGGTGCGGGAACGCATTGTCAATACCGCCGCAATGGAGGTCCAGCCGCTCGCCCAGATGTTTGAGAGAAATGGCCGAGCACTCGATGTGCCAACCGGGATAGCCCACGCCAAAGGGGCTGTCCCACTTGAGTTCCTGATCCTCGAATTTGGACTTGGTAAACCAGAGCACAAAGTCGGTTTTGTTTTTCTTGTTGTCGTCCCGCTCCACGCCCTCGCGCACACCCTCGGCCAGATCCTCGGCGTCGTGGTCGTTGAAAATATAATATTTCTTCAGTTTGGAAGTGTCAAAATAGACATTGCCACCCGCACGGTAGGCATATCCCTTTTCCAACAGAACCTCGATCATATGGATAAACTCCGGAATGCAGTGGGTAGCGGGCTCCACCACATCCGGGCGGCGGATGTTGAGCTTTTCGCAATCCGAGAAGAAGCAATCCGTATAGTAGGCGGCAATCTGCATGACGCTCTTGTGTTCGCGCCGCGCGCCCTTGAGCATTTTATCCTCGCCAGAGTCACCATCGCTGGTGAGATGTCCGACATCGGTAATGTTCATCACGCGTTGGACTTCATAGCCCCGGTAGCGGAGATAGCGGTCGAGAATGTCTTCCATAATGTAGGTGCGCAGGTTTCCGATGTGCGCAAAATGATAGACCGTGGGGCCGCAGGTATACATCCCGACTTTGCCCGGCACGACCGGGACGAATTCTTCTCTTTCATGAGTGGCGGAATTATAAAGTAACATCTTTTATGCCTCTTTTTCTTTCGGTTTCGTTTTTCTGACAGTTCCGGGAGCGGCCTTTCCCGTCTTTTTTTGGGCTTCCAGGGCGGCCAGCCGCGCGGAAAGTTCCGTGACGCACCGCCGCAGGTCGCAGGCCTCGTCCTCCATGGGGTCGGGAATGTGGATCTGATCCAGCGAGTCGCTGACGCGATGACCGTCCACCCGCACGACATGAGCGGGAATGCCCACAGCCGTGGCGCCGGCCGGAATATCCGAAAGGACCACCGCGCCGGCGGCAATCTTGGCGCCCTCTCCGATGGTGAGCGGCCCCAGCACCTTTGCGCCCGCGCCGACCATGACGCCGTTTTCAAGCGTGGGATGGCGCTTGCCGACATCCTTTCCGGTGCCGCCCAGCGTCACACCCTGATAAAGCGTGCAGTCATCCCCGATCTCGGCGGTCTCGCCGATAACTACGCCCGCGCCGTGGTCGATAACCAGTCCGCGGCCGATTTCGGCGCCCGGATGAATCTCGATCCCCGTGAGCATACGCGCCCCCTGGCTGACCGCGCGGGCGGCAAAAGAGTGTCCCTTTTTATAAAGGGCGTGGGACAGCCGGTGAAAAAACCGCGCGTGAAATCCGGCATAAAGCAACACAATCTCCGCGTTGCTCTTGGCGGCAGGGTCGCGCTGGCGGAAAGCCGCCACATCATAATTTAATTCTTCCCCGAGCCGGCCGGCCTCCAGGAAAAGCTTCCGCGCGGCTCTTCCCGCCACGCGCGAAAGGTCGGCCGCCGTTTCCAACCAATCGTTTTTGCTCATGATAACACCTCCAGACAAAAAAAGCCCCCGCGCCTGACGGCGCAGAGGCGGCGCGGGCCGCGGTTCCACTCTGCTTCCCGGAAAAATTCCGGCTCTGTCCCGCCTTCGCGGGGACCCCTTAACGCGGAGCAACGGCGACTTCTAAAAACCCGCGGGCGCGTTCTTCCCCGCGTTTTCTCTCAAAACCGCGCCTCCCGGATGCACAATCCCCCGTTTGACCGTGCGCTGCTCTCAGCCCATGGCAACGCTCTCTTTCCGGCAGGGACGGGTCTTTTTCCGTTCAAAGGCTTTTCTCATTTATATTATACACGCGAAAAAGCGTTTTGTAAACCCCTTTTTATGATTTTTCCGGCGCTCCGGACGGGAGCGCCGGAAAACATTACAAAAGCGCCTGCAGACGCGCGTATTTCCGCTCGATCCCGGCGGCCATGGCAAACTGGTTTCTGGCACGGATCAGATTGTGGTCGGGGCGGTGAATCCGGAAATAAGTGTCGCCCGACAGATAATCCGTAAGGAACCGGATACCGGTCTCCAGCGTCATCAGTCTGGCAGCATCCGGCAGCGCCCGCCGCTCCGCCGGGGTCATGGATTTACCGACGCCGTCCGAAAAGCCCTCGGCAAAGGCCGCGAAATAATCCGCGTCCACCGACACGCGGGAAAGATCTTCTTCATCCTCGGCGGCCGTGGCCGCGCCGTAACGGATGGCGTCTCCGAAATCATAAAGAAGCGAGCCGGGCATGACGGTATCCAGATCAATGACGCACCGCCCCTCTCCGGTTTCGGGGTCCAAAATGATATTGTTGAGCTTGGTGTCATTGTGCGTGACGCGAAGGGGAAAAATCCCCTCCTTAAGGCCGTCCGTAATCAGTCCGTAATCCGCCGCGCGCTCGCGGGCAAATCCGATCTCCGCGCGGCAATCGGCCACCCGGCCGAATTCATCCTTTTCTGCCGCCGCAAGAAGCGCTTCATAGCGACGGGGCGTATTGTGAAAATCCGGGATCACCTCAAAAAGCGTGGCGGCGTCATAGTCCGAAAGTTGATTCTGGAACACGCCGAAAGCACGGCCGACCCGGGCAAATTCCGCAGGAGAGGCGCAGTGCTCCGGGCACGCCCCCGATACAAATCGGTAGGCGCGCCAATATCCGCCGGAGCTGTCCTCAAAATAGTATTTTCCGCCTGCCGGGACAAATGAGAGCACACGGTCGGTGGGATCGATTCCCTTTTCCAGCAGTTTTCTCCGGATGTGCGCCGTCACGCCCACCACATTGGCCATTACGGCCTTTGGATCCGGGAAAACCGTGCGGTTGAGATGCTGAAGCACATAGCGCTCCCCGCCGGCGCAATCCAAAAAATAGGTATGGTTGATGTGCCCGCGGTCACATTCGCTCATCGCCGTGACGGGAGAGGCAAACGAAAATGCACCTGCGGCTTCGTTCGGGTTCATGGCTCTCCTCCTTTTACAGCTTCAAAAAGTCTTTCATGACGGCAATCAGCCGTGCGGCGGCCGGCGCGTTCTCGTCCTCCGCAAAAATCCGCAAAAGCGGCTCGGTCCCCGAAAAACGGCAGATGAGGAAAGAACCGTCGGCAAAATAAGCCTTGAACCCGTCGGCATAGCCGCAATGATCCAGTTTTTTGCCGAAGTCCGGCACTTTCTTTTCCACCATTAGAAGGCGTTGAATACGCTCTTTTTCTTCCGGACGGAAGCGGAGGTTGTCCTCTACCATTTCATGATTGCCGAATCTTTCCGTCAGCTCGCGGTAAATCTCGCCCGGCGTTTTGCCCATGGCCGAGATCATCTCCACGAAAAGCGCGGAGGCATAAATGGAATCCTTGCCGAAAATGTGCCCGCGCACCGTCAGCCCTCCGGAGGATTCACCGCCCAGCACGGCATCGGTCTCATCCAGCTTGGCCGAAATGTATTTGAAGCCGACCGGCACTTCATAGCAGGCCTCGCCAAAGGATCCGGCCACCTTGTCCAGCATATGCGTGGTGGCCAGGTTCCGGACCACCGGGCCTTTCCAGCCGCGGTATTCATGCAGGTAGTAATAAAGCATGACCAGAATCCGGTTGGCATCGATATAAGTGCCGTCGCTGTCGATGATGCCCACGCGGTCGCCGTCACCGTCCACGGCGATACCAAGGTCATATTTTTCATTCCGCACGCGGTCGGAAAGTTCCTTCAACTGTTCGCGGCCGGGGGCCGGCATGGCGCCGCCGAAATAGGCGTCCTTGTTGCCGTTGATAAGATCGATGGTACAGCGGGCGGTATAAAGCACCGTCATGAGCGGATAGGTGCCCGACCCGTGCATGGGGTCGAAAAGGATCCGGGGGTTGCGGGCGCGGATGGCCGGAACATCAAGGCGGGAAAGAATGGAATCGAGAAAATCGTTGAAGGGCGCGTGCTGATAGACCACCAGCCCGGCCGCCAGCGCCTCCTCAAAGGGCATCCGGCGCGGCTTGTCCACGCGGTCAATGAGGGCTTCCAGCCGCTCGGTGCAGGCCACATCGGCGTCTCTGCCTTCCTCTACAATCAGCTTCAGGCCGTTGTAAGCGGGCGGGTTGTGGCTGGCCGTGACCTCGATCCCGTAATGAAGTTTTTTATCCTTCACGGTGAACATCACCAGCGGTGTGGGCACCGACCGATTCTGAAAAAGCACCGTCATGCCGTGAGCGCAGAGCACTTCCGCGACCCAGCGGGCGGCCTCGGGCGAAAGAAAACGCCGGTCATAGCCGATCATCACGGGCTTATCGGTCTTGCCCTCTTTTTCGGCCAGAAGCGCCACGCCCTCGGCCACTTTTGCAATGTTTTCGCGGATGAAATCATCCCCGATGACGGCGCGCCAGCCGCCTGTTCCGAACTTGATCATATGTCCTCCTTGTTATTTGCGAAATCTGAAGATCAAAAACGCCGCAAGTGCCGCTAAACCGAGAATCCGCGCAATATGCCGGAAAATCTTCTCTTTTTTTAACCGCGTGCGCACCGTCTCGTTCAAAAGATAACGGTTGGCGGCAAAGCAAACCGGCGTGCCGCCATTGACAAACACAGCCGGCGCATCAGCTGTAAACGGCAAAAAAGAAAGGAAAAGCTCGTCCCGCCCCGAAAGCGGCAAGGTGAAAGAAAGGTCCAGATCCCGGCAATCGCGCGATGCGCGCAGATCAAAAATACCCAATCCGCTCAAAAGGAAAAACAACACCGAAAAAAGAGGAAAAAGGGGACTTTCAACCTCGAAAAACCGTTTAAAACGCACCTGGGCATATGCCGTATCGCACGAAACGACCGCACGCCGCGTGCCGTCTTTTTGCCGTTTCACACGCACCCGCTTGCCATTGACAAACAGCGCGGGGGCAAAAAACGGCATTCCTTTTATATTTAAAATCAATTCTTTCATCCGCGCACCCCCGTATAAATGCCCGCGCCAAGCGCAATGGCCAGCACCAGTATCAGGAACGAAGCGCAAATGAGCCGCCAGAGGATTTTCGGGTTCCGCGCGTCAAAACTCATGAGCGGAACGGACACCGCCGCCAGAATGAGGGAGACGAGCGCGACCTGCGGTGTATAAGCGAAAAACGGCGCGAATTTTTCAAGAAGCTCACCGCTCCCGGTGATATAGCCAAGATAGTTCGGCACCAAAAGCAATACCAATCCCAGCGACCCGATGAGAAGCATCACCAACAGCACCGTGAAGAGCACCACCAGGATGACACCGAAGAAAGCCGAGAGCGACAGGAAAAAACCGATCATGGAAAAATTGAACAGGATGGCGCCGGTATGCGCCAGATAGGAACGGGCGTATGCGGTCATTTTTTCACCTCTTTTCGGAAAGTTCAGGGGGTGTTTTCGGCAGCTCCGGCTCCGTTTGCGGGTCGGGAAGCACGGGCAGACGGCCGTTTTTAAAAAGCGCGCCGAATCCGTCGATGCCGCTGCGTTTGATTGCACCGAAGATCCGGTAGCGAAGCCCCTTGTTTTCCCGCTCCAGCTCCGAGAGCAGCTTCTTCATCTCGGCGCGTTTGGTATTGCCGTCGGCGGGACAGGGCGATTTGATGACCGGCAGTTTTTCGTGCGAGGCAAAATAACGGATCTCTTTTTCGGGCAGATACAACATGGGGCGGATGACCCGCACCCCAACGCGGGAAAGCTCGGTCACCGGCTGAAAGCAGCCGATGCGTCCCTCGTAAAACAGGTTGAGCATAAAGGTATCCACCACATCGTCGAAGTGGTGCCCCAGCGCCACCGTGCCGTATCCCATTTCCTTGGCCGCGCCGTGAAGCGCGCCGCGGCGGAGCTTGGCGCACAGCGAACAGGGATTTTTTTCTTTCCGGATGTCAAAAACCACGGTGGAGATCTCGGTCTTCACCACATGGAAAGGCACCTCCAACTGTCGGCAGAGTTCGGCCACCGGCGAAAAATCCATACCGGGAAAACCCATGTTGACCGTAAGGGCGGCCACTTCATACGGATGAGGATAAAATTTCCTCATTTCGGCCAGTGCGCAAAGCAGTGTAAGCGAATCCTTGCCGGCCGACACGCCCACGGCCACGCGGTCGCCCGCGCGGATCATGCCGTAATCCTCGCAGGCACGGCGGACATAACTGAGTATTCTGCGGGTATCCATCAGGTTTTCTCCCCCATGAGAAAGCGGCGGGCACAAAGGTATTCTTCCATGGCCTTCCGCTTTTTTTCAGTATCGGCGTCGGCATCCGGACGGCGGATGGCGCGAAGCATGATGTTTTTGGGCGTATCGTCCGGATCGATCAGCTCCAGCGCCGCCACGCGGTAACCGGCGGCCTCCAGTTTTTTAAGCCGCAGTGCATCGGTGGCCGCGTCGCAGAATTTCTGCCGGAGCATGGAATGTTCGGCAATAAAAGCAAGCGGCGGGCAGGAAAGATTCCGGTTGAGTTCGTGATGGCAGCAGGGGGTGGAAAGAATGACCCGGGCGCCCCAGGAAACGGCTTTGTCCAGCACCAGATCGGTGGCGGTATCGCAGGCGTGAAGCGACACGACCAGCGCGGGAGGTTCCGGACTTTCATAGGCCGCGATATTCCCGCAAAGGAAATGAAGCCCCGTAAAGCCGAGGGCGCGGGCCGTCTCCTCGCAATAGTCAATGACATCCCGCTTGAGATCCACGCCGGTCATTTCCACTTCATAGCCGAGAATGTCGGCAAAATAGTGATAAACGGCAAAGGAAAGATAGCTTTTTCCGCAGCAAAGATCGCAGATGCGGATCTTCCCCTTTGGCAGATAGGGGAGCGTAGCACCAGTTCCAGAAAGCGGTTGATCTGCCGGAATTTCGGCCCTTTTTTGTCAAAAATGTGCCCTTCCCCGTCCGCAACGCCCAGCCTGACCAGAAAGGGCTCCCGGCCGGTGAGGATATGCTTTTTTTCACGGTCGTTCCCGGCCACATGCACGGGAACCGGCGGGACTGCCGGCGCGGCCGCCGCGCCCAGTGCACGGGAGAGTTTTTCCCCGCCCAGAAGCACATAGGCTCCCCGGCGGTTGGGGCGCAATTCCGCTTCTCCTGCCGAGGTCAGAAGGTGCGCGCGTGCAAAACGCGCGGGAAGCACCGGCGAAAAGCAGGCGGCAAATGCCGTCTGCGCCTCAGAAACGGAGGAATGGGAGAGGGGAAAATTTTCATGCGTGGCCTTGCCGTCCTCGTGGAAGATCTCCACCTGCAGACAAAGCCCGTCCTTCATCCGGCAAAGCCGTCCGATTCCCTTTTTTTCACCGGGAACCCGGGGTTCGGTCAGGATCAGTTTCAGGAGGGTCCCGTTTTGCGCGGCCGAAAAAAGGAGCGAAAAGAACGCCGCGCACGCGCCCTGTCCGGCGCTGTCATTGGGCATCATGTTTCTTGTTGTCCTCCGGAGCGGGCGCTTTTTCTTTCTTGCGGAAGAAATAGCTCTTGTTTTCGGTGCGGTTCATAATCCTTCGGATGTTGGCGCGGTGCGTCCAGGTGACGAGCACCGCAATGAGAAAGGCCACAATGGTATTGATGCCGTAATGTGTGCCGAAAGCGCTGTCAAAGGCGCTGGTAATGAGCGAATACATCCACATGGTGACAATAGACCCCAGCGATACATAATGCGTGGTCAGCACCAGCGGGAAGAAAATGAAACAAAGGATGAGAAAAATGAGCGGATTGAGCGCCAGAATACTGAAGAAAGCCGTGGCAAAGCCCTTTCCGCCCCGGAAATGGGAGAAACAGGGGAAAATGTGCCCCAGAATGCAGAACAGCGCGGCGAAATAAGAAGCCGTCACCAACATGAAGAAGTACCAATACCCGGCTTCCTCATGGCGGGCACCGAAGACAAGGCAGGCCACCAGAATCGCCACGATCCCCTTGAGTCCGTCCCCGAAGAAAGTAAAGGCCGCTGCCTTTTTGCCATAGGTTCGGAGCACATTGGTGGTGCCGGCATTGCCGCTGCCGTGGGTCCGCACATCATCATGGAAGAACACCCGCGAAATGAAGAGCGCCGTGTTGAAACTGCCCAGCAGATAGGCAACGACCATGACCAAAAGGAACCCGCAACCGTACAGCACCGCGGTGGCCGTATCGTCCACGGTCAGCGAAAAGCGGTCGCGCAGAGCCTGCAAAAGGCCGAAGGAGAAAAGATCATACAAACCGAACATCAGTAAATCCTCCAGAAGTTCACGAACTCACGGGCGTTTGGGGGGTTCTTCTCTCCCGCCCGCGGGAGAGAGAAAACGGCAAAAAGCCGGATATCTGTCTTGCAAAAAGCGCAAAAGGAAAAAAGAGAGGAAAGCGGCCAGCGTTCCGGACAGTGCGCCGAAAAGCACATCGCTTGGATAGTGGACCATGAGATAGCACCGGGAAAGCGCCATCAGCGGAACCGCCAGAAGCACCGGCCAGAAAATCTTTTTCCTTTTTGAAAAAAGGAAGAGCGCCACCGTGACCGCCGCCGTGGCGGTGACATGACCGGACGGAAAGGAAAATCCGCCCGCCTGCACGGCGCCGGCCGACTGCCAAAAAGCATAATAAAGCCCCGTGGGGTCGGCAAAAGGCCGCGGACGGGCCACCAGATTTTTCAGGATCAGATTGGTACAAACGGCGCCAAGCAGGAGCGAAAGCAACGCGCCCGCGCCCGCACGGCGGGTCTTTTTGAAAAAGCAAAGACAAAGCGAGAGAAGGATCGGCCCGATGCCGTGCTCGGCCAGCAGACTGACGAAGCGGAGAAACGGGGTGAAAAAAGCGCCGCAGGAGAGCGCGAGACGGTGGAGCGCAAGAAGAATCGGCTCGTCCAGGAAAGCAAAGAAAGCGTCCATCAGGTGCCTCCCTGAGTCTGCGGGAGAAGCATGGAAAGTTCGTTTTCATAGATAAACTGAATCACCATGCAGGGATTGGCTTTTTCATAAACCGCGCTGTCATATTCAAGACCGTTCTGATAAGTGACGAAGTTATAGGTGTTGGAGATGAAGCGTTCGATCTGCAACCGGTCCATTTCATTCGTAAACTGAAAAAGGAACCCGGGCGAGTTGGCGGCCACGCCGCTGGAATTGCTGGGTAGCCGCACGGTTTTGGCAGAAGTGCCGGCGTTGTAAAGAAACCGATAGGAAAGAAGCGCGTCGTTGGCAAGGGACACGGTGCGGTTGCGCGCCACCTTGGAAAGCCCTGCCTCCCGCGCAAAATCGCGTCCTTCGGTATAGGTCTGATAGAAAGTGAGATTCTCCCGACGGATAAGCTCCGGGTTCAGCCCCGGCACATAGATCCAGGCGTAAAGCAACTGATAAATGTAATAAAGCCCTCTCACATTCAGCGCGTTTTCGGTGTTGTTGCACAGTTCCCCGTCCGCTTTCCGGTTGAGCAGCAGATTGGTCATGTCATAGTAATTGAGATATTCGTTTTCGTCCAGATAATCCGTGAGCATCTGCCGCCTGGTGCGCCCGCTTTCACGCGGGAGATGCGCCGGGAGACATTCGCTGTAGACCGTTTGGGTATTGGGCAGGATCACCAGCAGGTACTGCGTGGCGCCCTTGCTCTTGTAAAAAGCCTGCCGGGCGCGAAGCTCGCTCAGAATTCCGGCCATTTCCTCTTCGGTAAAAGGGGTCTCTCCCAAATAATCCTTCAGGTAATTGTAACCGTTCTCTTTGTCTTCGATCTCAAACAAAAAGCCGTCTTTTCCCGCCATGACATTGTCGTTTTCCGCAATACCGAAGATCCGGTAGGCGTTCTCGCGGATGAAAGAAAGCGACTCACTGTTCTGATAGACCGCGCGGGAAAAGGTGGCCGCAAAGGAATCGCCGTTGATCCGGGTGCCGTCATAGGTGCTCTCGGCCGTTGCCCGGCGGCCATCCACCAAGGCATTGGTCAGGTAAAACACCATAAACGACAAAAGAATGCAAAGAAAGAACGAGACCACACAAAGATGAAAAAGCTGTCTTTTTTCCATCTGACTTCCTCCTCTCAGAAACAGAGCGTCCCGAACGGACGGTCGGCATAGGCCGGAAACTGTGGCATAAAATAGATCAGCGTGAGCACAAAAAAGACAAAAAGCACAAAGGTGGAAGCCAGCGTTCCCACCCGGCAAAGAGAAGCCGGCAGATGCGGGCGCAGGCGGGCGAACAGCCACTTCAAAAGCAGATAGCCCAAAAACACCGCGCAACCGATAAAAAGATACCGAGTGTCCGAAACTGTGCTGTAAACATAGAAAAACCGGTACCGCTCCCCTGCATTCCCCGCGAAAAGCGTAAAGGGAGAATAGGACGCGGGCAACGCGCCGCACAGCGCGGCGGGCGCAAGAAAGAAAAGGAAAAGCAACGAAGAAAGCCACGGGCGCATCTTTCCCCGCGCGGGATAATACGCAAAAAAGACAAGAAGCAACAACAGCGGCAATGAAAACAGCCAGAAAGACGGTTGGGGCCGGAAGATGACCATTGAAAGGAACAAAGAAAGCCCCACAAGCAATCTCCCCGTGGCGCGCTTTGGGGGCAAACGGTCAAAGAGAAGAGACAAAAACCGCCGGACAAACCGGAAAAGCGAATGGGCAAAAGCAAAAGTCACCGGAATGCCCTCTTCCATCGGCAGTGTAAACCCATAAAGCGATGACAGACCGCGGGCCATATCGGTATATCCCGAAAACAAAAACCAGCAAAGAAAACCGGAAAGGAGTAACAAAATCGGCAGATAGACAAAAGGCAATTTCCCTTCTCCGTAAAGGAGCGTCTGGCAAAGCGCGCGGTAAAGCACCGCCGCAACGGCCACCCGTTTGACAAAGCCTTTCATATAAAGGAGAACGCCGGAAGAAAAACGCGGGAGCGTGATCCCGCCCGTCTCCTCCATGGCCCGGAACTGTTCCGGGAAAAGGATGGGACCCAGCGGCAACACCGGGAAGAAGAAGAGATAGGAAAGGAGCGAAAAGGGCGAAGAAAACGCGGATTCTTCTTTTTGAACCCGGTCAAGCACCGCCAGCGCCGAGTGACAGGTGACCGTGAGAAGGCCGGTCGGATAAAGGAACGGAAGCACATTCCGTTCGGCCGCCACACGCAAAGTAAAGTAGAGCGCCAGCGGCAAAAGCAGCGAGAGGGCCACGCGCAAGCGGGGGCAACGCTCTCTGTCCGGATAGATCAGTAAAAAGCAAAGCGTGGCGGGAAAAAGCAGGCAAAGCAGGCCGAAAGGATTTTTAAGCTGGCAAAGCACCGGGTAAGAAAGACACAGAAACGGAAAAATCAACGGCCGGAAACGCCGGAACGGCAAAAAAACGGCAAAAGAAAGGGGCAGGAAAAAAAGCAGGAAAAAAGGCCCTGTCAGTTGCATTTTTTCACCTCCCCGCACAGTAGTGTGTTCTTTTGGTGGGATATAAATAGATTGTATCACATTCGACATCTTTTTGCAAGAGGGCGCAAAAGATTTCCGGGGGAACGCGCAAATACGGGGGCTTGCTTTTTGGGACGGAATGTGTTATAATACCGTAAAACATTCCGCGAAAGCGGAAAAGGAGGGGTGTTTTTGAGAAACGAGCCTGTCACACCCGGCGATTGCCTTTCCATCGTCCGGAAGCATTTTGTGCCGATGCTGGCCGCTTTGCTTTTCTGTGCGCTGTTGGGCGGACTTCTTTTTCTGTTTTTGCCACGGCGCTATGCCGCCGGATGCAAATTTTATGTGCGGCAGGTACAGTCCGAGGCCTTTCTGAACGAAAACGGGCTGACCTCCTCTCAGCTGGCCACCGTGCAGACGCTGGCGCGCGAATACGCCGAAATGCTCCCCGAGAGCGATGCGTTTCTGGACCGGATGATTGCGCGGCACGATCTGCCGCTCTCACGCGAAGAACTGCGCGCCATGCTTGAAACCGACACACGCAGTACGGTTTTTTCGGTGACGGTCACGGGAAAGGACCCCGCGCTGTGCGAAAAAGTCAACCGGGCACTGGCCGCCGAAACAGCCGACTATCTGAACGAAACGGCCTGGCCACGCCTTTCTTTCCCGGTTATATTACTGCTCCGGGCCGATGAAACGGCGCGCTGCGTTTCCCCCCATCCGGCGGCCATGGCCGCGCTTTTCGGCGGGGCGGGGTTGTTCCTTTCCTATGTTTTCTTTTTTCTTTGTTTTCTTTTCCCACGCAAAAAAACTTTCCAAACGCAAAACGAGAAATGAGGTAAATTTTATGGATACAACACTGGTTGTGCTGGCGGCCGGCATCGGCTCGCGCTTCGGAAAAGGCATCAAGCAGCTGGAGCCTGTGGGGCCCGGCGGCGAGATCATTATGGATTATTCCATTCATGACGCGCTGGAAGCCGGCTTTAACCGGGTGGTTTTCATCATCCGGCACGATCTTTACGATGACTTTTACGAGATGATTGGGCGGCGGATGGAAAAAATCTGCCCCGTTGCCTATGCTTTTCAGGAAAAGACCGACCTGCCGCAGGGTTTCGCCTGCCCGCCGGAACGCAAAAAGCCTTTCGGAACCGGGCACGCGGTGCTTGCCTGCCGCGGCATTGTAAACGAGCCTTTCCTTGTCATCAATGCCGATGACTACTATGGCAAAGAGTGCTTCCGGATCGCGCACGATTTCCTTTTGGCGCATGAAGGCGCAAAAGGCGAATACTGTATGCCCGGTTTTATTCTCGAAAACACCCTGAGCGAGAACGGCGCCGTGACCCGCGGCATCTGCCGGGTGAATGCGGACGGCTATCTTTCCGGCGTGACCGAGACCGGCGGATTGATCCGCATAAAAGACGGCGCGGCCACGGAAAAGGACGGCGTGCAAACGCCCGTTGACCCCCGCGCCATCGTTTCGATGAATATGTGGGCGCTGACCCCCGACTTTATAGATGAACTGGAGAAAAACTTCCCCGCTTTCCTTGCCGGACTTCCGGAGGGTGACATTAAAAGCGAATATATGCTCCCGAGCGAAATTGACCGCATGATCAAAAGCGGGCGCGCACGCGTCCGGGTGATTCCCACCCACGACAAATGGTTCGGCGTGACCTATCACGAGGACAAAGAAAGCGTTGTCCGCGCTTTCCGGGCGCTCCACGAAGCGGGCGTGTATCACGAACCGCTCTACGACTGAATAAAAAAGGTCAGGCCGTTGGCCTGCCCTTTTTTATTCCGGGATCAGCAAGAGCGCAAAGAGATACGGCAGAACCCCTGCCCCGCGGCCGCCCTCCATCACCAGCCAAATCAGTAACAGCAAGGTGGGATCAAAACGGTCGCTTTTTTTGCCCCCGAAAGAGGACAGGAAGGGCAACCGCCCCAGAAACCCGCCAAACGGGGGCGTTTTTCCGGGTTCCGACGCATGCGAGAACACCGGAGCCGCAACATTGCCCGCCGGCGTGGCATCCGAAGAAGGCGGCGGGGACGAAGGGGCGGCATCCCCTGAAAAAGCAACCCGTATGGGGGGTTCTTCCCCGGGCGGGACCGCCTCACCGGGCGGCGTCCGGTTTTCCGTTCTGTCCGGCAGCTGTTCCCGCTCCGGCGCGGGTTCCGGGCGTCCCGGCGGAAAAAGGCTCCCGCCGTATCCTTTCGGCACGCTGAAATCCGGCGGGGAAACCGGAAGATCACCCGACTGTCTGTACATATCTAAGTGCCCCCTTCCTCAAAAAATGGCGCCGAGCGCGTCTACGATATGTCCGATACGAATAAAATCCTCCAACGCCGCGCGGCGGGCGGGCGACAGATAGGGCGCAAGTGCCCGCAAAAGCGCGTCCCGGCACTTGGCATCCGGCGGCCCGGGCGGTTTGCCGCCGG
>CAJJIY010000023.1 GCA_905187695.1 uncultured Eubacteriales bacterium | reverse complement strand
CGGCACGCGGCGCGGCGGCGCTCCGGACGCTGGTGGCGCGGCACCGTCTGACCGGCCTTGCCTATTATTACGAAGGAGAGCCGGAAAGCCTCACGCGCGAGGTGGTTTCCTCCTTCATCGTCGGCAATTCCCTCCTGCTGGCTTCCGGGGTGCCGATGTGCGGCGAGTATGATATCAAAACCCTGGTGGCCATGCTCATTTTTGACCGGCTGGGGATCGGCGGCAGTTTTGCGGAATTCCATCCGATTGATTTTAACGAAAACTTTATTCTGGTCGGTCATGACGGGCCGCACCATCTGGCCATCGCCGAGGGAAAACCGATCCTGCGGAGTCTTTCCAAATATCACGGAAAACCCGGCGCGGGCGCGTCGGTGGAGTTCAAAATCCGGGAGGGCGACATGACCCTCATGGGACTGACCCAGACCGCCGCCGGGCGTTTCCGGATGATCATCGGCGAGGGCATTTCCGAAAAAGGACCGATCCCGCCCACCGGAAACACCAACACCCGCGCCTACTTCCCGCCCGATACGCTGTCTTTTGTCCGGCGCTGGGTGATGGCCGGCCCCACCCATCATTTTGCCCTTGGCGTGGGGCACCGCGCCGGGACCCTTGTGAAAATCGCCCGCGTGCTGGGCGTGGAATACGAGGTGATCCGCTGATGTACGGGATAAAACTCTATAACCATGTGCCCGCGCCGAAACCGGCGCACAGCGACCGGATTGTGGCGGCGCATTACTATCCTGCCTGGAAAGCCGGGGCGACCGATCTGCACCACGGCTTTGAAGATCTTTTTGATTTTCCGGAACGCACGCCGCTTTGCGGCTATTACGAAAGCGACGACCCGCTCTATATGAATTTTGAAATCAAGTGGGCGCTGGAGCACGGCATCAACTGCTTTATCTACTGCTGGTACCGCAAAAAGGAAAACGAAGGAAAACCGGTGACGCTTTCCGATCTCCGGCTGGGAGAAACCCTTCACAGCGGCTTCCTGCGGGCGGATTTTGCGCCCCTGATGCACTTTGCCATCATGTATGAGGCGCAAAACAACTGGGGCGGCACCAATGCCGCGGATTTATGCGGACATCTGCTTCCTTTTTGGATTGAAAACTATTTCAGCCGTCCCAATTATCTGAAGATTGATGGCTGTCCGGTGCTGTTTATCTATGATTATCAAAACCAGATCCGGGACGCTTTTGCCGATGCCGCCGCGCAGAAAAAGGCCTTTGACGCCTGCCGCGAAGCCTGCCGCCGCGCCGGTTTCGGCGGTCTTAAAATCGCGCTGGAATACCGCGGGACAGACGAGAAAGCGATTTCGGACGCACGAAAGAGAGGTTATGACTTTGCTTTTGCCTACTGCTGGCCCTATCGCGGCGAAAAGCGCCCCGCCGACGAAGCGGTCATCCAAGAGCAGATGCGCCTGATGGAGACGCGGTCCCGGCAGGCGCCCGACTTCTTCTGCCCCACCGCCTCGGTCATGTGGGATCCTTCCCCCCGTTTCCGCTCCATGCCCAAGGTCTATACGCCCGAAAACAATCCTTCGCTCTGGCAACTTTCCCCCGAAAGTTACCGGGAACTCCTTGTGCGGGTGCGGCAACTTTCAAACCGCTTTCCCGCCGGCAGCATCGGGCGGCGAATGGTGATGCTGGACAATTTCAACGAATGGGACGAAGGACACTATCTCCTGCCGAGCCTGGGGGACGGATTTGCCTATCTGGAAGCGGTGCGTGAAGCGCTGAGCGACCGGGACAATCTCCCGGATTACCGTCTTCCGGACGCGCTCGGTTTCGGCCCGTTTGACCGGAACTGGAAAACGCCGGACAGCCGGAAAAAAGAATGAAAAAGCAAGGTGCTTCCGGCAAGCGTCCGCGAACATAAAAACGGCGTGACTGTGAAAGTCACGCCGTTTTTTGCCGCCGGGTTCAACCGTTTGAAGCCGTTTGGTTTTTCCCGTATTTTTCTTCTATTTCTTTTGTGTGCGCCCAAAACAGCTCCAGCGCCCGCGCCCGGATGCCGGAGAGCTTTGTCGGATCCGTATCCGCAAATCCGCGTTTGATTCTGGCAGAAGCGAGCGCATGACTGTCGTTTGCTTTACTTTCATCCGCTTCAGATAAGAACTTTTGCAACAGTCCCGGATTGCCGGTATAACAAAGCTCCACCAGTTTTGCCCGGTATTCCAGCTCTGCGGGCGTGATTCCCGGAAATTGTCTGAGATCCACGGCATGTTGCGCTTCGTGTTTCAGCAGTGAAACCAGAAACCGTTCGCTTTCAAAATCATACGCCTGCTCAACGCAATTGATTGTCCCGTCGGGCGATGTCCAGCCGCCCGTGCCGTACCTGCCGAAGGTCAGATAATCCATCCAGCTCCGGAACACAAAACCCCTTAGAATGTTGACGGTATATTCCGCCGTCCCGCCCGGCAGTTCGACCCGGTAGACGGTCGGAACCGTCTCCCGCCAGATATAAGGGCCGTAATATCCCTGCGTTTTCCCGAAAAGCGCATGATAGCCCTGCGATCCGAACAACGACCGAAGTTTTTCGCTCAGAAGCTCCTCGTCCGCATCCGGCAGATTGAGGAGCGTTTTCAGCCCCGTCAGCAGTTTGTCCGCGGCCGCCGCTTCCGGCAAGCCGACATAAAAGGTATCGCGCAAATAGATCTGATACAACCGCAGGATGTCGTTGAGCCTATCCGGAATTTCATAGGTGCGGTACTCGCCGTTTTCAAAAATGGCGACATAGGCGGGGAGAATGTCCTTGAACTCCGCATGATCGCGCATATATGCCATGGCGCCTTTTATGTCCCCGTTCAGAAAAAACGAACTGATCTGCATCTGCACGCTCCCCTTTGCCAAAATTGATTTACCAAAACCGTCACGGCGCTTTACGCCAAAGCGCGGTGGCTGTCAAAGGTCTTGAATGTTCCGGCCTTTGAAAGGCCTTTTTTCATCCCGTTCCGGGGGTAATTTCTCCGCCGGTTCCGTACGTAACAAGCGTTTTACAGGGTCTGCGCTTGTAACGCTCGCGCAGGAAACGGCCGGGGACTGCCGATGTATCCGGCCATGCCACAGTCGGATGTAAATAAAGCCCGTACTTTCCGGGATAAAAAAGGACACCTGCCAACAAAGGCAAGTGTCCCCTTTTACAGTCATTATCTCTTGGAGAACTGAGGCGCGCGGCGTGCACCCTTGAGTCCGTACTTCTTTCTTTCCTTCATACGAGGATCGCGGCGCAGGAAACCTGCGGCCTTGAGAGCGGCACGGTAGTTGGGATCTGCCTGAAGCAGCGCGCGGGAAAGGCCATGGCGGATGGCGCCGGCCTGACCGCTGATACCGCCGCCGACCACGGTGGCGATGATGTCAAACTTGCCGGTCGTACCGGTCACGCCGAAAGGCTGGTTGACAATGAGCTTGAGCGTTTCAAGGCCGAAGTAATCGTCGATCTCGCGGCCGTTGATGGTCACGGCACCCGTGCCGGGCACGATGCGCACGCGGGCGATGGATTTCTTTCTTCTGCCGGTGCCGTAAAAGTAAGGCTTTGCACTTGTATACATTCTTGTTTACCGTCCTTTCCTACATTACAGCGCGATGGGCTTCTGCGCGTCGTGCTTGTGGTTCTCGCCCTTGTAGACCTTCAGGCGGGTGGCCGCTTTGGCGCCCAGCGTGTTGTGCGGGAGCATACCCTTGACAGCCAGTTCCATGGCCAGCTCGGGACGGGTAGCCATCAGGGTGCGGTACTGCACGGACTTGAGGCCGCCGATGTAGCCGGAATGACGGTAATAATACTTTTCATCCAGTTTCTTACCGGTGAGCACAGCCTTGTCGGCATTGATGATGATGACAAACTCACCGCAATCCACATGGGGGGTGAATTCGGGGCGATGCTTGCCGCGCAGAATGTTTGCGGCGGCCACAGCGGTTTTGCCCAAGGGCTTATTGGCGGCGTCGATGACGAACCAACGGCGTTCGATGGTTTCCGCCTTTGCCATAAAAGTGGACATGATAGTTCCTCCGTTTCAAAAATAACGATTTTCTAAGACCTGCCCATTATATCATGCTCCCCACCGCTTGTCAAGCGTTTTCGCAAAAAAAGTTGAATATTTTAATTTAGCGACCCGATACCTCCCGTTTTTGCCGTTTTTTGTGCCTTTTCCTTTGCCAGACGGCCGTGCCGCAACACTTTTTTTACGCGCCGCGCGTGATAAGCGGCCGCGCTTTCGCATAGGATGAAGCGACAAAACAAAAAAGAGAGGTAAAAACATGGATACATCCTATCTGCCAGAAGGCTGGCTTCAGAAAAACCCGGACAACGCGGAAGCGCTTTCCAATCCCGAATCTCTCCGGAGAGCCATGGAAGAAGGAAGAATACTGGAGGCGAACGCCACACTGTGCGACAGCCGGATGCGGTTGCATGTGGATCTCGGCTGTATGGAAGGGCTGATTGAACGCGAGGAAGCGCTCTGGTGCCGTCCGGGTGAGAGCGTAAAAGATATTGCCGTCATCACCCGGGTGGGAAAACCGGTGGTTTTCAAAATTCTGCGCTTTGAATATGAAGAAGGCAAAAGAGTGGCTGTCCTTTCGCGCCGCGCCGCGCAAAGCGAGTGCGCCGCCGCCTATTTATCGGGGCTCACGGCCGGCGACCTCATTCCGGCACGGGTGACGCACCTGGAAAACTACGGCGCTTTTCTGGATATCGGATGCGGCATTTCTTCCCTGCTCACCATAGACTGCATCTCGGTCTCCCGCATCACTCACCCGCGCGACCGTCTCCGGCCGGGAATGACGCTCACGGTGGCCGTCAAAAGCATTGACCGCGAAATGAAACGGGTTTTTGTCACGCTGAAAGAGCTGTTGGGGACCTGGGAAGAAAACGCCGCCCGTTTTGAAGCGGGGCAGACCGTCATCGGGCGGGTACGCAGTATCGAATCTTACGGGATTTTTGTAGAACTGACCCCGAATCTGGCGGGACTGGCCGAACTGCGCGGCAGCGGCCACACGCCGGTACGGGCCGCCGTGGGCGACCTTTGCGCCGTATATATCAAAAGTATTCTGCCGGAGCGCATGAAAGTCAAACTGGTCATTATCGACGCCTATCCCTCGGACGCCGACCCTGCCCCGCTGCAATATTACATAGACCGCGACAAAACGCCGCATCTGTCCTATTGGGAATATTCGCCCGCGTGCAGTACGCGGCTGATCGAAACCATTTTCTAAGCAATCAAAACAGGCCCGGAGCCGTGCTCCGGGCCTGTTTTCGCGTTTGCATCTCAGTTTTCTTCCCGCCGCCCGGCAAAAGAAACGGCAAACGCCTGTACTCCCTGCGCCGTCAGTGCGGCCGCGGCCGAACGGGCGTAGTCCTCCTGCCCGAACAGGCCGAAAACCGAAGGGCCGGAGCCGCTCATCAGCACGCCTTTGGCCCCCAGACGGGTCAGTTTTTCGCGCAATTCCCCGACCGCCGGACGCGCCGGGAGCACCACTGCCTCGAAGCGGTTATAAAGTGCGCCGGCAAGGGCATGGAGATTGTCCGACGCCAACGCCGAGAGCAAAGCGTCCGGTCTGTGCGCCGCTTCCTGCGGCGCGCAGTCAACGGCGGCATAGGCCCACGGCGTGCTGACCCCCTCTCCGGCCTTGGCCACCACCGCATAAGGCGAAAGCCGCGGGAAAAGCGGCGTCAGTTCCTCCCCGATGCCGCGGCACAATGCCGTGCCGCCCGAAAGACAAAACGGCACATCCGCCCCAACCCGTGCGGCCACACGGCCAAGCGTTTCCCCGGAAAGCGGAAAGCCCGAAAGCCGGTTGAGCGCCCGCAAAGTGGCCGCCGCGTCGGCACTGCCGCCGCCAAGCCCTGCGGCCACCGGAATTTTTTTCTCCAGCAGAACGCAAAAACCGAAGGGCCGACCGGTCTCGGCAAAAAAGGCCTGCGCCGCGCGGACGATGAGGTTTTCCCCGTCGGTGGGAAGCGGCGCTCCGGTGCGAATCTCCACGCCTTCTTCCTCCCGGCGCACAAAAGAAAGCGTGTCGGCAAGCGTCACCGTCTGCATCACGCTTTCGATGGCATGATAACCGTCCGCGCGGCGGCCGGTTATTTCAAGATACAGATTCAGTTTTGCAAGGGCTTTTTCAGAAACGGTTTCCATATTTTTCTCACTTTCCCGGTCATTTCGGACGAAATCGGTTTTTATCATAGCACATCCGGACGGTTTTTGCAAGTTTTTTGTATTTTTTCCTGAATTCTTTAGCGGCACTTGACATTTTTTTCATGTATGTTATAATATCACTATAGATATTCTGTTTTTTGGAGGTGCCTGATGAAGCCGCGTGAACCCGAAAGAAAAGATTCCGCGCAAAAAAAGCAACGACCGCCTTTTTTTGTGCTGTCCGTCACACTGCTTCTCATACTGGTCGTATTGATCCTGTCCAATTTCGACGCCATCATGCGCCCCTTTTCGCGCCTTTCCTCCATTCTGACCCCCATCACGCTGGGGTTGATCATCGCCTATCTTGCCAATCCGATCCTCCGGGTGTTTGAATTCCGCGTGTTTTATCGGATGAAGAGCCGCCGCGCCAACCGGAATCTTTCCCTTCTTTGCACCTATGTCGTGCTGCTCCTGTTGGTGGCCGGCGTAATCTTTCTGATTGTGCCGCAGCTTCTTTCCTCCATCGGCGACCTGCGCGCCAACGGCGTTTCCTATGTCAACCGACTGATTGATTTTGTCAACAAAATCATCCGGGCGATCCCGTTCATCGATGAGGATCCGGATAAAATGCTGACTTTTGAAAAAATCCTTAATTATGTGCTGGAATTGCTCAATAATTACAGTGACCGGCTCATCAGCGGCGCGGGCAATCTTGCCTCCGGCGTGCTCAATGTCCTTAAAAATATTCTGGTCGGCTTTTTCATTTCTTTGTATGTCCTGCTCTCCAAGGACCGCCTGGGTGCGGGCTGCCGGCGCGCTTTCCGCGCGCTTCTTTCCCCCGCACGCGAGGAAACCCTGCTTTACTACATCAAAAAAGCGCACAGCAAATTCGGCGGTTTCTTTATCGGAAAGATTGTGGACTCGCTCATCATCGGCGTGCTCAGCGCCGTCATATTCCTCATTTTCCGGATTCCCTATCCCATCCTCATCGCCACCATCGTGGGCGTGACCAATGTGGTGCCCTTCTTCGGGCCGTTTATCGGCGCCATTCCTTCCGCCATCATCATTTTCATCAATTCCCCCATGAAAGCACTGGTTTTTGTGCTGCTCATCCTCATTATCCAGCAGTTTGACGGCAACATTCTGGGGCCGCTCATTCTCGGTGACCGCACCGGTCTTTCCTCGCTTGGAATTTTGGTCTCCATCACACTGGCCAGCGGCATCTGGGGCTTTATGGGAATGTTGTTCGGCGTGCCGCTTTTCGCGCTTCTCATGGCCATTCTGGATGATTTTGTGGAATATCGTCTCCGGAAAAAGGGAGAACCGACCGGACTTTATGATTACTATCCCGCCGACGCTTTTATCCGGCCGCAGGATATCGAAAAGAAGGGGTCTTCCCTTTCCGAGCGCTTTAAGCACTGGGTGACAAGTGTGGAAACCGAAGCCGCCGACGCCCCCGCCAAACATCCCCGGCTGCACAAAATCGGCCGTGGTATCCGCCGGGGTCTGCTGGCCGTCGGGCGAAAGATCGGGCGGATCTCCCGCTGTATGACCGCCGACGGCAAAACGCTCCCGTCGGACGGCGAACCGCTCGCCGCTCCCGCGCATATTCTGCCGGAAGAGCCCGCTCCGCGCCCGCATGAAGAAGCTCTCTCTCAGGCGCCGGAAACCGCTCCGGTCGGGGCGGCCGAGGACAGCCGGCAAAAAGAAACCGCAGCCGACTTTGCCAAAGAAGCGTCTGCCCCCGCCGATGTGGCGCCGCTCCCGGCGGACACCGGACGGGACGGATCCGCCGCCGGGTAGGACGCCGACGCCGACATTCAAAACGAAAGGAGTACCCGCTCTTGACAGAAATTCCCTCTTCCCAAAAAGAAAGTGTGCCTTCAGCCTCTGCGCCGACCGAAGGGGAAAAACCGGAACGCGGCTCCCGTATAAAGCGGCCGCCCTACTTTGTCCTTGCGATCCTCCTGCTTTGTATTCTGGCGGTCCTGATCCTTTCCAATTTCGACGCCATCCTGCGCCCGTTTTCCCGCCTTTTCTCCATCCTCACCCCGATCACGGTGGGATTGGTGCTGGCCTATCTGACCAACCCGTTGCTCCGGTTCTTTGAGTTCCGGGTTTTTTACCGGATGAAGAGCCGCCGCGCCAACCGCAACCTTTCGCTTCTGTGCGCCTATGCGGTCATTTTCTTGGCCATCGCGGGGGGCATCTTTCTGATTGTCCCTCAGCTTCTGTCCTCTCTGGGCGACCTGCGCACCAACGGGATGAGTTATATCAACCGTCTCATTGACCTGATAAACGACCTGCTTCGGAACATTCCCTTTTTCCCGCAGAATCCGGACGGCGCGCTGACCCTGGAGAAGGTGCTCAACTACCTGCTGGAGCTTTTCAACAGCTACAGTTCTCACCTCATTTCCGGGATCGGCAGTGTTGCCACCGGCGTGCTCAATGTCCTAAAAAACATTCTGGTCGGCTTTTTCATTTCCCTGTATGTCCTGCTCTCCAAAGACCGCCTGGGTGCGGGTTGCCGCCGTTTTCTGCGCGCAGTGCTCCCCCGCCGGGAAGAAGAAGCCCTGCTTTATTATCTGAAAAAAGCGCACAGTAAATTCGGCGGATTCTTTGTCGGAAAAATAATCGACTCCCTGACCGTCGGCATCACCTGCGGCATCTGCTTTGTCATTTTCAAGATTCCTTATCCGATTCTGATTGCCGTCATCATCGGCGTGACCGATATCATTCCCTTTTTCGGGCCTTTTCTGGGCGCCATTCCGTCAGCCGTTATCATTTTTATCAATTCGCCCGTCAAAGCGCTGGTTTTTGTGCTTCTCATCCTCATTATTCAGCAATTTGACGGCAACATCATGGCTCCGCTCATTCTGGGCGACCACACCGGTATGTCCTCGTTGGGGATTCTGGTGGCCATCACGGTTGCGGGCGGCCTGTGGGGATTTGTCGGAATGCTGATCGGCGTGCCGCTCGCCGCACTCCTCATGGCGATTTTGGATGATTTTCTTTCCTATCGCCTGCGCAAAAAGGGCGCGCCGACCGGACTTTATGACTATTATCCCGCCGACGCCTTTATCCGGGAGATTGATGAAAACGAAAAAAAGCCCTCGGCCGCCGCCCGATTTACGCAGTGGGTCAACAGCGTCCGGAACGAAAAGCCGCAACCGGACGATTCCGCAGGGCACCGCTTCGGGCGCGGAGTGCGCCGCGTGCTCCTTACCCTTTCGGACGCAATCACTTTTCTCCCGCGCCTCTTTACCGGCAAGCGGCGCGACGCCGGAGCCGACCGGACACCCGGTGCCGAAACAATCCTGCCGCATGACCGTGACCTTTCAAACGAAAACCGACCGGAAAACAGCATTCCCGTTCCGGTTCCGGAAGAAAGCGACGCAGACCGCACCGATTCCGGCAAAACATCCGCCCCATAACTCCCGTCTCCCGCTTTAACAAGGAGGTGAACCCGTGTCCCCGGGAAATTTTCCAGAAGAAAACGAACGAAAACGCCGCTTCCCGTCGGCGGCACGCGTCACGCTCCTTTTGTGCGGCGGCATTGTTGCCGTCCTGGTGCTGGCCAATCTCGGCAAGGTCTTTGCCCCTGTGGCGCGTCTTTTGAGGATCCTCACCCCCGTGACCATGGGGCTGGTGCTGGCCTATCTGCTTCATCCCTTTCTTTCTTTTTTTGAAAACCGGGTCTTCCGAAAGCCGAAAAGCCGCCGGATGATCCGTGCGCTTTCCCTGCTTTCCACCTATCTCCTTTTCTTTGCGCTGGTGGCCGGATTCTGTTTTCTGGTCATCCCGCAGTTGCTCCTTTGCCTTTCCGACTTTCAGACAAACGGACAGTCCTATATGGACCGTCTTATTCTTTCCGTGGCGCGGCTTTGCGACTGGCTGATGATCCCCGGACAATCCGGAGACCGCATCGTACTGCTGTTCACCAAAATTCTTTCGGATTACGGCACGCACCTGCTTTCCTATCTGGGACGCGTGGCGGCCGGCGGCGTCCGGCTGCTGCTGGATTTTATCGTCGGTTTGTTTATCTCGCTTTATATCCTGCTGGACAAGGAACGCCTGGGCGCACTGTGCCGCCGGGCAGGCCGGTCGCTGTTCTCTCCGGAAAGAGAGCGAAAAATGCACCGTTACGTCCGACTGGCCAACAAAAACTTCGGAGTATTTTTTGTCGGAAAATTCTGTGACGCTTTTTTGGTCTATCTTCTTTGCGCACTGCTTTTCCGGCTCTTCCGGTTTCCTTATGCCCCCCTGCTTTCCCTGATGGTCGGGGTGACGGCGCTTGTCCCCTTTTTCGGCCCGTTGATCGGCGCCATCCCCGCGGCCGTCCTTATTCTGATTATTTCACCCGGCCGGGTGCTCCCCTTTTTTCTGCTGGTCCTTCTCCTTCAGCAGCTTGAGGTCAACCTCATCACGCCTGCCCTGGTCGGAAATTTTATCGGCCTTTCCTCGCTTGGCGTGTTGGCGGCGGTCACGGTTTTCGGAAACCTCTTCGGCTTTGCCGGGATGCTTGTCGCCGTGCCGGTCACCGGCGTCATCCTGGTGATATCGGAAGATTATTTCACCGCGCGCCTGCGCAAAAAAGGGCTGCCCACACAGATCTCGTCCTATTACCCCGCCGATGCGTTTTTGTCCCCCGCGGACGGCGCTTCGCGCGGGACGGCCACCCACCGCTTTATCGAATGGGTGCGCCGCGTACAGGACGAGCCTCCGCCGCAAAAAGGCGAAAAGGGCTATCTTTGCCGCGCGGCCAGCCGGAATTTCCGGCGCGGATGCTTTTTTACCGCCCGCTTTTTCCGGCGGATCTTCTCCACCAAGCCGTTGCCGGAGGACCGGAGCGGCACGGTGTATGATGACATCCGGCGCCATGGCATCCGCACCAACTGCACGCTCCCGCGCACGGTCTTCCTGTCGCTGGTAACGCTTTTTGTCTATCCCTTTTACCTGCTGGAAGTCATTGCCCAGAGCACCAACATCGCCTGCCACAAAGACGGGAAACGCACCTGGGGCGTGGTGGCGGTGGTAATCTTCTCGCTCCTGACCGCCGGGATCTATCTTCCCGTC
The DNA here is from genome assembly GCA_905187695.1 of uncultured Eubacteriales bacterium. GTDB lineage: Bacteria > Bacillota > Clostridia > Oscillospirales > CAG-272 > Firm-07. The sequence continues at coordinate 12,783 of CAJJIY010000023.1, read as the reverse complement.
TGGCACTGCGGCGTCATCCGCCGTCACCGCGCCTATTGCAGGGCGGCCGGAGAGCCCTATGATCTGAGTTGCCGGCGCTTTGTGCTCCTGTCCTTGCTCCTGCCTGTGGGCACCTTTTTCGCCCTCTCGGCCTTTTTCCGGGGATTCACACGGATGGCCGTGATCTATAATACCGGGCACGGGCACTGATCTTTTCCCTTTTTTCGCAACGACCCGCGGTCATTCCGCGTCGCTATATCGAATCATCCAGAAGGAGGTTTTTCATCATGTCAGAAGAAAACAAACAAAAAGGCGGAATCTCGGTGGATTCCGAACATATTTTCCCCATCATTAAAAAGTGGCTTTATTCCGAAAAGGATATTTTCCTGCGCGAGATCGTCTCCAACGCCACCGACGCCGTGACGAAAATCAAGCGTCTGCGCTCGCTGGGAGAACTGGAAGATGACGGCGTTCCCTTCCGCATTGATGTGGTGGCGGACAAAGCCGCCGGCACGCTGACCGTGAAAGACAACGGCATCGGCATGACCGGCGAGGAAGTCCGGCGCTACATCTGTTCCATTGCGCTTTCGGGCGCGGTGGATTTCATCGCCAAATATGAAAAGAGCGGAAACGGCGAGGGTGACGGCATCATCGGCCACTTCGGTCTCGGTTTTTATTCGGCCTTTATGGTAAGCGATTCGGTGGAGATTGTCACCCGTTCCTACACGGGGGCGCCTGCCGTGCACTGGGTCTGCTCCGGTGAGGGCGAGTATGAAATGGAAGAAACCGAAAAAGAAGGCCGCGGTACCGAAGTCATTATGCACATCGCGCATGATGAAAAGGAATATCTGGAATCCGGAAAAATCCTGGAAATGCTCCGGAAATACTGCGCTTTCATGCCGGTTGAGATCTATTTTTCGCAGGAAGGCGAGGAAAAGAGCGCAGACGAAAAGCCGATCAACGACACGCACCCGCTCTGGCAAAAACCCGCCAAGGACTGCACCAAGGACGAGTACAACGAATTTTACAAAAAGGTGTTCGGCGACTACCGCGACCCGCTCCTGGAAATCCACCTCAACGCCGATTACCCGCTCAATTTCAAGGGCATTCTCTATTTCCCGCGCATCAACAGCCAGTTTGAGCCCATGGAAGGACAGGTCAAACTCTATTACAACCAGGTCTTTGTGGCCGACAACATCAAGGAAGTGATCCCCGATTATCTGCTGATGTTGCGCGGGGTGCTGGACTGCCCCGAACTGCCGCTCAATGTTTCGCGCAGTTATCTGCAAACCAACACCTATGTCGGCAAACTGAGCGCCCACATTGTCAAAAAGGTGGCGGACAAGCTCAATGCCCTTTGCCGCGGCGAACGGGAGCAATATGAAAAAATTTTTGATGATATCCGCACCTTTGTGGAATATGCCTGCGTGCGGGACGGGAAATTTTATGACCGCGTGAAAGAAAGCGTCCTGCTGCGGCTGGTGGACGGCCGTCACATGACGGTCAGCGAATATCTGGACGCCGTGAAGGAAAAGGCCGAAAACAAGATCTTTTACGCCACAGACCGCGACCTTCAGGCTCAGTATATTGCCCTTTACGAAGCCGCCGGACTGCCGGTCTGCTACTTTGACAGCCTGATGGACACCCAGTTTATTCCCACACTGGAAGCGAAAAACGAAGGGGTCAGGCTCATCTGCGTGGACGCGGAAATCCCCGGTGAAAAAAAGGAAGCGGACCAAGAAAAAGCGGAAGCGCTCCGCACGCTTTTCCGCACCGCCACCGGAAACGACAAACTGAAAGTGGAAACGCACGAATTTGAAAACGGCGACATTCCGGCACTGCTGAATGTCACCGAAGAATCCCGCCGGATGGAGGAAATGATGCGGCTGTACCGCCTGTCGGGCGGCGCGGGGGAGGACGCGCCCTTTGATGCGGATCTGACGCTGACGCTGAACACGGCCTCCCGGCTGATTCTTGCGCTTCCGGAGATTGAAAAGAAAGACCCGGACAAGGCCAAGGACATGGCCGCGTGTGTTTACCGGCTGGCGCTCCTCTCCAAGCGGCGCCTTTCGGCCACGGAAATGAAAGAATTTCTCACGGGCAGTTACAAACTGCTTTCCGATCTGGCGGCAGACGGGACGCCCGCCTCATGAAAGACGCACGCCAGAACATCCGGTATTGGGAGCGCGAGATGACGCCCTCCCTCAAACTCTGCCGTCTGGAGGCCGCCGCGGCGGGCGAACGCGCGCTGCGGTCCTTTGCGCCGGATGAAACGCCGGATCTGTCCGTTCTGTCGGACGCGCTTTCGGAGCTGTTCGGCAAAGAACCGCCCGGCTCCCCCACGGCAACCGGCCTGCGCGCCGAAATGGCGCTCTCCTTTTGTCGTTCGGTGCTTTCGCTCCGCCCGGAATACGGCACCCCGGCAGAAACGCTACCGCCGTTTTCGGGCCGGCCGGCACGGATTCTTTCTTTCAAAAATTCCTTTTCCAGCCGGGCGCATCTCCGGTTTCAACCGCTCTTTTCGGCCGCAAAACCGGTCTATGTTCCCTCCTTTTCCGCCGCGATTGAGGAACTTTCCGGCGGCGAGGGAGACTTTGCCCTTCTGCCGGTTTACGACTCGGCGCAGGGACGGCTTTCCGGGCTGTGCGAACAGATTGAACGCGCGGGGCTCCATGTTTCGCACACCGTGAATGTGCCCTACCCCAACGATGCCAAACACATGCGTTATGCGCTGGTCTCCCGCGATTTTACGCCCCCCGGAAAGATCCGCGGGCAGGAGGTTTTTGCCCTGTCTTTCACCGCCGCCGGTATCCCGGCCGACCTTTTCGCGGCGGCCATGGCCGCGGGCCTTTCACTCTTTTATCTGGACACGCTTCCGGCCCCGGACCGGGCGGAACGGCTGTCTTTTGACGCCGCCTTTTTCGTCCCGCCGCGCACCGGTACGCTTTTTGCGCTTTACCTGTCGCTGTGTCAGCCCCATGTGGATCTGATTGCGCGATACATTCATTTATCGGAGGAATAAACTCAATGAACACTTATCACTATACGCCAAGCGGCGTCTGCTCGCGCGGCATCGAGATTGAACTGGACGGCGACCGTATTGTTTCGGTGCGTTTTCAGGGCGGCTGCTCCGGAAACACGCAGGGCGTGGCGGCGCTGGTAGCCGGTATGAGCGTGGAAGAAGCCATCCGTCGCCTTTCGGGGATCCGGTGCGGTATGCGCCCCACCTCCTGCCCGGACCAGCTGAGCAAGGCGCTGGCCGCGGCGCTGGCCAAAGAAAAACAGCAGACGGTGTGACGCCTGCGGCAAAACGCAGAAGCGCGGCCCCCGAAAAAAGGGGGCCGCGCTTCTTTTTCCTTTTGCGTTTTTACAGCCGGTCACGCTTGCCGGCACTGCGGCTTTTCCGGACGGCCAACGCAATCCGCGCCAACGCCGGAGACAAAATAAGGTTGAGGCCGAATTCAAAAAGGAAGTTGATGCCGGCGCAACCGATGATTACGAAATAGAAAAAGCCCTGTGTGAATCCGAACTGAAGCGAAATGTCCGTCACCGCGCTTTTCATGGTAAGACAGCCGAGGATAAAAATGCCGGTGTTGAGAATCGGCACAATACCGGCGGCCGCAAAAGTGGCCGGCAGCGGACTTTTAAAGCGCCCCAGAAGTGCCCGGTAAAGGAATCCGGCCGCGAGTCCCGCCACGGTGGATTTGACCGTGCAGGTCAGAAAAGTGAGAAACGGATGCGCCGCGAAAAGCATGGCCGTGAAAGGATCGGCCGCCATCACACCGCCACCGATAAACACCACCATGCCGAAAACAAACCCCAGGAATGCCCCGGAAAAGGGACCCAACAGCATCGCGCCCAGCGCAATCGGAATCAGCACCAGACTGATGGAGGTGCCCAACGCCGGGATTTTGATGGCAACGCCCATGACCTGTAACACCACCACAATGGCCGTGAGCATGGAAAGTTCCACCAACCGAAGGATGGACCCGCTTTGTTCTTTTTTCATCATTCTGAATTCTCCCTTCTGAATACAGCACGCGCGATGCGGCCGGATCTTGGCAAAGCCCCGGAAGCACCCCAAAATCGCTCAATCGGCAGGCTGTGCATCCCGGAGCAACGCCTCGGTTCTTGCAAAAATTTCCCCCGCCATTCCCCGCAGCTTTTTCTGTGCGCGGACAAAGCGCTGATAATCGGCCGCGGACGCCCCGTGCAGGTCGCTTCCAAGCGCCACGACCAGTCCGCTCTCCACAAGATCCCGGTATTTGCGCACGGCAAAGGGTCGACAGAGCGAATCGGCATTCAGCTGGACCTTCATTCCTTCCGAAAGGAAGGGAGAAAGCGCCTCGCGCGGGTAGCGGTCGATATGCGCCAACACCACTTCAAAACCCGCGTCCCGGATAGCGAAAACCGTATCGTAAAGATCGCCGTTCCAGCGGGTAAAGGGCATTTCCAGCAGGATCACCCGGGTGCCCGGAATGGTCAGGGAGCAAAGCCCCTCCATTTCTTCCATGCCGGCACAGACCAGCACCTCCGCGCCCGGATAGATGCGGGGCTTGGGCGCGTCGATTGCCAAAAGATCGGCAAGCGCCGCCGCCCGCCTCGAAAGAAAATCCGAAAGGCGATGACGGTGCGGATAGAAATGCGGCGTGGCCACCAACGCCCCGGTTCCCGCCGCCGTGATGAGCGCAAGCTGTTTTTCGGTGGTGGTCACACTGTCCGAGCCGTGATCCGCACCCGGCAGAATGTGAGAATGAAAATCGATGATCATGCGCGCCCCTCCTTTGTTTTTCTCATTTTAACATTCCCCCGCCGATTTGTCAATGAAATTTTAAAGAGGACTTTAAAATCCCCTTAAAATGTGATATGATAAGAGCAGAGACCCCCGAATCTTGATCGCAAGGAGAATTCCATGTCATACGAAGAAAAGCGCGCCGGTTTTGCAAAACCGGCTCCGGAATACCGCCCCATTGCCTACCTTGAGCTTCCCGCGCCTGACAGCGAACACATCAAAGCCGACATCCTGCGGGAAATGGCCAAATATTCGGCACTCGGCTGTCAGGCGGTGATTCCTCAGCTCCCGGAAGGAACGGTGCTGGACGAAGCGGGGCTGGCCCCGGTCCGGGAAATGTATGAAATTCTCCTGGCCGTGGCCGAAGAGACCGGCATGAAAGTGGGTTTTCACCTGGATCCCGCCTTTGAACACGCCGTGGTGCAAACGCTGACCGACCTCGGCGAGACGGCGCTGTGCGCCAAAATGCTGGATTGCAGAGAATACCTCTGCACCGCGGGCGAGAAAATCGACCGGCCGCTCCATGCGGGAGAACTGCTTTCGCTGGTGGCTTTTTCCGAGGAAAATGACCGTATTCTGGATCTACGCGGTTATATCCGCGAGGGACGTCTGGTCTTTGAGGTGCCGGACGGCAACTGGGTCATCCGCGAATATCTGGCTCTGCCGGATACCGAGTCGGGGGCGGCCAATTACCTGTCCTACGAGGCCTCCTACCGCTATATCAGCGCGGTCTTTTCCCTCTTTGAACGCATTTTTACGCCCTATCTCGAAAACGGTACGCTTTCGCTTCTTTCCTACAGCGAAATCGGCTTCAACGGCAAAAACCGCCGGAACTGGGACGCCTCTTTCAACACGCTTTTCCGCACCCGTTTCGGCTTTGACCCCGCTCCCTATTACCCCGCGCTCTTTACCTACATCGGCAAGGATACCCGGCACATCAAAGCCATGATGATGACCGTGCGCGCCTCGATGATCCAGCACGGCATCATGCAGGCGCTGTACGATTTTGCCACCAAAATGGGGCTTTCTCCCTTCGGCAGTCTTTCCGAGCCGAAACTGACCGCCTGCTCTTTCCCGGTGGGCGACGCCATGCTCAACAATATCTATTCGCCCTGCGCGCTGTATGACAAAGCCTATCTTTACGGCACCAACTCGGTCAAAATCGCGGCCGGCGCGGCCTATAATTTTGACAACCGGCAGGTCAATGCCGAGCTTTTCCGGCACTACAGCCGGCATGACCGCGAAAGGCTCTGCCGGGATGCGATGAACGCCTTTGCGCGCGGCGTCAATCATGCGGCGCTGCACTTTCCGGCCGAGATTGAAAACGACCGGCCCTTTTGCGATTTCATCAGCCGGGTCCAGCTGATGCTGCGCGGCGGCCGCCATGTGGCCGATATCGCCATGCTCTACCCCATCTATTTTCTTCACAGCGAGGTGAATCTCTATTTTTCTTCGGTAGAGGGCTATGAATATCCCGCCACACCGGGCACGGCCGACTATATGACGCTCATCAACTCGGTCTCTTTTTACGCCGGGCACGACCTAACCGTTCTCCACCCCAAGGCGCTGAGCACCCGCTGTCACACGGCGAACGGACTGCTGTATCTGGACAATGACAAAAACCACGAATGTTTCCGCGTGCTGATTCTGCCCTGTTCCCCGATCATCAGTCTCACAAACCTGCATCTGATCAAGCGGTTCTATGACGAAGGCGGCAAACTGCTGGCCACCGGTGGGCTTCCTTATATGGCCTTTGAATGGGACGAAAGCGGCGAAAACGACCGCGAAGTGCAGGAAACCGTGCGCGAGATTTTTGGCGCAGACGCCTGCAATCCGCACATCATGCGCGACTTCTGCTATCAGAAAAACGCCGCCGGCGGCGAGGCGATCTTCCTTTATTTCAACGACTCCGCCATGGACGGCACGCAGATGGTGCGCAGTTCGACCGTCAACGAGGCGCTCAACACCTTCGGCATCCCCTTTGACCTGTATCTGCCCGCCATGCCCCGGCTGGAAACCACCGGTTCGCTCAACTCCGTTTATCCGGAATTTCACACCATCGGACTTCACCGCGGCGTGCCCGGAAACGGAATGCTCACGCACATCCACAAGCGGGTGGACGGAGATGACATCTACTATTTTTCCAACACCACCAACAAGGAATACAACCACCATGTGCTGCTTCGCGGTGCGCACACCGTGGAGGAATGGAACCCGTTCACCGGCGAGATTGTCGCGCGGAACGCCAAATTCTTCACCTATAAAAATACGCTCTATACCGATCTGCGCCTGACGCTTTTGCCCAACACCTCCGTCTTTTTCTATGCCAAGGACGCCGCGCCGGGCGCCGGAAAACCGGAGGAGATCAGATCTATTGACGCCCTGCGAAGCGAGCACGCCATGCTCATGAGCGAGTTTTAAAAGCCTTTACCGGGTAGCGCCCGGGGACGGCGTCGGGCAGAAAACGCCCGAAACCGGAATCCCCCGCTTCCCGGAAGGCCGCCGTGCCGTCCGCGGAAAGCGAAAACAAGAGGCCCGCGCCGTAAAGTGGCGCGGGCCTCTTGTTTTGGGAAACGCTCTCAGTCGCGGATATCCACCGAGACTTTTTTGCCGGCGTTTCCAGCGGCGGCCTTCATGACCGCGCGGATGGCCTTGGCAATCCGGCCGTGACGGCCGATGACCATTCCCATATCGTCGGGATGGACGCTCAGCGTCAGCACCGTCTCGTTTTCTTTTTCCTCCTCGGACACGACCACATCATCGGGGTGATCCACGATGGCGCGGGTCAGTTCAAGCAGGATATCCTTCAGATTCGACATGATCTTTCCTCCGCGATCAATCGATCACGCCGGCTTTTTTGAGCAGAGCCTTTGTGGTGGGCGTGGGCTGTGCGCCGTTTGCCAGCCACTTCTTGGCGGCTTCCGCATTGACGGAGAGTTCCTTGCTCATGGGGTTGTAGTGCCCGATCTCCTCGATCGGACGGCCGTCGCGGCGATCGCGCTGGTCAGCCACCACAATGCGGTAAGAGGGGGAATGAGTTTTGCCCGTGCGGGTCAGTCTGATTTTAACCATGGTTTTGCTCCTTTGTCTGTTATCCTGAAATATTTTTTATAAAATTCCCGTCATGAATGGTTTCAGAAGGGAGATTTCATTCTGCCGAAGGGGTTTTTGCGGCCGCCGGACGCAGCAAACTGCTTCATCATCTTGCGCGCGGCGTCAAACTGCTTCAAAAGCCGGTTGACATCCTCCACGCCGGTGCCGCTGCCTTTGGCAATGCGGATCTTGCGGGAGGCATTGATGATGTCGGGGCGCTCGCGCTCTTTTTTCGTCATAGAACGGATGATGGCCTCCGTGCGCGCCAGTTGCTTTTCGTCAATCTTCGCGTCCTTGAGCGCCGCGGTGTTCATACCCGGCATCATGGAAAGGAGGTGATCGAGATTGCCCATCTTCCGGAGCTGCGCAAACTGCGCCAAATAATCGTCCAGCGTGAAAGTGGATTGCCGAATCTTCTTTTCCAGTTCGGCGGCCTGCTTTTCGTCATAGGCCTGCTCGGCCTTTTCGATGAGCGACAACACATCGCCCATGCCGAGAATCCGGCTGGCCATGCGGTCGGGATAAAACGGCTCGATGGCATCCAGTTTTTCGCCCGTGCCCACAAATTTGATGGGCTTGCCGGTGACATACCGCACCGAGAGCGCCGCGCCGCCGCGCGTATCGCCGTCCAGTTTGGTCAGAATCACGCCGGTGACATCCAGTTGACTGTCAAAATGCTCGGCCACCGTCACGGCGTCCTGGCCGATCATGGCATCCACCGTCAGGAGGATTTCGGTCGGGTTGACGGCTTTTTTGATATCCTGCAATTCGCCCATGAGCTCTTCGTCAATGTGGAGACGGCCGGCCGTGTCGATAAAGACCATGTCATAGCCTTTTTCCTTGGCATAGCGCAGGCCTTCCTTTGCGATCTTTACCGGCTTTTCACGCTCGCCCAGCGTAAAAACCGGAATCCCAAGTTTTTCGCCGACCACCTGAAGCTGTTTGATGGCCGCCGGGCGGTAGACATCGCAGGCCACCAGCAACGGGTTTTTGCCCTGCTTTTTGTAAAGCCCGGCCAATTTTCCCGCATGAGTGGTCTTGCCCGCGCCCTGCAGACCCACCATCATAACCACCGTGGGGGGCATGGGCGCAATGGTCAGTTTGGCCTGTGAGGTGCCCATGAGGGCAATGAGTTCCTCGTTGACGATCTTAACAATCTGCTGTGCGGGCAACAGCGATTCCAGCACCTCGGCACCGACCGCACGCTCCGACACGGTTTTTATAAACTCGCGCACCACTTTGAAGTTGACATCCGCCTCCAGCAGCGCCAGCTTGATCTCCCGCATACCGGCCTTGACATCGGCCTCGGAAACCTTTCCTTTATTGCGGAAAAAGCTGAAAGCATGGTTCAGTTTTTCGGTAAGACTCTGAAACATACGCCCTCCTTCCCTTAAAATGGCCGGCGGTGCCTCAGCACACGCCGTTTTTCTCTTCTCCCAGCGCCGCGTGAAGCAACGCCGTCACGGCCGCGGCAAGCGCGGGGTCTCCCCCGGCCAGCTCCAGAAGCCGGCCGCCGGCCGCGCGGATCTCCTGTTCCCTTTTAAAAAGGGACAGCCGCGCCTCGAAAAAAGCAAGCTCTTCCTCGGCCTTTTTGATACGCTCGCGCACGCCCTGGCGGGAGATCCCCACCTCGTCGGCAATCTCGGAAAGCGACAGGTCCCGGTTGTAATAAAGCTCCAGCAAAAGCCGGGGGCGCTCGTCCAGCAACGCGCCGTAGATATCCAGTAGCGGCGCCATGCGCAAATCTTTTTCAAACATCCTGTCACCGCCCGTGTTTGAGTGTAAAGCAAATTACTTTACATGGAGTATATCACAAACCGCGCCGTCTGTCAAGTGTTTTCCTTTACATTTAAAAAATTTTCTTTTTCCGAAAAATCCTTGACAAATAAATAAAAATATGCTAAAATAAATCAGATACGGGCAGATTCTGTCCGTCTCCTTACCGCGTATAAATTTTGCTGTGCGCGGTCAACAGTCCATAGGGAGGTTTATATGGAAAAGGTTATCAACTCTTACGAAACCCTGTTCATCGCCGATGTCAGCGCCGGTGAAGAGGCAGCCAAAGCAACGGCGGCCAAGTTCATCGACATCATCGGCAAAAATGCCGAGATCGTTGAAGTGGCCGATTGGGGCAAGCGCCGTCTGGCCTATCTGGTCAACGACAAGCCGGAGGGCTATTACACGGTCGTCACTTTCAAAGCAGAGCCGTCTTTCCCCACCGAGCTGGAGCGTCTTTTCAACATTGACGAGACCGTGATGCGCTCGATGGTGGTTAAACTGGAATACGAGGCCGTGGCCAAAGCCGCCGCGCCCGCACCCGAAGAAGTGAGCGCCGAGGAAGCGCCTGTGGCCGCCGAAGCCCCCGCAACCGAAGAAGCCCCCGCCGCTGCGGAAGTTCCCGCCGCGGAATAATTCATCCGGGTTACACCCAAGGAGGTATCTGATATGTCGAGTCTGAATCTCAACAAAGTGGTGCTGTGCGGCCGTCTGACTGCCGACCCCGAACTGAAACAGACCCAGAACGGCATTGCCGTTGTCACCTTCACACTGGCGGTCAACCGCAGATTCCAGCCCCGCGGCAATGATGCGGCGCAGAGTCAGCAGGCCGATTTCATCAGTGTGGTTGCCTGGCGGCAGACTGCGGAATTCATCTCCAAATATTTTAAAAAAGGCGCCGCGCTGTGCGTGACAGGCTCTATTCAGACCCGCACCTGGCAGGATCAGCAGGGCCAGAAGCGCTACTCCACCGAGGTGGTCGTAGACGAGGCCATGTTTGTGGACAGCCGCAACGAGGGTTCCGCTCCGGGCGGCACCTATACGCCGGATTCCTACGGCTCGGCCAATGCCGCGCCCGCATTCTCCACGCCGAGCAATGCCGCGCCCAATTTTGAGGAAATCAAAACAGACGACGATCTGCCCTTCTGAGGCCGACCGTCCCCACACATTTAAGGAGGATTAACCAATTATGGATAGAATCGAAGTTTCGGCGCGCCCCGCGCGTCCCATGAACCGCAAGAAGAAAAAAGTCTGCATCTTCTGCGCGGATAAAGTCAGTTTTATTGATTACAAGGACACCGCCAAACTGCGCAAGTTTATCAGCGAGCGCGGCAAGATTCTGCCCCGCCGTGTGTCCGGCACCTGCGCCAAGCATCAGCGTGACCTGAACACCGCCATCAAGCGTGCGCGTCAGGTGGCACTGCTGCCCTATGTGACCGACTGAATCCGCTTAAAACGGCCGCGAAAAGTTTTGTGCTTTTCGCGGCCGTTTTTTATTTTTGCTTTTTTCTTTGCTTTAAGAAGTCCCACAAAAGGACGGCCGGGGCAAAAAGAACGCAGGGCCACAAAAAGGCGTTTCCTACACGCCCGTAAAGCGTGCGCCCCTCGCCCAGCGGCAATTCGGCAACCAGCACGCCGCTTGTATCGGCCGGCAGAGCGGAGCGCACACGGCCGGTGCGGTCGATCATGGCCGAAATACCGGTATCCGCCGCCCGGATCACCGGGCGGCCGCTCTCAATGGCGCGCATCCGCGCCTGCGTCAGGTGCATGGTCAGCGCGGAGGAATGGCCGAACCAGGAATCGTTGGTCGGCACGCAAAGAATCTGCGCGCCGTCCGCCACGCTCCCCGCCGTGAGATTTTCATAAATGGAATCAAAACAAATGAGATAACCCATCGAAAAGCCGGTACCATTTGTCACGGCCGGATTGGTGCCGGGGGTCAGTTCATCGCCCAGATTCAGATCCGAAAGCGGCGGAAAAACCGCGGCAATAAACTGTTTCATCGGCAGATATTCCCCAAACGGAACCAACCGGCGTTTGTGATAAACCGGGGTCTGGATATTGCCGTCCGGCGTGACCGTGAAAACGGCGTTGTACAGTTCCCCCTCCTCCGCGTCCTCGTCAAATGCGCCGCAGATTACCGTAATCCCATAGGTGGTGGCAAGGCCGCGGATGTAATGGCCCAAACGATTATCCGGCGCGAGCGTTTCGGGCACAAAAGTTTCCGGAAAGACCACGACCCGCGCACCGGCCGCCGCGGCCGCCGCGGTGTATTCCCGGTATACCTCAAAACTTTTTTCGGTGCTTTCGCGGTCCCATTTGGCACTGGAGCCGACATTGCCCTGTACGGCCGCCACACAGACGGTTTCGGGCGAAGGGCTGTTGGCACTCAGCAAAAATCCGACCGCTCCGCTCCCGAAAGCCAGGACCAATGCCGCAAGCGCCAGATATGCGCCGCGCGCGAAAAAGCGGGGGCGGAAAATGGCCAACGCCAGAAACGCATTGGCCGCCACCAGCAAAAAGGTGAGAAAATACGGCCCGAAAAGCGACAGGCTGTTTAAGAGCACCCCGCCCTCTCCCTGCCCGACGATCAGCCGGGCGAACGGCACGCCCGCCCATGTCAGGGTCTGAATCCACTCAAAGACAGCATAGAGCGCCGCAAAGAGAGGCGGCCAGAGAAGCGGACGCTCCCGGAAAGCGCGCAAGCGGGTGACGCCCGCGAAGATCGGAAAGATCAAAGCGGCCACGACCGACTGCAAGAGCGAAAGCCCCAGCCAACAAATCAGCACCAGCAGTAATTTTTCGGCAATCGGCACATCCATAAAAGCCATATCGGCAAAGGCGGTAAACCAATGATAGGCCGTGAGATAATACGGCAGGAAATAGGAAAGCCCCATGGTATAAAAGCGGAAAAACCCGCCTTTCCGGAGAAACGCGCGCCGGTAAAGGTAAAAAAGCCCGGGAACCGCCCCGATCCACGAAAGGAGAAACAGGCAGGGAGAAACCAGCGGCAGTCCCATCAACACGCCGGATAAGACCGGCAGAAGCCACGCATATTTTTTCATGTTTTCCCTCCTTTTTTTTTTTTCGTATTGTAAACTTAAATGAAAGTTGAGAGCCTCTCGTTCCTTTTGGTATAATGG
>CAJJIY010000022.1 GCA_905187695.1 uncultured Eubacteriales bacterium | reverse complement strand
GGCAAAAAAGCGTTCGGTATCGGTGACGGAAAGCGTGCCGCCCGTAACGGTCAGAGTATGACCGGCCGGGTCAAAGGCATGGCCGCAGAGTTCCAGACGGCAATCGGCCGAAAGCGTGTAATCCGCCGCAAGCGAAAGCGGCGCGGTCAGCACCAGCGTCGGAATCTTTTCCTTTGGCAGCAATCCGGAATTTATATCGTCCAACGCGCGGGCAAAATCCGCCTCGTTTGAAATAAAGAAGCAGCTCCCCGCATCGGCATTCTCGGCCTGTGAAAGAACGGAAAGCGAAAGCGTTGCTCCGGAAAAGTCCGTGATCGCGCTGTGAAGCACCAACTTTATGGTGTGCGTATGGCTCCGGCCGGCAGGCAAAAAGAGCGTTGTGCCCATCGGCGCACGGCCGTTTTCGGTAAGGGAGGCCAGCGTTCCCGCAAACACGCCGTCAAAATAGACCAGCACCGCACTTTTCACAGCCGCAGACCACTCGGTCGTGGGCGTTGCACCCGCGGCGGCGACCGATTTCACACCGAGAAAATATCGGAGCGTAAGATTTTCTTTTGCGTTGTTGGCGGTCACCAGCGAAAATTCAACCGAATCTCCCGCCGCCGAAAGCGTAAAGGTCGTGCCCTGCTCCGCGAGCGAGACCCCGCTTTGCAGTTCCGTCACCGAAAAATTCAGCGTGCCGCCGAGCGTGCCGGCAGAAATATCGGCCTTCCCCGGTACCAACGAACGGAAAAGAAGGACCGCGCCCGTCCCGACAGCACAAAAGAACAAAAACACGGCCACCGTAATGGTCAACGCTTTTGCTTTCATGCTCATTTTCCCTGTCCGGCTTTTCATGGCCTGTGTTCTCCTTTCCCCCAAAAAATCCCGCTGTGGGGCGAAATCCGACTGTAAAAGAAAAAAGCCAGCCCGCACAAACCTGTTGCAACTGGCTGACTCCTAAAAGTCCCTTTAGTTTTGCGTCACAGTCTCACGACTGCTTTGCCAAATATTTATCTACTTTATTATTATAGCACTTTGAAAATCATCTGTCAACACCTTTTTTAAAAAAGCATGGTTTTGCAATTCCAACTTGTATGTGCTAAACTATTCTTGTCTATGGTTTCTTTCTTCATAGATAATCCTCCGTTTGTTTCCCCAGATTTGACTGGCAGGTCTTTTCTATTTTATCACAAACGGAGGATTTTTCCTCACCGGTTAGCCTCTTTTCAACCACGCGACTATCGCGTGGTTTTCGTTATACAAGCAAAACGACTGCCAAATGGCAGTCGTTTTTTTATCCCGTCAGGCCAGTAAATCCTTTATTACCGCTCCGGCCAATACCAGTCCGCAGGCACCCGGTACAAAGGAGATACTCCCCGGCGCGTGCCTGCCGTGTTCGGGCGGCAGTGTGCTCCCCTTGGGTTCCTCGGGCGACCAGACCACCTTGAGGCGCTCGATTCCTGCGCGGCGGCAAGCGCTCCGCATGGCCCGCGCCAACGGGCATCCGGCCGTCTTATAAAGGTCGCTTACACGGAAAGACGAGGGGTCCAGTTTATTGCCCGCCCCCATGGCCGAAATAACCGGCACACCGAAAATCTGACCCCGTTTGGCCAGTTCCACCTTTGCCGCCAGCGTATCAATGGCATCCACGATATAGTCATACCCCGAAAAATCAAAAGTTTCGGCATTGGCCGGCAGAAAAAATTCCTCCCGCAAGGTCAGACGGATCTCCGGATTGATATCCTTTAGCCGGGCGGCAGCCACCTGCGTCTTTTTCTGTCCCAGTGTGGAGCGGAGCGCCAACAGCTGGCGGTTGAGATTGCTCTCGCTCACCGCATCGTTGTCGCAAAGCAACAATTCCCCCACACCCGCGCGCGCCAACGCCTCAACCGCGAAACCGCCCACGCCGCCAAGCCCGAAAACCGCTACTTTAGCCCGCTGTAACCGGGCCACGCCTTCTTCGCCGATCAGACAGGCGCTTCTTGCAAACTGTTCTTTCATTGAAAGCCTCTTGAAACCTCAGAAAATTTCGGAAAACAGCTTTTCAAGCCGTTCGGCGCCCTTTTCGGCATCTGCCCGTGTACAAAGCGCCGAAAGGCAGAAATAGTCGCGCCCGGCCTCTCCGAAACAAAGACCCGGTGTGCCCACGATATGCGCCTTCTCCAATACTGTATCAAAGAAATCCCATCCCGTCATACCGGAAGGACACCGCAGGAAAAGATGCGGGGCGTGCCGCCCTCCGGTAAAAGCCACCCCGGCACGGCGCAATGCGTCTGAAAGAATGGCGGCATTTTCCCGGTAATATGCAATCTGTTCCCGGCTTTCTGCCCGGCCGGCCTCGGACAATGCGGCCACGGCCGCGCACTGAATGGGATAAGAAACGCCGCCGGAGGCCGTGATCTGATGGCGCAACCAAAGGCGCTGAAGTGAAAATCCGTCCCGTTCCAATTCGGCCGGAATAAGAACATAGCCGCACCGTAATCCGGTAAATCCCGCGCATTTGGAAAGCGAACCGATCTCAATGGCGCAGTTCCGCGCCCCCGGAATTTCAAAAATCGAGCGCGGAAGATCGCTGTCCTCCATAAAACGCTCATAGGCCGCGTCATACAGGATGACGGATCTGTTTTTATTTGCAAACTCCACCCATTTGCCCAGCATTTCCCGGTCAAAGGCCGTTCCGGTCGGCAGATTGGGAGAGGCCAAATAAAGAATGTCCCCCGCCTGGTTTTCGTTCGGAAGCGGCAGAAAGCCATCCTCTTCCCGCGCAGGAACCACCACGACAGGCCGACCCGTAGCATAGGCCGCCTCGGCATAAACCGGAATACAAAGAGAAGACACCAGTGCAATTTCGTTGTTTGAAAATATATCCGGCAGCGCCGTCAGCGCTTCTTTGGCGCCCGGAGAGGCAAAAACCTCGCCGGGTTCGACCGAGACCCCTCTTGAAGCATAATAGCGACTGACCGCCTCTCTGAAAAAAGCATAACCCTCTTCCGGCCCGTATCCCCGGAAAGAATCGGCCGCCCCTTCGCTCTCGGCCGCGGCCGAGAGCGCCCCGGTAACGGTCGAAGACAGCGGCAGGGCAACATCGGTCCGGTTGAGATAGATCAGCTTTGCTTCCGGGTTGGCCCCCGAAAAAGCGCGTGCCTTGGTCATAACACCCGCAAACAGATAGGATGTGTCTTTTCTTCTGAGATAATTTTCGTTAATCATAGACCCTCCAACCGGAAACTGAATCAGGTACATTATAGCAAATTTCCGGATTTCTGTCAAGCGCGAACGCCTTCCCAGTATATGCAGGAAAAGAAAAACGGCCTTTTTTATACAGACAAAAACGGTGCAGGTTTCCCTGCACCGTTTTTCTGTTTTTTGACTTATTCGTAGAGTTTGCCCATCTTCTTGAGGCGTTCATAGCGCTCTTTGGCGCTCTCTTCGGCCTTTTCAAAGAGGTCTTTGGCTCTGTCCGGGAAGGACTGGGCCAACCGCGCATAACGCGCTTCGTTGGCGATAAATTCCTGATAATCGGCACTCGGATCGCCGCTGTCAATGGTCAGTTTGTTGTTTTCCAGCGTCGGATTGTAACGGAACATATTCCAGTAACCCGCTTTGACAGCCTTGGCCATTTCGAGCTGGCAGTTCTGCATGCCGCCCTTCTTGATCCCGTGCATCTCGCAGGGCGCGTAACCGATGATCAGGGACGGGCCGTGATAAGCCTCGGCCTCGGTCAGTGCCTTGAGGAACTGGTTCATGTTGGCGCCCATGGAAACCTGAGCAACATACACATAACCATAAGACATGGCAATTTCGGCCAGGTTCTTCTTGCTGATGGCTTTACCGGCCGCGGCAAACTGTGCCACCTGACCGATATTGGAAGCCTTGGAAGCCTGTCCGCCGGTGTTGGAATACACCTCGGTATCGAAGACCATGACATTGACATCCTCACCGGAGGCCAGCACATGGTCAAGTCCGCCGAAACCGATATCATATGCCCAACCGTCGCCGCCGAAGATCCAGACCGACTTCTTAGCAAGGTAATCCTTCTCGGCCAGCACCTTCTTGGCCAACTCGCAATCGCACTTGGAAACAGCGGCCACCAGTTTATCGGTTGCGGCACCGTTTCTGGCACCGTCCTCAAAGGTTTCAAGATACTCTTCGCAAGCCGCGCGGATTTCGCCGTCATCGGTCTTGGCAAAAATCTCTTCCACATAGTTGCGGAGTTTGGCGCGGATGGTCTTCTGACCGAGTGCCAGACCCAGACCGTGCTCGGCGTTGTCCTCAAACAGGGAGTTCGCCCAGGCCGGACCCTTGCCGGTTTCTTTGTTCACGGTATAAGGCGTGGCCGGTGCGGAACCGCCCCAGATGGAAGAACAGCCGGTGGCGTTGGAAATATACATTCTTTCGCCGAAGAGCTGGGTGATAATGCGGGCATAGGAAGTTTCGGCACAACCGGCGCAGGAACCGGAAAACTCAAGCAGCGGCTGTTTGAACTGGCTGCCCTTGACGGTGGCATTGATGAGTTCGGGCTTTTCGCTGACATTGGCCACAGCGTAATCAAACGCGGACTGCTGATCCAGCTGACTCTCCTGGCTGGTCATATAAATGGCGTAATCCTTCTTGTCGGCTTTGACGCCGGCCGCGGCCGCCTTCTTGTCCACACCCTGGTTGACCGGGCAGGCCTTGACGCAAAGCGTGCATCCCATACAGTCAAGCGGGGAGATGGCAATAGAGAACTTATAGTCGGTCTTGAGCACCGGCTTGGAGGCAAACTTGGTGGATTTCGGCGCCTTTTTGGCCTCCTCTGCCGTCATCGCAAACGGACGGATGGTGGCGTGCGGGCAGACGAAAGAGCAGTTGTTGCACTGCAGGCACTTTTCCGGATTCCAGGTCGGCACATTGACGGCCACGCCGCGTTTTTCAAAAGCGGCCGCGCCCTGAGGCAGGGTGCCGTCCACATAAGGCGTAAAGGCGGAGACCGGCAGGCTGTCGCCGTCCATCTTGCTCACAGGGGTGACAATCTTGTTGACAAAATCGGCCAGACCTGCGCGATCGGATTTGACCGGCTTTTCGGCCTTGTCCTTGCCGGCTTTCTTCCAGTTTTCAGGAATCTCCACTTCAACCAGAGCGCCCGCGCCCATCTCGATGGCCTTGTGGTTCTGCGCCACAACATCTTCACCGAACTTGGAATAGGACTTGGTGGCCATATACTTCATATAGCCGATGGCGTCTTCGGTCGGCATGATCTTGGCAAGCGCAAAGAAAGCGGACTGAAGCACGGTGTTCTTCACCTTCGGGTTGCCGACTTCCTTGGCGGCAATCTGCGTGGCGTTGATGATATAGAAATGGATGTTGTTATTGGCGATATAGGACTTCACCGAGTTGGGCAGATGTTTGTCCAGCTCGTCATTGCTCCACTGGCAATCCAGCAGGAAGGTGCCGCCGGGCTTGACATCCTGCACGATCTTGTAGCCCTTGAGGATATAGGCCACATTGTGGCAGGCCACGAAATCGGCCTTGGTAATATAGTAAGGCGCCTTGATCGGCTTGTCACCGAAACGCAGATGCGAAATCGTGATACCGCCGGTCTTCTTGGAGTCATACTGGAAGTACGCCTGAATATATTTGTCGGTGTGGTCGCCGATGATCTTGATGGAGTTCTTGTTGGCACCCACGGTACCGTCGCCGCCCAGACCCCAGAACTTGCAGGCAATCGTGCCGGCAGGCGCGGTATCGGGCGCGACCTTTTCGGGCAGAGAAAGACCCGTGACATCATCGACAATACCAATGGTAAAGTTATGCTTCGGCTCTCTCTTTTTGAGGTTTTCAAATACGGCGAAAATGGAAGCCGGGGTGGTATCCTTGGAACCGAGTCCGTAACGGCCGCCCACGACTTTGGCTTTCACGCCCTCGCGGGAAAGTGCGGCCACCACATCCAGGTAAAGCGGCTCGCCCAGTGCGCCGGGCTCTTTGGTCCGGTCCAGCACCGCGATCTTCTTGACGGTGGCAGGCAGAGCGGCGGCCAGACGGTCAGCGCAGAACGGACGGTAAAGACGGACCTTGACAAGGCCCACTTTCTCGCCCTTGGCCAGCATATAGTCAATGACTTCTTCGGCTACATCGCACACCGAACCCATGGCCACGATCACACGCTCGGCATCGGGTGCGCCGTAGTAGTTGAAGAGTTTATAATCGGTGCCCAGTTTCTCGTTGACCTTGTCCATATACTCCTCGACCACGCCGGGCAGGGCGTCATAGTAGGAGTTGCAGGCCTCACGATGCTGGAAAAAGATATCGCCGTTTTCGGCGGAACCGCGCAGCACGGGGTGCTCCGGGTTGATGGCACGGGCACGGAAGGCGGCAATGGCGTCCTTGTCCACCATTTCCTCAAGATCCTTATAATCCCACGCTTCAATCTTCTGAATTTCATGAGAAGTGCGGAAACCGTCAAAGAAGTTCAAAAACGGCACGCGACCCTTGATGGTAGCCAGATGCGCCACGGCACCCAGATCCATGATTTCCTGCTGATTGGATTCTGCCAGCATGGCAAAACCGGTCTGACGGCAGGCATAAACATCCGAGTGATCGCCGAAAATGTTCAGCGCGTGCGATGCCACACAGCGGGCCGACACATGAATGACGCAGGGGAGCAACTCACCGGCGATTTTATACATATTCGGGATCATCAGCAACAGACCCTGGGAAGCGGTATAGGTGGTGGTCAGCGCACCGGCCGCCAGCGACCCGTGCACAGCGCCCGCGGCTCCGGCCTCGGACTGCATTTCCATCACTTTGACTTTTTCACCGAAAATGTTACGGGCCGGACCGCCGAAAATATTCTTATCGGTGGCGGACCAGGTATCGGTGACCTCTGCCATCGGGCTGGAAGGGGTAATCGGGTAGATGGCCGCCACTTCGGTAAACGCATAGGATACATGCGCCGCCGCAGTATTGCCATCCATGGAAATCTTTTTTCTCTGGATTGCCATTTTGGGAACTTCCTCCTCATTTATAGTAGATTTTAAGTGAAGTCTTTGTATATCATATCACTTTTTTTGCCGCTTGTAAAGACAAAAAGCGTGATTTGATTTATTTTTCGCTTTGCTCTGCCGTTTCTTTTTGTTCCGGTAAAAAGGGCGTCAGATCATAGGAAGCCAGTTTTTGCTTGTCCATATGCCCTTTGGCACGCTCGTGGTAAGCCACCGCATTGCGGAGCATGAAAGTAAATTGATTGGTGGGGGTCCGGTGTTCGCTTTCGCAAAGGAAAAGCAACTGGCGGAGCAATTCCTCGGAAAGGCGCACTCTGACCTCATAGGACTGTTTCATTTTTTCTCCTTTAATAGGTGGGGGAATCCAGCATCCATTGGCCCTCCTGGAGAACCAGCGAAATCCGCACAGTCTCGTGTTTTTCGGGGGTCTTTTCGGCATAACTCTCCATTTCCAGCGTAACAAAATCGGCACGGCTGGGTTTGACCATTTTCAGGGTATCAAAAAGATAAACCCGCGCAACATCAAAACCCTCCTGCACATTGGACTTCAGAAGGTAGCCGTTTCCTTCGCTATCGGTATAATCGATATACCGCGCGCGCAAAATGCCGGAATCCCGGTCGGAAAGTGTGATCCCGGTAAAGAGTGATTCATAAACCGCGCTTAAATACCCGGTGGAATACACGCTCTCGGCCTTGTTTTTAATGTCCGCGACCGTCAGATATCCGCAGTCAAAACGGACATAATCGTAATAAGGCTCATCGGTGGACAGATAATAAAATTCCGCCTTTTCTTCTTTATAATCGGGAAGCGCGTAATAAAACTTTCCCTGCGCCGTGAAAATCGGCGTTTCTCCGGCTCTCTCTTCTTCCGATACCTGCGCGTAACGGTATTTTCCCCGATCACTTTGCGTCAGTTCCGTATTTTTTTCAATGTCAAAATAAAGAAACGAACCGTCCTCTTCTTTTTGGGCAAAACAATACTGATAGGCCAGAATCTGTCCTTTTTCTTTGTCCTCAAGCAGATAATAATATAGCTTGTTCTCTTTGGTATCGTCGGTTATTTCAAACCCGTCTGCGGTCTTTTTGAAATAAAAAGGAATCCGTTCGTGATATTCCTCATAAACCCGCGGATAGGTAGGAAGCCCCGCCCCGTAAAGAATTTCGTTGACCTCACGGGAGGCTGTTATAAGTGATTCCACCCGCTCGCGGATAGCCGCAAGTTCGGGCGGTTTTCTCTTTTTTACGCCGCGCGTGATAAGCACTGCGGCCAATGCTGACAACAGCACGGCCACAGTGACGATGACGGCAATGAGCCTTTTTTTCATCGGTTATTCCCCCGGAAACTCAGTTTTCTTTTTCCGTCTCGTTTTCCGAAGGGGTCGTTTCGGCCGGACGGGCGCTTTCGTTTGCTGTTGCTTCGGGCGCCTTGTTTCCTTCCTGATCTGCAGCCTCCGGCATTTCGTCCGATTCTTCAGGCTCTTCATGCGCCACCTTGGTAAATCCGGCCAGTTTCTGATTTTCGGCAAGACGCATGACAATGACGCCGGACGCGGCGCGGGAATAGGTGTTTACATCTTTGACCGGTGTGCGGATGATTGTGCCGCCATCGGTAATCATCATGAGGTCATCCCCGTCATCCACAGCCGCAATTCCGCAAAGAAGTCCGGTTTTTTCGGTAAGATTGTGACAGGTCACACCCAGTCCGCCGCGGCCCTTGACGCGGAACTCTTCAAAATCGGTCCGTTTACCGTATCCGTTTTCGGTGACGGTGACCAGTTTTTTACCCTCTTCCACACGGACGGCGCCCACAACATAGTCGCCCTCGCGCAGACGGATTCCGCGCACACCGCGGGCGGTCCGGCCCATTACACGGACATTGGCCTCGGTAAAGCGGGCGGCACTGCCCTCATGTGTGGCTAGCACCACATCCGATTCTCCGTGTGTGAGAATAACGAACACCAGCTCGTCCCCTTCGTCCAGGGACAGCGCGATTTTGCCGCCCTTGCGCTGATATTCATACTCGGAAAGTGCGGTACGCTTGATGACGCCCTGTTTGGTAACCATGGTAAGGAAACTGTCTTCTTCAAAGGCTTCCACACTGATCATGGCCGTGATTTTTTCCTCGTTGGTGATTTCAATGAGGTTTACCAGATTTGTCCCCTTGGCGGTCCGGGAGGCTTCCGGAATCTGATAGGCCTTTCTCATAAAGACCTTGCCGGTGTTGGTAAAGAGCATAAGATAAGAATGGCTGTGGACCACCGACATTTTCTCCACAAAGTCCTCTTCCTTGGTGGCCATGCCGAGAATTCCCTTGCCGCCCTTGTGCTGAGCCGTATAGGTATCGGCCGGCAGACGCTTGATATATCCGGCGTGCGTGAGCGTAATCACACAATCATGCCGTTCAATAAGATCTTCCAGCAGAATATCGTCCTGCGCCGGCACGATCTCGGTGCGGCGACCATCGGCATATTTGCGCCGGATCTCCAGCATCTCGTTTTTGATGATCTCCTTGATGCGGCCGATATCCGAAAGAATGGCGCGCAGATCGGCAATCAGCGCGTGAAGTCTGGTAAGTTCATCCACGATCTTCTGCTGTTCAAGACCGGTCAGCTTGCCCATGGTCATATCGACAATGGCCTGCGACTGCACATCCGAAAGACCGAACCGCGCCATAAGTTTTTCTTTGGCATCCGGAATGGAAGCGGCATGACGGATCAGATCCACGACCTCATCGATATTGTCGCTGGCGATTTTATAACCCTCCAGAATGTGCGCCCGCGCCTCGGCTTTATCCAGATCAAACCGGGTCCGCCGGGTGATGACCTCCTCCTGATGGGCAATGTAATAATCCAGAATCTGCGGCAGGGAGAGCACTTTGGGCTCATTATTGACCAGCGCCAGCATATTGATGGCGCAGGTATCCTGCAACTGCGTGTTTTTATAAAGCTGATTGAGAATGACCTGCCCGTTGGCATCGCGGCGGTAATGAATGACCAGATTGATACCGTTCCGGCCGTTGGAAAGGTCTTTGATATCGGTGATACCGTCAATTTTTTTGTCTTTTGCCAGTGCGGCGATGGACTGCACCAGCATACTTTTGTTGACCTGATAGGGCAACTCGGTGACGACAATGCAGTTTTTATCCTCTTTGATTTCGCATTTGGAACGCACCATGACGCGGCCGCGGCCGGTCTTATAGGCTTCGATAATCCCGTTTACGCCATAGCAGGTGGCGGCGGTCGGAAAATCCGGCCCCTTGATATATTGCATAAGGTCTTCCACGGTGCAGTCCGGGTTTTCCATCCGGTAAACCGTGGCGTCAATCACTTCACCCAGATTGTGCGGCGGGATATTGGTAGCCATACCGACCGCAATACCGATGGAACCGTTTACCAGCAGGTTTGGAAATCTGGAAGGAAGCACGGAAGGCTCACGCAGGCGGTTATCAAAGTTCGGAACAAACGGGACAACCTCTTTTTCAAGATCGGCCATCAGTTCGTCCGAAATTTTGGCCAGTCTTGCCTCGGTATAACGGTACGCGGCGGCACTGTCGCCGTCCACCGAACCGAAGTTACCGTGACCTTCCACCAACGGATAGCGCATGGAAAAATCCTGTGCCATGCGCACCATGGTGCCGTATACGGCGGCATCCCCATGCGGATGATACCGGCCCAGCACATTACCGACCGTGGTGGCCGATTTACGGAAAGGCTTGTCAGAGGTCAGATGATCCTCATACATGGCATACATGATCCGGCGTTGACCGGGCTTCATCCCGTCCCGGACATCCGGAAGCGCGCGTGACATAATGACCGACATGGAATATTCGATGAAGGCCTGTTTGACGCGCTTGCCCATATCTATTTCTTCAATTTTCTGATCCGGAAACTCCAGATCGGCACTGTTATAATGATGTTCCACAGATTTTATCCTTTCTGTCGCGCTGGCGTTTCTTAAATATCAAGATTCTCGGCAAAACGGGCGTTCTGCTCGATAAATTCCCGGCGGGGATCGACTTCATCACCCATGAGGGTCGAAAAAATCTGGTCGCAAAGGATGGCGTCTTCCATATTGACTTTCAGCAGAATGCGGTTTTCCGGATCCATTGTGGTCTCCCAAAGCTGGTCGGGATCCATTTCACCAAGACCTTTGTAACGGTCGGCCTCAATGCCCTTTCCGCCCAGTTCGGCAATAATCGCATCGCGCTCCTCATCCGAGTAGGCATAACGCTCGCCGCCTGCTTTTCCGCTCCGTCGGTAAACTTTGTAAAGCGGGGGCTTGGCCAAATAAATGTGGCCGTCCTCAATGAGCTGTTTCATGTGGCGGAAGAAGAAAGTGAGCAACAGGATCTGAATATGTGCGCCGTCCACATCGGCATCGGCCATGAGAATAATCTTGCCATAGCGGAGTTTTGTGCTGTCAAATTCCTCTCCAATGCCGCAACCGAGCGCCTGAATGATCGGAATGACCGACGGATTGGCATAGACTTTATCCAACCGGCTTTTTTCCACATTGAGAATCTTGCCGCGCAAAGGCAGAATCGCCTGAAAACGGGGATCCCGGCCGAGCTTGGCCGAACCGCCTGCCGAATCGCCCTCCACCAGATAAAGTTCGGTCAGTTCGGTGCGCCGCTCGGTGCAGTCGGACAGTTTTCCGGGCAAGGACATACTCTCAAGCCCGTTTTTGCGCCGGGTCAGTTCCCTTGCTTTTCTGGCGGCTTCTCTGGCCCGGTTGGCCGTCAGCGCTTTATCGACGATGGCCCGACCGACCGCCGGATTTTCCTCCAGATATTCACTCAGTTTTTCGGTGACCAGTTTTTCCACGAAAAAGCGGATGCCGCTGTTACCGAGCTTTGTCTTGGTCTGCCCTTCAAACTGAGCCTCTTTGAGTTTGACCGTGACCACGGCTGTCAGACCTTCTCTGACATCATCGCCGGACAGATTTTTATCGTCGGCTTTCAGCTGACCGTATTTGCGGGCATAATCGTTGATGACTTTGGTCATGGCGTTTTTAAAGCCGACCTCGTGCGTGCCGCCTTCCAGCGTGTTGATGTCGTTTGCAAAAGTCAGAAGGCTCTCGTTGTATGTATCGGTATACTGAAGAGCCACCTCGGCAATGGTACGGGCCGGACGGCCGTTCAGATCCTCCGTTTTTTCCGCCTTCATATAAATGACATCCGGATGAATGAGCTGGCAGTGCTTGTTTTCATTGATATAAGAAACAAAACTGCGGATGCCGCCCTCATATTCCAGTTCTTCGTGCTGAATATTTTCGGCGTCGCGCTGATCGGTGATGGAAATATAGACTCCGGCATTCAGGAAAGCCTGCTCACGAAGTCTTTTAAGCAGCGTTTCGTAATCAAAAACCACTTCGTCAAATATGGTAGCGTCCGGTTTGAAACGCACATAAAGGCCGTGTTTGTCTGTCGGTCCTTCGTCCTTAAAAGGTCGCGCCACCGCACCGCGCTCAAAACGCTCGGTATAACGATGACCCTGATAGCAGCTTTCAATCTCAATCCATTCGGACAGCGCATTCACCACCGAAGAACCCACGCCGTGAAGACCGCCGGAGAATTCATATCCGTTGCCGTCAAACTTGCCGCCTGCGTGCAGAACCGTGAAAATCACTTCCAGCGTCGGAATGCCCATTTTGGGATGGATTCCGCCGGGGATTCCCTGTCCGTCATCCTGAATAGAGACCGAGCCGTCCGGCAACAGCACAACATCAATCTTGTCACAGCGGCCGGCCAGCGCTTCGTCTATTGAGTTATCCACAATTTCATAGACCAGATGATGAAGGCCGCGCAGTGAAGTCGAACCGATATACATGCCCGGTCTGCGGCGCACTGCTTCCAATCCCTCCAGAACCTGAATCTGACTGTCGTCGTAAACCTGTCCCCGTTCTTCCATGTTTGCCATGTTGTGTCCTTTCTTTATCCCTTTCTCTTGATTCTCATTCATAGTGGCGGATATCCTCGTTTTTGAGGGTTTTTTCACTGCGACCGATCAACGCGGAGGTAGAAAGCTGTGAAAAACAGACCTTTGTTTCTCCGTCTTTTCGGTAAAGCACAAAAGACTTTGGAATTTCTTCTCCGGCCGTATCCAGCGATCCTCTTTTTTCACACGCCGAAAGATATTTCCGGGTGATCCCCGAAACCGTGGCAGTGTCCGCATCAAAAATACCGATGATTTCTTTTTCCCGGATATTTTTACTGTTTCCGATATGTAAAAACATAAAAACCTCTCAAAGCGGTAAATAAGTCCCGTCTTCTACCCGGAAAATCCGGGATTCTTTTGAAACGGCCTCTTCACAGGTGGTGAAGATCACCTGTTTTTCTTTGATTTTTTCCAACAGATACTGTCTGCGGCCGGCGTCCAGTTCGGAAAGCACATCGTCAAATAAAAACACCGGATATTCGCCGCAATCCTCCCGGCAAAGCTCTCCTTCTGCCAGTTTCAAAGAAAGAGAAAGCGAGCGTTGCTGCCCCTGCGATCCGTAAAGCCTGGCGGGACGACCGTTGAGTGTGACCTCAAAATCATCCTTGTGAATTCCGTAAAGCGTGGCGCCGGCTCCTTTTTCTCTTTCCAGATTCTCACTCAGTTTCCGGAAACAGAGTTCTTCGGTCTCATAAATATTTTCATAGCCGTCAAAATCACGTCCGCAAAAGCCAAGATAACTGACGCCGGGCACTTCTTTTTCTTTGCTCATTTCAAAAAAACAAGTTCCGACATAATAAAAAGCGCGATCAATATACCGTTTCCGGGACCGGGCAATATAGGCGCCCTCGTGCGCCAGTTGGCGGGACCACACTTCCACGGTCTCCCTAAAAGAGCGCGGATCGTCTTCCGCTTTTTTGATCAGCGCGTTACGCTGTTTCAGAACACGGTTATAACGCTGAAGAGAAGCCAAATAAAGCGGATCCCGGGCGCTGATGGCAATATCCAGAAAATTGCGGCGTTCGGCCGGTCCGTCTTTAATGAGCGAAAGATGCTCCGGACAAAACAGCACCGCTCTGAATTCTCCCACCAGTTCCGACATCCGGGTGATTCTCACCCGGTTTTTTTCAACCCGTCTTTCCCGGTTTCCGGAAAAAAGAACCGAAATATTCTGCGTGCGACCCCGCCCGGAAAAATCCAGCGATAAAAAAGCCTCGTCTTCTCCGAAAGCAATCATCTCCTGCGGATGCTGCGCCCTGAAACTCTTTCCGATGGAAGCGTAATAAACCGCTTCCAGCAGATTGGTCTTTCCCTGCGCATTATTGCCGTAGAGCAGATTGATCCCCGGTGAAAAGGTCACTTCGGCCTCTTTGATATTCCGAAAATTCCGGACCTTTATTTTTTCGGCAATCATTCTTTCATGCGGACCGGCAACAGCATGAAGATATCCTCATGCCCGTTTTCTTCACCGCCAACCGGTGAAAGGTTGACACTGGAAAGCGGAGAAGAGAGTGAAAAGAGAATTTTTTCGCCGTCACAGGCTCGGACCGAATCCATGAGAAAACGGTTGTTGAAAGCAATGACCAGATTGCCGCCCTCGTGCTCCACCTCAATTTCATCGTAGGTACTGCCGGCGGAAGAAGCAGCCGTAATTTTAAGCAGGTTTTCTTCAATCTGCAGCTTGACATGAGAACGGACGCTGCCGGCCACGCGCTCCTCCGTGATGAGCGCGGCCCGCTCCAGCGCCGCTAAAAAGGCCTCGCGGTCCAGCGTGAGATGAATCCGGTGCTGGGTAATGATGATCCGGTCAAAATCAATATAATCCCCATCTACCAGGCGCGAGAAAAAGAGAAAATCTCCGATGTGGAAAATGATGTGTTTAAGGGTCATATGAATGGAGATTTCATCCTCTTCTTCATCCGGCAAAACCTTGTAAAGTTCGTTGACCGTCTTGACCGGGACGATGAAGCGGAAGTTCAGCGCGCTCCCGTCCTCATTCCGGTTTTCCACCTCAGTTTTATAAAGGCATTTTGCCATTTTGAAGCTGTCGCAGGAAACCAGCAGAAGACTGCCGGAAGTCACCTCAAAGAAACAGCCGTTGAGAACCGGGCGCTGATCGTTTACGCCCATGGCATACATGGTCTTGCTGAGCATATCTTTCAGCGTTTTTGAGGGAAGCGCAAAACCACGGGCGCTTTCCAGAGTCGGCAACTCCGGGAATTCTTCCCCTTTCAACGCGCTCATTTTGTGGGAAGACTTTCCACAGGAGAACAGCGCGTAAAGATTTTTATCAATGGAAAAATCCACTTCCTCGCCATCCATTACCCGCAGTGTCTGCACAAATTTCTGTGCGCTGACAATAAAAGAACCTTCTTCCAGCACGGTGGTGTGAATGGTGGTTCTCATCCCTTTTTCAAGGTCATAGGTGGTAAAAGTGCAGATGTCGGGCAGTTTGGCCTCAATCAGGATGCCGTCGGTAGCCGACACGGTGGTTTTATTGGCAGCGGCGCAAAGCAAGGGGGTAACGGCACCGAGCACTTCCTGTCTGTGGAGCAAAAGTTTCATAGATCGATCTCCTTTATCAGTGTGATGCGCCCGCAAGGGCGGCAAAGTATAAATTGTTTTTTAGATAAAATGTCGTAGTAAAAAGAGTATAGCCTGTTTAAACTGTGGAAAACTCCGGAAGCCTCTTTATTATGCGGATTTGAAGGAATACGACGCCGGAAATGTCGCGGAAAAACGCCTGAAAAAGTGCCGGAGAAAATGTGAAAAAACAAAATGTCTTTTTCTTTTTTGCGTTTTCAGGGCACTTTCAAAAGCCAAAACGAAAGCTTTCATTTTTTTACACAGGGACCTTTTCCCCGAAAAGAGGAATTTTTTGATTTTCTGCAAAACGCTGTCTTTCTTTTCCACAAAAGGCAAAGAAAACAATCCACAGGAAAAAAGAAGCAATAAAAAGAGTGAGCGCGGCGTTTTTTGATTTTTCAAAGACTTTTTCACGGGTTTTTACACAGTTCGCAGCGGGCTGTGGAAAACCGCTTCAATGTCCGCGGATTTCTTTTTTGAGATTTTCCATATCCGATTCAAAGACCGGATCAAAAGAGATTCGTTTTTTAATTACATCCAGCGAAGACATGATCGTTGCATGGTCCCGCTCAAAGAGTTTTCCAATATTGGGGTAGGACATTTCGGTCACTTCACGGATAAGATAAATGGTGACATGGCGGGCCAGCGCGATCTCTTTGTTGCGTTTTTTACCCAGCAGTTCTTCTTTGCTGACATTATATTTCCGGTATACGGCCGCAAAGATCTTGTCAATGGTCACATTCAGCGGTTCCGCATCTCCCAGAAGATCGGAAATGCAGTCTCTTGCCAGTTCCATGGTAATGCGGCGCCCGTCCACCAGACTTTTGGCGGCCAGCTTTTTGATGGAACCCTCGATCTGCCGGATGTTGGAGCGAAGATTTTCGGCCAGGTAAGAAAGAACCTCGTCCGGAATGTCAATGCCGATATCCTCGGCCTTTTTCTTGATGATCGCAACGCGCAGTTCCAGATCTGGCGGATTGATATCGGCCAGAAGTCCCTGTTCAAAACGCGAACGGAGCCGTTCTTCCAGCGGGTTGATATCCCGCGGCGGCCGGTCGGAGGCGAGGATAATCTGTTTTCCGTCTTCAAAAAGGGACTGGAAAGTGTGAAAAAATTCCTCCTGCGTGGCCACTTTGCCGGCAATGAACTGAATATCATCCACCAGAAGCACATCACAGGAACGGTAACGGTCCCGAAAATCCGACATGGCCTGATGGGACAGGCAGTCAATCATATAATTGATAAATTCGTCTCCCTTGGTGTAAATGACCTTGAGATTGGGCTGTTTGCGGAGCATTTCGTTGATGACCGCATACATCAGATGCGTTTTTCCCACCCCGCTGGGTCCGTGAATAAAGAGCGGGTTCCATTCCAGCGAAGGGTTCTGCGCCACTTTGTAACAGGCGGCGCGGGCAAATTTATTGGATTCTCCGATGATGAAATTATCAAAGGTATAGCGGGAACGCTGTGCTTTTTCGGCGCCGTCCTCAATGGGGGCGGACAAAGGATTTTCTTTTTTTACAGCCGGCGAGGCCGGTGCGTCGGAATAAAAAGAAACCTTTACTTCCAGCCCGGTAACCGACAGGAACCGCTCTTCGATTTTTTCTTTATGTTTTTTGGTGAGAATGTCGGCTTTGAAAGCGGAATCGGCCAAAAAAACCAATTCGCCGGTGTCGGGATTATAGTCTTCCGGTTTCAGTCCGGCATACCAAAGATCAAAAACCGTGGTTGCCATTTCGCCCCGCAGACTCTCCTTGACCAACTCCCACAGATTGGTGATCTCTTTTGGACAGGGCATACACCGTTCTCCTCTCGTCAGACAAAAAATAGTTTTCTCTATTATAACATAATAAAATATAAATTACAAGATAAAAACGCGCGCACGATAAATTTAAAGGTAGGATTTCACAAAAAATTTACTTTTAGCCGTCGCTAACTGCCGGGAGAATCTTGATTTTTTTTAAGGGGAGGGGTATACTAAGCACGGATAAGACCGGAAAACAAGGAAAAAAATCCTTGTTTTTTGCGCCTTGAAGGAGGAAATCCGATGAAAAAAATCATTTTTGCGGTGAAAGGAATGTCCTGCGCTTCCTGCGTGTCGCATGTGGAATGCGCGGTGCGCGGTACGCTTCCCGATTCCATGCCCTTTACGGTCAGTCTGCTTTCGGGCAATCTGACGATTACGGCGCCGGATGACTGTGAGGAAACAGCGCTTTTTAAAAAACTGCAACAGGCCCTGCGCCGGGCCGGATACGGTCTTGCCCGGAACGGGGAAACCGATGAAGCCGAGGAGAAAAAAGAAAAAAAGCGCGCGCGAAACCGCCTCGTTCTCTCCATTGTGCTGACGGCTCTGCTGATGATAGCCGCCATGTGGCATATGACCCCGATCAAGGCACCGTTTATTCTGGATGCCGCGCGGTATCCGTGCGCATTTTTTCTCCTTCAGTTTGTTTTGACCCTTTCGGTGGTCTTTCTGGAGCGTCATTTTTACCGTTCCGGTTTTTCGGCGCTTTTCCACGGCGCGCCCAATATGGACTCCTTGGTGGCATTGGGTTCGGGTGCTTCTCTTCTTTACGGACTTTTTGCCGGGGTAATGATTTTTATCGGGGCCGGGACAGGCAATCACGAAATCGTTCATCGGTATCTGCACGAACTGTATCTGGAATCGGCCGCAATGATTCTGACGCTGGTCTCGGTCGGAAAATATCTGGAAGGCCGGGCCCGCAACAAAGCTTCCGGGGCGGTCCGGGCGCTGCTTTCGGAAGAGCCGCAGACCGCGCGGGTAATACGCGGGGAAAAAAGAGAGATCCTGCCGTTGGCAGATCTCGCCGTCTCGGATCTGGTCGAGGTTTTTGCCGGAGAAAAGATCCCGGCGGACGGTGTGGTGGAGAGTGGAGAAGGCAGTGTGAACGAGGCCATGCTGACGGGTGAATCCATGCCGCGGGAGGTGACGGCCGGCGCAATGGTTTCGGGCGCCACGATTCTTTGCGAAGGGGCGCTTTGCGTACGCGTCCGGCGGGTTGGCGAGGAAAGCACGCTTCGCCGGATCGCCGCGTTGTTGGAGGAAACCGCTTCTGCCAAAGCGCCGGCGGCCAGATTGGCCGACAAGGTGAGCGCGGTCTTTGTGCCGGCGGTGCTTGGGATTTCCCTGTTGACAGCCGCCGTTTGGCTGATCTTCTTCAAAAATCCGCCGCTGGCTTTCCGCACGGCCGTGTCGGTGCTGGTGATTTCCTGCCCCTGTGCGCTCGGATTGGCCACGCCCACCGCCATTACCGTCGGAAGCGGCCGGGGGGCGCGATACGGAATTCTTTATAAAAGCGCGGAGGCGCTGGAAACAGTGGCCGGGGTGAAAATTTTGCTGACAGACAAGACCGGCACGCTGACAAAAGGAAAAATGGCGCTTTCCGACCGGGTGATCTTTGAGGGAGACGGAGAAGAAGCCGACTGTGTTCTTTCCTCGCTTGAAAAACATTCTGCACATCCGGTGGCACAGCCGCTGTCCGACCTTGCAAAGAGAACCGTCCCTGTTGCCGATTTCCGCTCTCTTGCGGGGCTTGGTCTTTGCGGCAGTCATCCGGACGGAGAAAAGGTCTTTGCGGGCGGCAGAGCGCTGTTTTCGGGCGAAAACGGGGCTCCCGCCCTGACAAAAGAAGCAAGCGAAGCGGCCGACCGGTTGGAACGGGACGGGAAAAGCCTGGTTTTTGTCTCTAAGGGAGATCGGATTCTGGGGCTTTACGCAGTGGCGGACAGCCTGCGGGAAGATTCGAAGGCGGCCGTAAAGGAACTGACGCGGTTGGGCGTTCGCACCGTGATGCTGACCGGAGACAACGAAGGAACGGCGGCGGCCGTGGCAAAAGAGGCCGGTATCTCCGAATACCGGGCGGGACTGTTGCCGGCCGACAAGGAAAAACTGATTGCCGAATACCGACGGGAAGGCATGGTCGCCATGGTAGGAGACGGAATTAACGACGCCCCGGCGCTGGCCGGAGCGGATGTCGGAATGGCCATCGGCGCCGGGACGGAGGTAGCGCTCTCTTCGGCGGATGTGGTGCTTTCGGGCAATTCGCTTTTCGGCGCGGCGGCGGCCATTGAACTGGGGCGGGCCACCAAGCGGAACATTCTTGAGAACCTTTTCTGGGCGCTTTTTTATAACGCCCTGTGCATTCCGCTGGCGGCGGGCGTGCTTTATCCGCGGTTGTTGCTGACGCCGATGATCGCCTCGCTTTGCATGAGTTTTTCCTCGGTTTTTGTGGTGCTCAATGCCCTGCGGCTCTCGCGTTTCGTCCCCCCTTGCCTGAAGGAATCCGAAAAAGAAAGAAAAGAACAGGAAACAAAGGAGAAAGAAAAAATGCTTTTTAAAAAGAAAGAACTGAAAAAAGAAGAACTGACCGTGCAGGGCATGATGTGCGCGCATTGCGTGGCTCATGTGAAAAAAGCGCTGGAAGCCGTGCCCGGCGTGAAGGAAGTGACGATCGAACTGGAGGGCGGCCATGTGACCGTCCTGCATGAAGGCGCTCCCCGCGAGGCACTTGAGAAGGCTGTGGAAGCGGCCGGTTATGAAGTGAAAAAGTAAAGAAAAATCCCCCGCTCCAAGGCGGGGGATTTTTTATGAAACGGCCGGACAGACAAGAGACAGAATGTGAAAAAGAGCGTTCCTGTCCAAAAAGACCGGTACGGGATAGGCGGGGAAAGTTTCTTTTTGAGCGCGGGAAATAATTTCCCCGAAATCCTCCGGACGGAGTTCCGGAAAGACGGCGGGGATTCCGAAAGAACGGTTTCGTTTTTCAATCTCCGAAAGGAAAGCTTCGGCGGCCGCCGGAGCGGGGGTCTTTTTGCCGGAAATCCCCGCCGCGCGGGAGAGCGCGGCCAGTTTTTGCTCGGCCGGTTTTCCGTAAGCGCGGAAGACCGGCACAAGCAGAACCGCACAGGCCCGACCGTGCGGGACGCCGTAAATCCCGCCAATGGCGTGAGCCAGTGCGTGGACCGTCCCTACAAAGTTGTTGGTAAAGGCCAGCCCGGAAAGATAGGCGGCCGAGAGCATGGCCGCGCCAGCCACAGGATCTGCCGGATTTTTTACGGCGGCGGGGAGATTTTTGAAAATCAGAGAGACGGCCTTTTCGGCCGTTTTTTTCACATAAGAGGAGGCAAAGCGGTTGGTGTAGGCTTCTATGGCGTGCGTGAGTGCGTCCATGCCACATTCGGCTGTCCTCAAAGGCGGGAGCGTGGCGGTGAGCGCGGGATCAAGCACGGCCACCTTCGGAATCAGGCAAAAGTCGCTGACAGCAGCTTTTTTGTGTGCGCCGGTTTTTTCATCCCGGAAAGTAAGAACGGCGGCGGCCGTGACCTCCGAACCTGTTCCGGCCGTGGTTGGGACGGCAAAAAGCAAAGGCAATCGCCGCCGGACCCGCAAAACGCCGCACATTTTTATAAGCGGTTTTCCGGGGCGGGCCAATCGCGCGCCGACCGCTTTGGCACAGTCAAGGACCGAACCGCCGCCCAGCGCCACGAGCGCGTCGCAACAGTCCTCCCGGTAGCGGGCCTCGCCAAGAAGAACTTCTTCCTCGGTCGGATCGGGTGTGACGGCGTCAAAAACCGAGACCGGGATTCCTTTTTCCCGGCATCCGGAAAGAAAGGGTTCGGCCGCACCGCGGCGCAGGGTGCCGGCCGTGGTCAGAAGAAGGGGGCGCCGAATCCCCTTCTTTTCAAGCAGGGACGGCAGTTCTCCAAGGCATCCTTCCCCGGAAAGCGTCCGGGGCGGTGCTTTTCGGCAGATCCGGAGAAAAAGAGCCCGTACCGCCTGAAAAATGCGGCAAAAAGGGTGCACGCTCATTTTTCCAGCCGGAAAGAGACGGTATTGGCGCAGTCGCTGTCCGGGCCGATGCTTAATTCAAAATCGCCCGCTTCGCTGTCAAAACCGTGGTCGTAGGTCTCAAAGCGGAGTTCTTCTTCGGTCAGGGTGAAAACCACGCATTGCTCTTCGCCCGGCTGAAGTTCGATCTTGAGGAAGTCCTTCAGTTCCCGCAGGGGGCGGACGGTGCTGGCAAACAGATCATGCGTATAGAGCTGCACGATCTCTTTCCCTGCGCGCGAGCCGGTATTTCTGACCGTGACCGATACGCGGATAGGCGCGCCCGGACGCAGAATTTCAGAGGAAAGCTGCGGTTTTCCGTATTCAAAGGTCGTATAGGAAAGGCCGTGGCCGAAGACATAAAGCGGATCGGTCGGGGCGTCCTGGTAACGCGCGGAATAGGTCTTTTTGCTGATCTCCTTGGGGTTCTTTGTGGGGCGCCCGGTGCGGGTATGGCTGTAATAGACCGGAACCTGACCGGTGCACCAGGGGAAGGACATGGAGAGTTTTCCACAGGGGTTGGCTTTGCCGAAGAGCAGTTCGGCGGCGGCCGCGCCGCCTTCCGTGCCGGGTTGCCACATACAAAGGATGGCCGGGGCAAACTCCGAAAGTTCGGCCAGTGCCAGCGGCCGACCAGTAAAGAGCACCACCGCCGTGTTCGGATTTTTTTCCACAACGGCACGCGCCAGAGCCATCTGCGCGGGGGAAAGCGTGAGGTCGGCGCGGCTGTTGCCTTCGCCGGAGCACTGCTGATATTCGCCCAGGCAAAGCACAACGGCATCGGCCGTGGCCGCAAGATCTGCCGCCGCCGCCACGCCGGAGGTGTCTTTTTCCATCAGTTCGCGGGAACAGCCCGGCGCAGTGAGAACCTCAGCCGTGGGCAAAAGGGCGCGGATGCCCTCTTCCACCGTCACACAGTCCTCGTCTCGGCCGGCGCAGGCCCAGAAGCCCTTGATGCCCTTTTCAGTCGCAAACGGGCCGATGACGGCCACTTTTCCGGCTTTTTCGGAGAACGGCAACACGCCGTTGTTGGAAAGGAGCACGGCGCTTTCCCGGGCGGCTTTTCTGGCCAGTTCCCGATGCGCGGGGCAAAGGTGGATTTTCTTTTCCTCTTCTTCGTCTGCCATGCGGTAGGGGTTTTCAAAGAGGCCCAGTTTCTCTTTGACGCGCAGGACGCGGCGCACGGCCTCATCAATCTCTTCCATGGAGAGTTTCCCCTCGTCAAGCAATTCTTTGGCGTTTTTGTAGAGCGTGACCGACATCATTTCCAGTTCACACCCGGCGCGGAAAGCCATGTCGGCGGCTTCTTTTCCGTTTTCGGCCACGCCGTGATCAATAAGTTCGCCCATGGCGTTGTAATCGCTGATGACCACGCCGGAAAAGCCCCATTCTTTCCGGAGAATATCCCGGAGCAGCCATTCGCAACCGGAACTGGGACGGCCGGAAAGCGCGTTGAAAGAAGGCATGACAAAATCCGCGCCCGCTTCCACGCCCGCCTTGTAACCCGGCAGATAATTTTCTCTCAGTTGGCGCACGGACATATCCACGGCGTTATAATCCCGTCCGCCTTCCGGCGCACCGTAAGCGGCAAAATGCTTGACGCAGGTGGCGATATTGTAAGGATCGGAGAAATCGCCCTGATAGCCTTCGATGGCGGCTTTTCCAAGGCGCGCGTTGAGCACCGGATCCTCGCCGGTGGATTCCATCACCCGTCCCCAGCGGGCGTCGCGCACCAGATCCAGCATCGGTCCGAAAGTGACATGAACGCCGCTGACGGCGGCCTCCACGGCCGACATCCGCGCGCAGTCCCGAAGAAGGGCCGGATCAAAGGAACAGCCCATACCGAGCGGGATGGGATAAATGGTGCGATAACCGTGAATGACATCCTGCATGAAAAGAAGCGGAATGTGGTGCGCGCCTTCTTTCAGGACGCGGGCTTGGATTTCCCGCATAGTCGCCGCGCCGATAAAATTGAGCGTGGAGCCGACCCGGAGCACATCCTCCGGCGTCAGATTCATCTGAGAGATCGGGCCGGTGATATCGGCGGCGGTATCTTCTTTGAAGAAAACGGCGTTTAACTGGGTCAACTGTCCCAGTTTTTCTTCAAGAGTCAGGCTTTTTAAAAGTTTTTCAATATCCATTGGCGGACTCCTTGTTTTTATTCTGCTTTTATTTTACCATATTTCTCCGATTCCCGCAAGAGCAGTTTTTTCTTTTTTGAAAAAAACAGAAAAGTATAGAATTTTTGCGGGATGTGTGATATAATGAAAAAGAATTGCTTGTTAAAGCTTGGAGGAGGTGTGGACATTGGAGAAAAAGCCCCGGTTACACGACGGACACCGGGAGCGGATGCGGGCGCGCTTTTGTGCCGATCCGAACGGGTTTGCCGATCACGAGATCCTTGAAATGCTGCTTTATTACATCCAGCCCCGCCGGGACACCAACGAGTTGGCCCATGAGCTCATCGAGAATTTCGGATCGCTGGGCGCTGTTCTGGAGGCCGGACGCGACCGGCTTTCCGGAATGTCGGGCGTCGGAGAGAGCACGGCGGTTTATCTCTCGCTTTTGGGAGAAACAGCCAAACGATATACCATCGGAAAACTGCAACCGGAGGAAGGAAAATCCGACGTGTTTGACACGCCGGAAAAGATCGTGTCTTTTTTGTGGCCGCGGTTTCTCGGGTTGCACACCGAGCAGGCCTATCTCCTGCTTTTCGACAACGGGATGCATTTGCTTGACTGTTTTTTGATCAGCGAGGGAGACGTGGGCGGCGTATCGCTTTCGGTTCGCCGGATTGCCGAACGGGCCTATACCAAACACGCTGCAGCGGTCGTGTTGGCACACAATCACCCGGGCGGATTGGCCATTCCCTCCGCGGAGGATCTGAGGGTAACGCGGAAACTCTCTCAGGCGCTGTCGCTGATGGAAATTCCGCTCCTGGAGCATTTTGTGCTTTCGGATACCGGCTATACGGGCATTATGGCCACACGGGGCGAAGAAGAAGTCAGTGCCGCCGCGGCTTCTCCGCTTTATGAAATGATGCAATCGCGGTTGCGAAAAAATCCGGGAGGAGAATTTGAGAAATGACGAACGAAACCAACCAACAGGAAAAAAAGCCAAACGCGTTCCGGCGCTTTCTTGCACGCAAGGACATTGAATTTTCAGCCAAGCGATACGGGATTGACGCATTGGGCGCTATGGCGCTGGGTCTTTTCGGCTCTCTTTTAATCGGGACGATCTTTAAGGCCATCGGGCTGATTCCCGGTTTTGCGTTTTTTGCCACCATCGGCGGGTACGCGCAGGCCGCCTCCGGCGCGGCCATGGCAATCGCCATTGCCTATGCGCTGAAAGCTCCGGCTTTTGTGCTCTTTTCGGCGGCCGCCGTGGGACACGCGGCCAACGCGCTGGGCGGCGCGGGCGGACCGCTTGCGGTGTTGCTGATTACCGTGGTGGCCGTGGAGTGCGGCAAAGCGGTTTCCAAGGAAACCAAAGTGGACATTTTGGTGACGCCTTTTGTTACGGTTTTTGTGGGAGGCGGGCTTTCGCTGTTGATTGCGCCGCATATCGGCACATTGGTCAGTTTTGTCAGCCGCTTTATCGGCTGGGG
>CAJJIY010000021.1 GCA_905187695.1 uncultured Eubacteriales bacterium | reverse complement strand
CGGGCGGGAATTTTAGCTTTCGGGAAGGATCTCACAGCAGGCTTTCGGCCGCAGTGCACGGCACACTGTCCGGCTCGTTTTCCATGCCGTCATCGGGAGGTAGGATCGGGGTGTCATTTCCGTGCTTTCGCATAAAGAGGAGAAAGAGCACCGCTGCGCAAAGACAACAGATGATATCGGCTGGGGGGGTTGCCACGACAACACCCTAGATTGGGGGGAGCCTATTGAAAACAAACATCATCGGGATGTCCAAAATCCCCTTGCGGAGCAGTGCCAGTACCAGCGACTTCATCATATGACCGGTAGCCTGGAAGAAAGAAATCACCGTATAGGCCAATGCCGAGAAGGGCGCGCCCACACACATGATGCGTAAGAAGATCATGCCGTATCCGTGCGAATCCGAGCCGACCGGAAGGAAAATGCCGATGAGCTCTTTGGCAAAAAGGAGCGAGGCGACCATGCAAAATACAGAGATCAGGGTAGAAATGGTGGCCGAGAGATAGACCACTTTTTTCATCCGCTTTTTCATGCCGGCCGCGAAAGTATAACCAATGAGCGGCAACACGCCCTGCGCCATGCCGCGTACGATGCAGTGCGCCAGCATATTCACCTTTTTGGCCACGCCGATACCGGCCTGCGACGCCGTGCCATAGGCCGACATCAGATTGTCCAGCACGGCATAGGAAATATTCTCGCACAGGGTCATAAGACAAGCCGGAATGCCGACGCTGATGACATGGAGCGGAATCCGGTTGCGGAACATGGCCCGTTCGGGGCGCAAGGACAGTACCATTTCTTTATGACGCACGGCCAGATAAACAAAGAAGTACAGGAGGGAAATACAGTTGGAGAGCATGGTGGCCAGTGCCGCTCCGAGGGGTTCGTTGCCGGCCGGGAGAATCACGAACATGAAAAGCGGGTCAAGCGCGATGTTGACAATACCGCCGATCATGATTCCGAGGCTGGCCTGCATGGAGCGTCCTTCCGCCCGGATGAGGTGGGCAAAAAGATTGTTGAGCGCGGTGCAAAGGCCTCCTGATATAACAGCCATCTTCATATAGCCACGGGCAAAGTTATGTACGCCCGAGGCGGAGCCGCCCAGAAGATTCACAAACCCGTCAAGGAAGAGGTAGACGCCCAGCGCATAAAGCACCGTTACGATTGTGCAGCCCCACACGGCAAACTCGGCCGCGTGCTTGGCGCCGTCCCGCCTTCCGGCTCCCATCATGCGGGAAATAAGGCTTGCGCCGCCCACGCCGAAAAGATTGGAAATGGCGGAAAGGAACATAAAGGCCGGCATACAGACCGTCACGGCGGTGATCATTTCGTCATTGCCGGTCAGTCCGACAAAGAAAGTGTCGGCCATATTGTAAATGACCAGAATAATCTGTCCCATCACAGAGGGTAAAGCCAAATTCAGAATGGCTTTCATGACAGGGCTTTCTTCAAACAAATATTTTTCGCATTCGCGGCTTCTCATAAACAGTGTGTTCTCCGTTTCTGGGGGGGATTGTCGGTTCGTGCCGGGGCACGGGGCGGGTTCCGGTCGTCACGCGTCCGGATGGTTTGAATAATGGCGGAAAGGTTGTCGTCCGGCCGATACAGGATCCGGATGCTCCGGCTCATGGAAAGGCCTTCGGGCGAAACGGTGGCAATATCGCCCTGTGCGACATAATTTCGGCAGGCATTGTCCGAGAGCACCGAGAGGCCATATCCGGCCGAGACCAGCCGGAGGATGGTGTCAACATTCTCCATCTCCATAATCACCTTCAGGCGGCTGGGGGAAATGCCCGCGCCGAGCAGTCCGGATTCCAGAAGGCGTCGGGTGCCGGATTCCCTCGGCTTTAAAATCAGTTTTTCGTTCAATAACTCGGAAAGCGTCATAAAGCCGCGCCGGGCAAAGGGGCTGTCTGGCGGGACGGCCACGGTGAGATGATCCGTGTCCAGCATGATACTGCCGAAACTGTCTGCGCCACACGCTCCTTCAATCACTGCCAGGTCAATTTCTTCGTGCTGCAGCTTTTCACAGAGCTCATCGGCCGCCCCAACGGAGATTTTTATCTGCATCTGCGGATAGGCCTTGGAGAGTACCGGCAGGATTTCGGGAAGCGCAAAGGCCTGTGCACTGGGCGTAAGGCCAATGGTCAGGCGTTCCGGCCGCCGTGCCGTGCCGATTTTCTCCGACATTTCATGGCAGACATGCTGGATTCTTTTGATATAGGCAACCACGGTCTCGCAATCCGCGCTGGGCATAAGACCGCTCCGTGTGCGCCGGAAAAGTTTTACGGACAGCTCTTTTTCAAGGGAGTGAATCTGTTTTGAGACCGCCGAAGGAGTTAATGCCAGCTCCTGGGCCGCCAGGGTGTAACTGCCGCATTGGTAGACCGTGAGAAGAGAGGCATAACGCCCATCGTATCTGACTTTTTCAAGCATATTACCTTTTCTCTCCTTTCTTTGGCATGGCAGGCTTTTTTACCTTTTTATTTATATCACGCGTGATGCCGGCCTCCCGGAAAGCGCGTGTGACAGCGTCTTCTTCCGCTTCTTCGTCCGGATCCCCAAAGGTGGCATTCCGGTAAATTCCCAGCGCGCTTTGTAGGGAGAGGGAAGCGTCGTCCAACAAAATTTTTCCTGTTTTACACATTTTTATGCCACCCCCCTTGATTTTCATTCCGCTTTCTTTTATAATTATACTCAGCGGATTGATAATGTCAAATTATAAAAACCTACATTTATATAAATTAAACTTATGGAGGGCGAGAATGGTCGATCACAAAGTGTATACGCTTCTGGCTGTCAGTGAGTGCGGCAGCTTTGTCGGGGCGGCGCAAAAACTGAATATCACCCAGCCGGCTGTCAGCCAGCATATCAAAACGCTGGAAGAAGAACTGGGCGTGACGGTTTTTGAGCGCGGACACGGCAAATTACTGCTGACCAGGCAGGGAGATGAGGTGCTGAAATGCGCCAAAAAAATGCTGGGTCTTTATACCGCGCTTCAGAACGATATCAGGGATGGCAGCAGTCTGACCACCCACCTGACCATCGGTGTGACGCACACCGCCGAGAGCAATCCGATTGCCGAGGCACTGGCCAGTTATTGCTCCAAAAATCCGAAGGTAAACATTAAAATGATTACCGACACTATAAGTAATCTTTATATGATGCTGAAAACCTATGAGATCGATCTGGCGATTGTGGAGGGGCGGAGCCATGACCCGGATATCCGCTATCTGCTCATGGACACCGACTATCTGGTGTTGGCGGTCTCGCCCGACCATCCTTTTGCAAAGAAGAGCATGGTGACGCTGAACGAGCTCAAAAAAGAAAAAATGATCCTGCGTTTGCCCAACTCCGGCACGCGGAATCTTTTTATGGCGCATCTGGAAAGCAACAATATGAGTATCAGTGATTTCAATGTGATTCTGGAGGTGGACAACATCGCCACTATCAAAGACCTGATCCGGCGGGATTTCGGCGTGTCGATCCTGGCGCGAAGCGTGTGCCTGGACGAACTCAAAAAGGGCAAGATCGTCACCCTGCCCGTGGAAAACCTCAGTATGATGCGGGAAATCAACATTGCCTACCGCAGCGATTTCACCCAGTTTGATCTGCTTCACGATCTGGTCAAAAGTTATAACGAAACGCTCAAACTTTACAAATAAAAAAGAGGCCGGAAGTCACATTCCGGCCTCTTTTATAGCGAAAAAAACACCCGTTCCCGGAGGAATCCCCGGGAACGGGTTGAAAAAACGGCAGGTCGCGGTTTCGGCCGCCTTCCGGTCTTTCGGCTTGCGGACTCAGTCTTTGATGATGAAACGGTCGAGCGCGGCAAAAAGCGCGTCGGTGTCATCCGTGTGAGCGGTCAGTGTGATCGGAGAGAGCAGATCCAGGCTGAAAATGCCCATGATGGATTTGCCGTCCACCACATAGCGGCCGGAAGTCAGGTCGATCTCGGTGTCGCTCTTGGAAACGATGTTTACAAAATCACGCACATCGGCGATGGTAGACAGTTTGATTTTCACACTTTTCATGGTAAAACTCCTTTTCATATGGCGCTTTTTTACATTATAGCAGAGATTCCCCTGCTTGTCAAGTCCGCCGGGCACGAAAAAGCCCGTATAAATATCGGTTTTTCCCTTGACTTTTTGCTTAAATCTGTGTATAATTAAATACTGTATACAATTCCCGGGCCCGTCATGGGGCACCTTTATTTTGTATATATGAACGAAAATCCAACCCAAAATCCAAAAAGGAGGTAGAAAAATGGGCATAGGGCTTGCCATCGGGCTGATGGCGGCGGCGCTCGTTCTGGGCGCGGTCATCGGCTTTGCTTTACGCCGGGCCATTGCGGAGAAGAAAATCGGCTCCGCCAAGGCAGAAGCGGAACGCATCCTTTCGGCCTGCGCAAAACAGGCGGAAGCGATGAGAAAAGAAAAATTGCTCGAGGCCAAGGAAGAAATTCTGCAAAAGCGGAACGAATCCGAGGCTGAACTCAAAGAACGGCGCACGGAAATTACCCGCACCGAACGCAGACTGACCCAGAAAGAAGAAAATCTGGATCAGAAGTCCGAAGCGCTGGAAAAGAAAAACGAGCGTCTGGAACAAAAACTGCAGGAAAACGATGCTCTGAAAGCCGAGATCGAGGAAACGCTGGCCGCGCACAAGAAAAAACTGGAGGAACTGGCGGGGCTGACGGCGGAAGAGGCCAAAGAAGAACTGATCGAACGGGTGGAGAGCGAGGCCAAACACGAGCTGGCTCAGCGTCTGGACGAACTGGATGCCGAGTTCAAGGACGAGGCTGAAATCAAGGCGCGCAACATTCTCTCCCTGGCCATTCAGCGCTGTGCGACTGACCATGTGGCCGAAAGCACGGTGTCGGTGGTGCAGATCCCCAGCGAGGAGATGAAGGGGCGCATTATCGGCCGTGAGGGGCGCAACATCCAGAAGCTGGAAACGCTCACCGGCGTGGAACTGATTATCGACGATACCCCGGAGGCCATCACGCTTTCCGGTTTTGATCCTGTCCGCCGCGAGGTGGCGCGTCTCACACTGGAAAAACTGATCTCGGACGGGCGGATTCATCCTGCACGCATCGAGGAAACGGTGGAAAAATCCCGCCGCGAGGTCGAGGCGCTTATCAAGCAGGCCGGTGAACGCGCCACCTATGAGGTCGGCATTCCCAACCTGCATCCCGAACTGGTCAAACTGCTGGGGCGGCTTCGTTACCGTACCAGCTACGGCCAGAATGTGCTCAAGCATTCCATTGAAGTGGCCTTTCTGGCCGGGATCATGGCTGAGGAGCTCGGCGCGGATGCCGCGACTGCCAAGCGCGCGGGTCTGCTTCATGATATCGGAAAAGCCTTCCCGCATGATGTGGAAGGGACTCATGTCGAACTCGGCGTGAGCGTGGCCAAGAAGTATAAGGAAAGCCGCGAGGTCATTCATGCAATCGAGGCACATCACAACGATGTCGAGCCGCAGACCGTCATCGCTGTGCTGGTACAGGCGGCGGATGCCATTTCCGCGTCCCGTCCCGGCGCGCGCCGCGAGGATCTGGAAAACTACATCAAGCGTCTTGAAAAGCTGGAGGAGATCGCCAAGGGCTTTGACGGTGTGGAAAAGGCCTATGCCATTCAGGCCGGCCGCGAACTGCGCGTGATGGTCAAGCCGGAAGATGTCACCGACGACGGCATGAAACTCATTGCCCGCGAGATGGCCAAAAAGATTCAGGACGAGGTCAAATACCCCGGACAGATTAAGGTCAACCTCATCCGCGAGAGCCGCGCGGTGGA
This sequence comes from uncultured Eubacteriales bacterium, assembly GCA_905187695.1. Taxonomy (GTDB): domain Bacteria; phylum Bacillota; class Clostridia; order Oscillospirales; family CAG-272; genus Firm-07. The sequence continues at coordinate 19,478 of CAJJIY010000021.1, read as the reverse complement.
TTATGCCAAGTAAAAAGAAAGAGGGGATTGCCGCTTTGGGCGGCAGTCTCCTTTTTTTCGCTTCGGTGTTGCTTTTTTTTATAATCTGTGTTATAATATAATACTCATATAGAGGAAGGGAGGGAAAACGATGGTCCGTATTACGGCCGTGGAGGAAAAAAGCGCGGCGGCGGCGGCCGGTATCCTTCCCGGAGACGAGCTTGCGACCATTAACGGCCATCTCATTGCCGATGTGCTGGACTATCGTTTTTATCTTTCGGAGCAGGATGTCACACTGGCGCTTTCCAGAGAGGGAAAACCGCTCCTGGTGCACATCCGGAAGGGTGTTTACGACGATGTGGGCCTGGAATTTGAAACACCGCTCATGGATAAAAAACAGCATTGCGCCAACAAGTGCATTTTCTGTTTTATCGACCAGCTGCCCAAGGGTCTGCGCCCGACGCTTTATTTTAAAGATGACGATGCCCGCCTTTCTTTCCTGCATGGCAACTACATCACGCTGACCAATCTTCATGACGAGGATGTGGAGCGTATCATCCGGATGCACCTGTCGCCGGTCAATGTCTCGGTGCACACCACCGATCCCGAATTGCGCGTCAAAATGATGAAAAATCCCCGCGCGGGCGAGGTGCTTTCTTATCTGCGCCGGATGGCTGATGCCGGTATTGCGCTGTGCGGGCAGGTGGTGCTCTGCCGGGGCGTCAACGATGGCGCGGCACTTTCGCGTACCATGTCGGATCTTTCGGAGCTGTTTCCCGCCATGGGGAGCGTTTCGATTGTTCCGGCAGGGCTGACAAAATTCAGAGAGGGCCTTTTTCCGCTTTCCCCGTTTTCGCCCGGAGAGGCGGCCGCCGTCGTCCGTCAGGTGGATGAAATGGGGGAAGAATGTATTCGGCGCTTCGGGGAGCGGATCTTCTGCTGTGCCGATGAATTTTATCTGAAAGCGGGTCTGCCCATGCCCCCGGCCGATTATTACGGGGATTATCCGCAGTATGACAACGGCGTTGGCATGATCCGCTCGCTGACCGACGATTTTTCGGCCGAACTGCCCTTCCTTTCCGATTATCTGCCGGGAGGAAAGCTGTCTGCGCCCCGCACGGTGTCATTGGCCACCGGCCGGGCCGCCGCACCGACCATGCGGGAACTGGCCGGCGCCACCGAGCGCCTGGTGCCGGGGCTCCGGGTGCTGGTTTATGAGATTGAAAATCACTTTTTCGGCCCGGAAATTACGGTGGCGGGGCTTCTGACCGGCCGGGATCTTTCCGAACAGCTGGCCGGAAAAGAACTGGGGGCGGAACTGCTTATCCCCCGCAATATGTTGCGTGCCGAGGGCGACCTGTTTCTTTGCGGCATGACCCCAGGCGAACTGTCCGAAAAACTCGGCGTGAAGATCCACCCCACCGAGGGGGACGGCGCAACCCTGCTTGCGGCCTTTCTGGGCGTGAACAAACCTTACTAAAAAGGAGAAGCATCTATGGCAAATCCGATTCTGGCCATTGTCGGCCGCCCCAATGTGGGCAAAAGCACTTTCTTTAATAAACTGATCGGCGAGCGCCGCTCGATCGTGGAGGACACGCCCGGCGTCACGCGCGACCGGATTTACGGCGAGACCGAATGGTGCGGCCGCCGTCTCACGCTCATTGATACCGGCGGGATCGAACCGAAAAGCAACGATGTAATTCTGTCGCAGATGAAATTTCAGGCCGAGATTGCCGTGGAAAGCGCCGATGTTATTCTTTTTCTTTGCGATGTCCGCACCGGGGTGACAGCGGCCGACCGCGAGGTAGCCGCTCTTCTCAAGCGAAGCGGAAAGCCGGTCATTCCGGTGGTCAACAAATGCGACAGCGTGGGTGCGCTCCCGACGGAATATTACGAATTTTACGAGCTCGGTTTCCCGGTGGATCCGGTGGCCGTTTCCTCGGTGCACGGCACCGGTACCGGCGATGTGCTGGACGAAGCGTTGGCACTGTTGCCCCATGAAGCGGGGGAAGAGACCGAGGACGACAGTATCAAGGTGGCCGTCATCGGCAAACCGAACGCTGGGAAATCCTCCATCATCAACCGGATGGTCGGCGCACAGCGCCTGATTGTGTCGGATATTCCGGGCACCACGCGGGATGCGGTCGACACGCGCGTGGAAAACGAATACGGCAAATTTACCTTCATCGATACGGCCGGCATCCGGCGGCAGTCAAAGGTGAACGATAAAATTGAAAAATACAGTGTGCTCCGGGCGCACATGGCGGTGGAACGCGCCGATGTGTGTCTCCTTATGATCGACGCGGGCGAGGGCGTGACCGAGCAGGACGAGCGTATTGCCGGCATTGCGCATGAGGCGGGGAAGGCGGTAATCATCCTCGTCAACAAGTGGGACAGCGTGGAAAAGGATAATCAGACAGTCGGGAATTATACCAAGGATGTCTATGAAGCGCTGGCCTATCTTCAGTATGCGCCGCTCCTTTTCGTCTCGGCCAAGACCGGTCAGCGGATCCAGGAGGTCTTCAAGCATATCACTTATGTCTACGACCAGTCCCGCCTGCGCATCACGACCGGGATGCTCAACGATGTCCTCAATGACGCCACCACCCGCGTTCAGCCGCCTTCCGACAAGGGACGGCGTCTCAAGATCTATTACATGACGCAGATCAAGGTGGCGCCGCCGACCTTTGTCATTTTCTGCAACAGCGCCGAGCTTTTCCATTTTTCCTATCAACGCTATCTTGAAAACTGTCTGCGTGAGACCTTCGGGTTCCGCGGTACACCGATCCGGCTGATTGTCCGGGAAAGAGGAGAGGAGATGCCTACATGAACGGTTCGTTTGATCCGGGAGATTTCCGTCTGGCACCGGAGCCGATGGCGCCGTTTCCGGAGATCGACCGGCGTGAGATCACCGGCGTATTCCTGCGCATCGGTTTGGTGCTTTCCCTTATGATGCTCCTGCACATAGGGTTGTCATTGGTTCTTTCGGTCCTGCTCCGCACCTTTTTCCCGGCGTTTGCCGCCCGGCCGGAGGCCGTTTGGGTGGCGGATTCCATCCCGTTTGATCTTTTGGTTCTGCCGCTTTGTATTTTCCTGCTGTCCCTGTTGCCGCAAAGGGTGCCGGCAAAGCAGAGCCTGGGCAAGGGTGGCTATTTCGCGGCGCTGGCTGTTTCCTGCACGCTCCTGGTGGCGGGAAGCATGATCGGCACCACCGTTTCTTCCGTGATCGAGTCCCTCACGCACACGCCGCCTTCTTCCGCCTCGGATTATCTGGGGCAGGGAAACTTTTTCATCGCGCTTTTGTGTGTGGGGATCCTGGCGCCGGTCATGGAGGAACTCTTTTTCCGCCGCGCGTTGATGAATGCGCTGGGTCGCTTCGGTGAGGGGCCGGCTATCCTCGTGTCAGCGCTGGTGTTCGGCCTTGGGCACGGGAATTTCACGCAGTTCTTCTTTGCTTTCGGCTTGGGACTGGCGTTCGGTTATATTTACGCCAAAAGCGGCCGCGTGTGGCTCACGATTCTGCCGCACGCCGTGATCAATTCGGTCAGCACGGTGCTTTCCTTTTTCGTGTTGCCGCGCATGGAGCCGATTTATGATTGGCTGGAGAATCTGGAGAATCTGCCCGATCCCGAGATGATGCTTTCGGAGATTTCGCAGATCATTTGGCCGGTTCTCGGTTTGCTGGCCTATGAGGGGATCCTTTACGGCGGCGCGCTGGTAGGGCTCATTCTCTTTTGCGTTTATTTTCGCCGTATCCGTCTGGAGCGCGCGGAATATGTGATCCTGCCCCCGGAGGGATATGGCACTTTTGCGCATCCGCTTAGCGGCGGCGATCTGGTAGGTCCGGCTTTCCGGAATGTCGGCACATGGCTCTTTCTCATCGTTTGTGCGGGCTATTTTGTGCTTTCGATTCTGCCTGCCTAACGCACCTTTGAAAAGGAGAAACAAAAACAGTGATTGACCACGCGAAAATTTATGTAAAGGCGGGGGACGGAGGCAACGGCGCCGTGGCGTTCCACCGCGAAAAATATGTAGCCAGAGGCGGCCCGGACGGCGGAGACGGAGGCAACGGCGGCAGCATTGTTTTCCGGGTCGATCCCGGCGCCACCACGCTGCTTTACTTCCGCGATCACCGCAAATTCGTGGCCGGCAACGGCGGAAACGGCAGCGGTGACAAATTTCACGGAGCGACCGCACCCGATGTCGTCATCACCGTGCCGCGCGGCACACTGGTGCGGGATGCCGAAAGCGGCCGCATTTTAAAGGATATGTCCGGAAACGAAGACTTTGTCTGTTGCCGCGGCGGGCGCGGCGGTTGGGGAAACCGGCATTTTGCCACCCCCACCCGGCAGGTGCCCATGTTTGCCAAAAACGGCACCAAGGGCGAGGAGAGGGAGCTTCTGCTGGAGCTGAAAATGCTGGCGGATGTGGGCCTTATCGGTCTGCCGAGCGTCGGCAAATCCTCCATTCTTTCCCGCATCAGCGCCGCCCGGCCTAAAATCGCGGCCTATCATTTCACCACGCTGTCTCCCAACCTTGGCGTTGTAAAGACCGGTGGGGAAAGCGGTTTTGTGGCCGCGGACATTCCGGGGCTGATAGAGGGCGCGGCCGACGGCGCGGGATTGGGGCACGATTTCCTGCGACATATCGAGCGTTGCCGCTTGCTTCTCCATGTGGTGGATGTCTCCGAGGAAGAAGGCAGAGATCCCATTGGCGATATTGAGACCGTCAATGCGGAACTGGCGCGTTACAGCGAAGAACTGGCCACCCGTTTGCAGATGCTGGTGGCCAATAAAGCCGACGCCATGGACAGTGAGGCCGATTATATCTTGCGGTTACGGGAATATGCCAAAGAAAAGGGAGAAGAACTCTTCTTTGTTTCGGCCGCCACCGGCGAGGGATTGCCCGAATTGGTGCGCGCCGTGGCCGCGAAACTGCGCGAATTGCCGCCCATCAGGGTTTTTGAAAACCATGACGCGGAAGGTACCGCGGCACAGGCCGATCCCATGGCAATGACCGTCCGGCGTGAAAACGAGGTATTTGTGGTGGAGGGCGCGTGGCTCCGCGATCTTTGCGGCCGGGTCAATTTTGACGATTACGAGTCGCTTTCCTATTTTCAGCGGATGCTTCAAAAAAACGGCGTCATTGCGCTTCTGGAGGAAAAAGGTTGCCGGGACGGACATACGGTCCGGATCTACGACCTTGAATTTGAATTTATAAAATAAAAGGGAGAACAGACATGAACATTTGGCATGATATGGATCCTGCACAGATCACCCCCACCGATTTCTCGGCTGTGATTGAAATCCCGAAAGGCAGTCAGTGCAAGTACGAACTGGACAAATACACCGGCCTTCTGCGGCTGGACCGTGTGCTTTACACCTCCACGCATTATCCCGCCAACTATGGGTTTATTCCCCGGACCTACGCCGATGACGGCGACCCGTTGGATGTGCTGGTGCTCTGCGCCGAACCCATCCATCCGATGACGCTCATTCGGGTCTATCCCATCGGCGTGATGCGCATGATTGACAGCGGCCGTATAGACGACAAAATCATTGCCATCCCTTTTTCCGACCCGACTTATAACAACATCCGTTCGATTGATGAACTGCCCGCGCACATTTTTGATGAGATCATGCACTTTTTCAGGGTATATAAACAGCTGGAAAACAAACAGACCGATGTCAAAACGCTTTATGACCGCGAAGAGGCCGAAAAGATTATCGCCGAGGCGATCGAGTGTTACAAAGAAAGATTCTGCTGGCAAGAAAATGACCGGTAAGCCTCGGGCTTACCGGTCTTTTCTTATCTCATCAGATTTTCAAAGCAACGCGCGTGCTCATAGGCCGCCGCGAGATATTCCCGGTCGGTCATGACAATGTAACGGTCGCTGGTGTGGCGTTCCGGCCGGTTGCCTTTGATCAGTTCAAAGGTGAGCGGTCCGGTGAATCCTGCCTTTTTGAGTCTGGCGGCAATGCCCACCCAGTCGGCCACGCCGTCGAAGGGAAGCAGATGCGCGTCATCGTACCAGGTGATTTTTTCTCCGGTCTGCCCCATATTGTCGTTCAGGTGCGTGCCGAAAAGCCGCCGACCGTATTTGGCAATGGTGTCCGTGCCGTGGTTATAGCAGAGCTCATGTCCCGTATCTACACAGAAGCCGACATTTTTTTCATCTTTGAAGGCATCCATGAGTGCCTTTAAGTATTCCTCGCCTTCCGTATTTTCCAGCGCGATGCGCACGCCGAGTTTTTCGGCCTCGCGGATCATCTTAAAGAAGCGCTCCACGCCGATCTCGTTGGGACCCACCCGGTCCAGCCCGATAATGGCGTGCATGATGACCAGATCCACTCCGATGCCCGCCGCATCACGAAAGCAGGTCAGCTGTTTTTCCATTTCGGCCTTTGCTTCTTCATCGGTGCCTTCCCATACGCGGTAAATGCCGGTAAAGGGCGCGTGGATTGACTGGATCTCCAGCCCCAGCGCGCAGGTCTCTTTTTTGACGGCGCAATAATCGGTTTGATCGTTCCAGTCAAAGAAAACGCCGTCCCAGCCGGTCTCTTTGGCAGTTTTCAGCAACGCGGTATCCGCGTCCAATCCTACGATCAGTTTTTTCATTTTCATCACCTCGGTTTTATTATATCCCGCCGTTCTTGTTTTGTCAATACGCATGAAAAAAGAGGGAAAGGGAAGAATAAAAAAGGAGGGTTTTCCATGAAAACACATCGTGCGCAAGAGGACGCTTTTTTATCGGAACATCGCGTTGCCCGCCGCGTCGGGCGCCGCCTTTTTTCTTTTCGCCGCTTGCTCTCAGACAAAGGACGGCGGGCAAGACTGGGGCTGTTTTTGGGGCTTTTTTGCAATCTGGCCTATCTTTTTTTCTTGTTCTTGGGGAGTCTCTTCTCGGGTTTCTTCTTTTTCGGCATCACTTCGTTTTATTTTCTGTTTATCAGTCTGCTGCAGATCTATCTTTCGCACGCTTTTGAAAAGGCGGATCTGAACGCACGCTGGCGCGCCTTTCGCGTGACGGGGCTTTTGCTGTGGCTGCTCAATCTTTTTTCACTGGGCTTTTCGCTGCCGGCGGTTTTTGAGAGCCGTCGCGCGGCATTGCCGGATTTTCTTTTTTACAGTGCTTTCGGTTATTCGCTGGCGCGCTTTTTCGTTTCTCTGTCTCAGTTTTTTCTTCACAGGCGCGAAAATCATCCGTTGGTGCTGGCCGCCCGGATTCTTTCGCTGTGCGCGGTCTTTCTTTCCTTTTTCTCTTTTTCTCTGGCTTTTATCAGCCGCCGGCCGATCCTTTTTGGGGGGCGTTTCCGCCCGGATTTTCTCCTTTTTGCGCTTTTTGTCGGCACGGAGTTGCTGTTGCCCTTTTTTATGTTGGCAAAAGCCGGATTTCACACCTGAAAAACCATTTTTTTCTTGACAAAAACAAAGTTTTGTGATACACTGCAAGTAGATATTTTCCATTGCGGAAGGATGGTGAGATCATGGAAGGGCGAAGTTGCGCGGACCGAGGTAAGGTCGCTGTTGGCAAAGGGAACCGGGCAGCTTTTTGGTTGCTTTCCTGATTATTCCCTGTTTTTTTGCCTGCACGCGGCCCTCTTTCAGAACAGGGCGGCGTTTTTTGTTTCCGCCCGGCAAAAATAAAAAGGAGGGAACACCATGGAAGAAAAAGACCTTCCGGAAAGCGAAGAGACCGCGCTTTCTCACCCGGATTATGCGGAAGAAATCGTGGCGCTGGTGCGGGGCAATACCTCGCCCGGCCTGTTGCGCGAAAAACTGCTTTCCTATCATGAAAATGACATTGCCGAGGCGCTGTCAAAACTGAACCGGGACGAGCGGGCCCGCATTTTTAACATTCTGGACGGCGAAACACTCTCGGACATTTTTTCCTACATGGACGACATCGGCCCGTATTTCGGCGAGCTGTCCATTCGGAAAAAAGCCGATATTCTGGCCCATTCGGACGCCGATGTGGCGGTAGACTATTTAAAACAGCTTCCCAAGACCGACCGTGGCACGCTCATTGATCTGATGGACGATGAATCCAAGCGGGAGATCGCGCTTATCGGTTCTTTTGACGAGGATGAGATCGGCAGCCGCATGACCACCAATTTTGTGACCATCCGCGTCAACTACACCGTGAAAGAAGCCATGCGCGCGCTCATTCGTCAGGCCGCCGAGAACGACAACATCTCCACGCTTTATGCTGTGGATGAGGGTGGTACTTTCTGCGGTGCGGTGGGGCTCAAGGATCTGATCGTCACCCGGGAAGGAACGCCGCTTTCCACTATTATCCGGACTTCTTATCCTTATGTCTACGCACATGAAACCGTGGATGAATGTATCGACCGTTTGCGCGATTATTCGGAAGATTCCATTCCGGTACTGGACGAGGACAACAAAATTCTGGGCGTCATCACCTCGCAGGACATCGTTGAGGTGGTGGATGACGAGATGGGCGATGATTACGCAAAGCTGGCCGGTCTGACCGAAGAGGAAGACCTGCGCGAACCGCTGTTTCACAGTTTGCGCAAGCGTTTGCCGTGGCTCACGGTTCTGCTCTTTTTGGGGCTGGCGGTTTCCAGTGTGGTGGGGTTGTTTGAAAATGTGGTTCAGCACCTGACACTCATTGTCTGTTTCCAGTCGCTCATTCTGGATATGGCCGGCAATGTCGGCACGCAGTCGCTGGCCGTCACCATTCGTGTGCTTTCGGATGAAAAACTCTCGGGAAAGGGCATTGCTTATCTGCTTTTCAAGGAGATGCGGGTGGGCTTTTTCAACGGTCTCCTGCTTGGCATCACTTCGTTTTTGCTGGTGGGTGCATATATTGTCTTTTTTAAGGGACAGCCGGCCGCACTGGCCTTTACCGTGTCGGGCTGTACCGGCGCGGCGTTGCTCCTGGCCATGACGCTGTCCAGTCTCATCGGCACGGTCGTACCGATTCTGTTCCACAAATGCAAGATCGACCCTGCCGTGGCTTCCGGTCCGCTGATTACAACCTTTAACGATCTGGTGGCTGTTGTGACCTACTATGGACTTGCCTGGCTCTTTCTCATTAAATTCCTGCATCTGTGAAAAAAAACCCGGCGCTCAAGGGAGCGCCGGGTATTTTCTCTTTTAAGATCTGCCGTCCAGATAATCGCAGGCGCGCAGAGCCGCCACCGCACCGTCTGCGGCGGCTGTCGTCACCTGACGGATGCGCTTGGCACGGCAATCGCCCGCCACGAAAATGCCCGCGCGGGTTGTGATGCAATCCTCGCCGGCGGCGGCATATCCCCGCTCGTCCAGCGCGATCACATCCGAAAAAGGTTCGTTCTGCGGAACAAGGCCGATGGCCACAAAAAGGCCGTCCAGCGCAAGCTCCTGCACTTTTCCGTTTTGAAGATTCTGTGTTTTTACGCCTTTGAAGGCCGTGTCGCCCATCAGTTCCTTTACCACTGTGGAAGTGAGAATCTCCACATTGGCCTTTTCACGCAGTTGTGCGGCCAGCGTTGCCTCACCGGTTAGAAAATCCAGGTTTTGTATGACATAGACCCGTTTGGCAAGGTCGGAAAGGAGCAAAGCCTCCTGCAGGGCGGAGTTCCCGCCGCCGACCACGGCCACCGTGCCGTCTTTGTAAAATGCGCCGTCGCAGACTGCGCAAAAGGAAATGCCGTTTCCGACAAAATCTTCTTCTCCCGGGAGACCCAACAGCCGATGCCGTGCGCCTGTGGCCACAATGACCGCGCGGGCGGCAAACTCCCCGTCATCGGTCAGCACGGTTTTTACTGCGCCGTCCCGGATGCCGGTGACGGTGGCGGATTCAACTTCCGCGCCCTGGGCGAGCACCTGATCAACCATTTTTTCGGCAAATTCATTGCCGGAGAGCGAGGGAAAGCCGGGAATGTTTTCTACCTTGGGGGAGTAGGTAATCTGCCCGCCGAAGGTTTCTTTTTCAATGACCAGCACGCTTTTGTCGGCGCGCCGGGCGTAAAGGGCGGCGGTCAGCCCCGCAGGGCCGCCGCCGATGATGATGAGATCGTACATTCTTATGCCTTCAGATATTTTTTGATTTCGGAAACGCCGGTATATTTGACGGGTTCGCCGTTTTTCACCACCAGAAGAGTCGGTGCCTGCTTGATGCCATAGGCGCGCGCCAGATCCGGCCGCTCGTTGGCATAGAGCTTTTCATAGGCCACACCCAGTTTGTCCATCGTCGCGCAGGCGATTTTGCAGTTGGGGCAGGTGGCGGTGGCGAAGAGATAAGCGCCGTCGGAAAGGGCGTTGTCATTCGCGGTTTCCGCGGGTTCGGTTTTTTCCTCTCCCAGGCACCCATTGTGGGTCAGATGAGAGTTGAAGATGTTATAGACCTTGCGGTCGGCGTATTCCTGAGATTTACCGTCGTTCCAGTTCTGTACCGGGCGGTAGTAGCCGGTGATCCGGCTGTAAACTTCGGTCTTTTCGCCGCATTGCGGGCAGGTGAAGTGTTCGCCCTGAATATAACCGTGGTTTTTGCACACCGAATAGGTGGGCGAGAGGGTGTAGTAGGGCAACTTGTAGTTTTCGGCAATCTTCCGGACGAGATTGGCGGCCGCCTTCCAGTCGGGCAGCTTTTCGCCAAGGAAGGCGTGGAAAACCGTGCCGGAAGTGTAGAGCGTCTGCAGTTCGTCCTGGATGTCCAGCGCAGAGAAGATATCCTCGGTGTAGCCGACCGGCAGGTGAGAACTGTTGGTGTAATAAGGCGTGTCGCCGGGGTTCTTGGCCGCGGTAATGATGCCGGGGTAGCGCTTGACATCATGTTTGGCCAGGCGGTAAGCAGTCGATTCGGCGGGCGTGGCTTCCAGGTTGTAAAGGTCGCCGTAGGCCTCCTGGTAGTCCGACAGGCGTTCTCTCATGTGGTTGAGCACCCGTTTGGTGAATTCCTGCGTCTCTTTGTGGGTCATATCCTTGCCGATCCAGCGCGCGTTGAGGCCGGCCTCGTTCATGCCCACCAGACCGATGGTCGAGAAGTGGTTATCGAAGGTGCCCAGGTAGCGCTTCGTGTAGGGATAAAGGCCGTTTTCCAGCAGTTTGGTGATGACGGTCCGCTTGATCTTAAGCGAGCGCGCCGAAATGTCCATCATATGATCAAGGCGTCTGAAAAAGTCCTCTTCATCGGTGGCCAGATAGGCAATGCGGGGCATGTTGATGGTGACTACGCCGACCGAGCCGGTGCTTTCGCCGGAGCCGAAGAAGCCACCGGATTTCTTGCGCAGTTCGCGCAGATCCAACCGCAGACGGCAGCACATCGAGCGCACATCGCTGGGCTCCATGTCGCTGTTGATATAGTTGGAGAAGTAAGGTGTGCCGTATTTGGAGGTCATCTCGAAAAGGAGTTTGTTGTTCTCGGTTTCGGACCAGTCGAAATTGCGGGTGATGGAATAGGTCGGGATCGGGTACTGGAAGCCCCGGCCGTTGGCGTCGCCCTCAATCATGATTTCGATGAAGGCCTTGTTGACCATATCCATTTCCCGCTGGCAGTCTTTGTACTTGAAGTCGGTCTCTTTACCGCCCACAATGCAGTTGAGCTCGGCCAGATCCGGCGGAACGACCCAGTCCAGCGTGATGTTGGAGAAGGGTGCCTGCGTGCCCCAGCGGGAAGGGGTGTTTACGCCGTAAATGAAGGATTCGATGGCTTTTTTGACCTGCTCATAGGAGAGGTTGTCCACTCTTACGAAAGGAGCCAGATAGGTGTCAAAGGAGGAGAATGCCTGCGCGCCCGCCCATTCGTTTTGCATGATGCCAAGGAAGTTGACCATCTGATTGCAAAGCGAGGAAAGGTGGCTGGCGGGGGAGGAAGTGATCTTGCCGGTCACGCCGCCCAGACCCTCCTGAATGAGCTGTTTGAGCGACCAACCGGCGCAGTAACCGGTCAGCATGGAAAGGTCGTGCAGATGGATATCGGCGTTGCGGTGTGCCTCGGCGATCTCCTCGTCATAGACCTCGGAAAGCCAGTAGTTGGCCGTGATGGCGCCGGAGTTGGAAAGAATGAGGCCGCCCACCGAATAGGTCACGGTCGAGTTTTCTTTCACGCGCCAGTCGTTGATCTTGAGATAGTTGTCCACAATCTGCTTGTAGTCCAGCATGGTGGCGCCGATGTTGCGCAGTTTTTCGCGCTGTTTGCGGTAGAGAATATAGGCCTTGGCAATGTCATCGTAACCGGCTTTGATGAGAACCGATTCCACGCTGTCCTGAATGGCCTCCACACTGATTTTTTCTTCTTTGATTTTGGATTCAAAATCCGCCGTGACTTTCAGCACCAGAAAATCAATGGTGTCGGGGTGAAACTGCTTCTGGCAGGCATTGAACGCTGAAATGATGGCGTGTTTTATTTTGTTCAGGTCAAAGTCAACGACCTTGCCGTCCCGTTTGATGACTTGATACATTCGGAGATCTCCTTTGTTTATTTTTGTAAATTCGGCAGAGGGTCTGTGCCGGGATTTTCCTCAGTATATCATACATTTTGTGTCTTGTCAACAAAAACAACACAATATCTTGCGTTTTGTGAAAACTGTTACAATCCGCGCACGCCCACATGGGAAATATGCACGAAAGCGGCATTTTTCATGCGCAACAGGGTCTCGGTGGGCACGGGATGCAGGCCATTTCCGATGAGATCGCCGCTGTCCTTGAAGTTCTGGAGAAAGTAGCGCTTTGCGCCGGCAATCCACCGGCCGATGGCCGCGATGTCCGCCACCTCATGCAGTTCCGCCGTTACAGTGGTGCGGAACTCATAGTCGGTCCCTCCCGAAAGCAAGAGGGAAACGCTCTCCCGCACGGGCGCAAGGTCAAAATTTTTCACGCCGACCGTTTCGGCGTATTTTTCGGGACTGTTTTTAATGTCCATGGCCACATAGTCGCACAGACCCTCTTCCATCAGCGCGTGCAGGCGATCCGGGAAAGTGCCGTTGGTGTCTATTTTGATGTCATAACCCAGCGCCTTGATCTCCCGCAGAACAAGAGGAAGTTCGGGATAAAGCAGCGGTTCGCCGCCGCTTATGACCACGCCGTCCAGGAGTCCTTTGCGTTTGCGGAGATAGGTCATGATCTCTTCGGTCGGGATGGGGGGCGCGTCCTTCTGATGCGTGACCAGGAGGGCATTGTGACAGAAAGGGCAACGCAGGTTGCACCCGGCCGTAAACAGCAGGGCGGCGGTGTGTTCGGGATAATCCAGCAGCGTCAGCTTCTGAAAACCGTGGAATTGCATGAAGCTCACTCCTTTTTCGGAACTTGTTTTTATTGTACCGCTTCTTTCGAAAAAAAACAACAACCGGAATTACGGTGCAAAAAAATATATTTTCTCATTCTGTTTACAGAGCGTTTACAAAGCGATGCAAATCTTCCCTTGCGTGCCCGCACGCGGGTGTGATATAATAAATACGGAAGTCTTTTTTTGTGCAGAACCGCCAAAATTCTTCCGGAATCGGCGCGCGGATTGACAAAAGCCGATGAAAATGATATAATGAAACCGCATAAAAAGTGGACATCCGGTTCCGCTGTTTTCTCAAAACGATCGTTTTTTGCCGGTTTTCGGAACCGGTTCTTTTACTTTTGGGAAAGTTCCAAAAAGGAGGATCTTTCAATGAAATCCTTTCGCCCGCGTCGGTTGACCGGCGGCAAACAGGTGGCCTTTTGCTGTGCGCTGGGGCTTATTGCCTGTACCTTGCCGCTGGCGATCCTTTATCGCTACACACGCTTCCTGCCGCTTTTTCTCTTTCATTATCTGCTGCTTTTGCCGGCGGCGACCACCCTGCTTTTGCTTCTGCCGTTCCGCGCGCCGGCCGGCCCGCCCGGGGAAAAACCGGCAGCGCCGGGGGAGGGGGCGGATCCCAAATCCGGTCCCAAGCGCCTTGCGCGGTTTGGGCGCGCGCTTGTCCTTCTTGCGCGGCGGGCATACGCCTTCCTTTGCCGACACGAGGCCGCGGTCCGCGCGGTCTTGCTCCTTGGCGTTGTCGCCTATACGAACATCCGGTTTTTCCGGAGCCTTAAAAAGATCATCACGGTTTACCGCATGGGGTATTATGTGCCGATCCTCTTCCTTTTCTTCTTTGTGTTGTTCATTACGCTGGATACCTGGTGCCGGAGAACGGTGAACTGCGAAGCGAAAAAAGAAAAGCCGGATGCGTACGGCGTGGCGTTGGTGCGGGGCATCCGTTCGGCCTTCGCCATGGGAAAGGTCGGCTCGGTGGTGTTCTTCGCGGCCACCATGGTCAAAATGCTGGGCGTTTACGACAGCCAGCGGATTCTGGTCACACTGATCACGGTCTTCTTTATTTATCAGACTTTCTTTTTCCTGTTGTCCTTTGTTGCCCGGCTGATCCGCCGGGAACTGACGGTCGCGCCGGAACTGGTGGTGCCGCTCCCGGGTCTCGGGCACGGGGAACTGGGCGTGCTCGGCTATCTGGAAAAGAACACGGGAATTACCATGCGCTCGCTCTGGAGCATCCGGTACATCAAGCATATCGTACCCTACAGTCTGCTGTTCGGCGCACTGCTTCTCTGGGGTTTTTCCGGGCTTACCGTGGTGGAGGCGCATCAGGAAGGGGCGGTTTACCGCTTCGGCCGGCTGGAAGAAAAGACGCTTTCACCCGGCATACACCTCACCCTGCCGCGCCCGTTTGACCGGGTGGATATCCGGAACACGCAGTCGGTCAGCGAAGTGACTGTCGGCTATGTTTCGGGAGAGGACGCGGACAACCTGTGGACGGCCGGACACGGCGACGAGGAATACAAACTGCTTCTGGGCGGCGGAAAAGAACTGGTTTCGGTCAACCTGCGCATTGAATATTACATCGAGGATCTGCGGCAGTATCTGACCGGAAACGCCAACCCGGAGGCCTTGCTCTCGGCAATGGCCTATGAAATGATTACCGACCGGACCATCAATACCGATCTCAATACGCTGCTCTCGGTGGACCGTGCGGCTTTTGCCGAAAACTTCCGGGAGGAACTCTCTCAGCACGCGGTCGAAAAGGGCACCGGCCTTCATGTGGTCAGCGTGGTGCTGGAGAGCATCCACCCGCCCGTTGAGGTGGCGGAGGTCTATCAGAAGACCATCAACGCCGAGATCGAATGTGACAAAATGATTCTGGAAGCCGAAGCGGCGGCCGGCCAGACGGTGGCATGGGCCTGGACGCTTTATGATACCAAGGTCAATACGGCCAGGGCGGACGGATATACGGCCGAGGCCGATGCGCGCAGTTCCGTGGCGGAGTTCATGGCTGCCGTGGCGGCCGACGAGGCCTACTCGGATGCGTACCGCTATTACAAATATCTGGACGCGCTGAAAAAAGCCTATTCGGGCGGTCGGATCATCCTGGTCGGCGAAGGTGTTGACGAAAAGAATATCTATATCGGCAGTCTGAGCGGTGCCGAACGCGAATAACGGAGGAAAGTATGAACACGGAAATGAAGGAATCCAAGCAAAACGCAAAAGAGACCGGCGGCAAGTCGGTGCTTTCCCGTGTGGCCAAATATGTGACGGCGGCGGCTGTGCTGCTGGTGCTTTTCTGGTTCGGCTTTACCTGTCAGATAAGAGAAGGGGAGTGCGGCGTGATTCTGCGCTTCGGTGCGGTGCGCAAAGAAGTGACCGATGCAGGCCTTTACATGAAACTCCCGTGGCCTTTTGAGAGCGTGGTAAAGTATGACGCACGCAAACAGTATCTGGAATCCAACAAACTGGAGACTACCACCAAAGATAAGCGCAATGTTATTTTGCAGTCCTTTGTGGTCTGGTCGGTGGCCGATCCGGTGGTCTACCACAACAGCGTGGGCACGCAGGGCTCGGTAGAGAGTTATATCAAGGATCAGGTCTTCAGTGCGACCAACAGTACGCTGGGCGCTTATAATCTCACGGCGTTGGTCTCGCTGGAAAAAGAAGAGATCCGATTTAACGAGATTCAGACCGAGATCTTCAACCGGGTCAAGGAAAAATGCGAGGCCAACTACGGAATCGTCATCAATGATGTCAGTATTCTGCGTCTCTCGCTGCCCGATACCAACCTGGAAAGCGTGTTTGAACAGATGCGGGCCGACCGGCAAAAGGATATCGACATCATTCTGGCCAACGCCTACAAGGAATCCAACCGGATCACCTCAGAGGCTGACTCAGAGGCTTCCCGCATCAACGGAGAGGGCGTGACCGAGGCTGCCGCCATCAAAGCGGAGACCGAAAAGGCGGTCGCGCGGATCTATGCCGAAGCGCAGACCGCCAACATTGAGCTGTATAAATTCCTCAAGAATCTGGATGCCGTGGTGGCCTCTGTCAACAGCAGTACGATCTTGGTTATCAAAACCACGGATCCGCCGTTCAATGTGCTCAAGGAATACGCGGACAGCCTGGATATCGAAGGCGATCAGACCGTGGTCAAGGATCTGTCCTATATCCTTTCAAAGCTGAATGAAACAGATCGGCAGAACCTGATCACTGCGGTGGAAACGCTCATTCGGGACGCGGCCGCCGCCGGCGGCATCACCATGCCGTGAGGGGTGCCCTATGAAAGACAGATCGCTTTTTGCCGAGGTATTGGGCACCGTTACCAAATATTTTCTTATTCTGGTGTTGCTGGTGCTTTTCGGCATTTTCCTTTCCAGCATCCGCAAGGTGGATACCGGCAATGTGGCTGTGGTGCTTCGTTTCGGCCGGCTGGTGGGGAAGACCGAGGCCGAGCAGGTGCACGAGCCGGGGCTTCTCTTTGCGTTCCCCTATATTATTGACGAAGTGGTGACCGTACCGGTGGGCAGTGTGATCGAGCAGAGCGTGATCACGCATTATACCGAGGACGGCACCGACACCGTAAACGGCGGTTATGTTATCACCGGCGATCAGAACATCGCCGTGATCGCCGCTTCGGTCAAATACAGCATCAGCGACCCTGTGACCTATGCCCTGCGCGTCGAAGATGTGGAGGCGGTCATCAACGCCTGTGTAAGCAATGCGATGCAAAGCGTGGCGGCAGAAATGGCCGTGGATTCCATTCTGACCGACGGCAAGGATGCCTATAACAAGGCCGTAATGGAATTTGCCGCCGCAAAACTGGCGGCGATTGATATCGGCATTACGCTGAACACACTGGAACTGACCAAGGTCAGTATGCCTGCCGAGGTACGGGATGTCTATGACGAGGTCAACTCGGCCAGCGTGCAATATGCCACCATCCTTCAGCGTGCCCAGCAATACCGCGAGAACATCATTCCCATGGCGGAATCCGACCGGGTGGCACGGGTCTATCAGGCCAATGCGGCCAAGTCCACGGCCATTGCCACCGCCAATAATGACCTTTCCGAGTTTTGGGGCGTCAAATCGGAATATGAATCCAACCCGGAGGCCGTTCGCGCCCGGATCTACGCGGCCAAACTGGAGGCGGCCATGAAACAAATCGGAAAAATCCGATTGGTTTCGGATGGCGAGACCAAGATTATTCTGAACCCGTAACGGGAGGGACAGCATGGAAAATATTGATCATATGGGGCGCGACAGCCTCACGGCTCTCTCCCGAGACAACCTCACCGACCGCGGCCGGCGAAAACTGACGCGGGAGATTCTTTGCGGGGCGGCCACGCTGATCTGCCTTTGCGTGGGTCTGCTTTACACCTATCTTTTCCACGGCACACACGAAATCATTCCTCAGCTCTTTTACTTCACGGGTTTCCTTATCGAGGGCGTCCCCGTGATCGTGACGGGGTTGCGTGGGCTTTTTTCGCGCAATATGAAAAACGCCATGGAGATTCTGGTGGGTATTGCCGTCATTGCCTGCGTTTTCAACCGGGAACTGATCCTGGCGCTTCTCATCCCGCTTATTCTCAATATTGTGCATATTCTGGAAGAACGCAGTATCATTGGCGGCCGGGATGTGATTGAAGGCCTTAAAAAAATGCAACAGAACACGGCGCATCTGTATGAAAACGGCGCCGAGACCGATGTGGATGTCAGAAATCTGCGCGTGGGTCAGGAGATCGTGGTCCGCCCCGGGGAAGGGCTCCCCATTGACGGCACGGTCCTTTCGGGCAGTACGCACATTGATGAAAAGTCCCTGACCGGCGAACCGGAACCGGCACACGCGGGCCCCGGCGACACGGTGTATGCCGGAACGGTCAACCTGGACGGCCGCTTTGTCATGCGGGTGGAAAAAGAGTATGTTGACACTTCCTTTTCCAAGATTCTGCAGTTGCTGGAGCGCTCCGAAACGATCGCCGCGCCCGAGTCGCGCCTGATCGACCGCTTTCTCCATTATTATATCCCGTTTGTGCTGGCGGCCGCGGCCGCTGTGGCGCTCATCAGCCGGGACGCGACCAAAGCAATCGCCATTCTGGTGGTTTCCTGTCCCTGCGGGCAGATGCTGGTCAGCTCTGCGCCGATGATTGCGGCGCTGTCGGCGGCCACCAAGCGCGGTGTGCTGGTCAAAAACGCCAAGTTTATCGAGGAACTGACCGAGATTGACACCGTGGTGTTTGACAAAACCGGTACCGTGACCAAAGGAGAACTGTCACTGACGGAAATTCTCCCATACGGCGATGAAAGCCGGGAAGAATTGCTTCAGATGGCGGCGCTCCTGGCTGCTTCCTCCAACCATCCGGTTTCAAGAGCGGTCATGGAGGCGGTGGGCGCCACCGCATTGCCGGGGGATCTGACAGTGCGGGAGATTCCGGGCGGCGGCGTGGAAGGCGAGGATAAAACCGGCCGGGTGTACCGCTTTGGCCGGCGCGAATGGCTCGCCGGGTGCGGAGTAGTCTTTCCGGAGGACGCAGAGATCCCGGACGGCACGGTCAGTTATGTTTCCAGGGACGATACACTTCTGGGTGCGCTCTCTTTTTGCGATACGCTCCGTGAAAATGCCGCCGAGTGTGTGGGCGAACTCCGTGAACTGGGCGCCACCCGCACGGCAATGCTGACGGGCGACCGGGAAGAACCCGCCCGTGCGATTGCCGGAAAGGCCGGTATTGACGAGGTTTATGCGCACCTTCTGCCGGAGGAAAAACTGGAAAAACTGCGTGCGCTGAGCGGCGACGGTCACAATGTGCTGGCTGTGGGCGACGGCATCAACGATGCGCTCATCCTGCGGGAAGCCACGGTCGGCATCGCCATGGGCGCCATGGGTTCGGATCTGGCCATTGACTCGGCCGATATCGCGCTCATGAACAACAACCTCCGGAACATCCCGTTTGCCATCCGGTTGGCACGCCGGACGCGGCGCATCATCTATCAGAATCTGGTGCTTTCTATCGGCATCAGCGCCGTGATGATTGCGCTTTCGGCGTTGGGCGTTATCAGTGCGCTGGCCGGTTCCGTTTTCCACAATTTCGGCGCGTTTGCGGTGCTTCTCAACAGTTCCCGCATCCTGCGTGAGGACGGGAAAACAGAGTGAAAAAGTAAAAAAGCCCCCGGACGGGGGCTTTTTTAAATGCCGATGCGGTTTTGCGCCCGGTAAAGAGAGGGCGACAGGCCGTATTCTTTTTCAAAAAGATAAGTCAGATAACTG
>CAJJIY010000020.1 GCA_905187695.1 uncultured Eubacteriales bacterium | reverse complement strand
GCATCGCCTGATCTACATTAGCGGCAATAATATGCGCCTGCTTAGACAAGTTTGACGCCCGGCGAATGATATAATTCTTCCGTTCCTCAATCTGACAGATAAAAGCCGTCCCTTCGCGGTTTTCTTCTATTTCAACCCGGTCGCCAACAGCCACCGGATTGGTCGTCCGAATACCTTTCAAACGGAAATTACCTTTGATCTTGCTTTCAACGCATCTTCCGTCTTCCGTAAAAACGGTATACCAACTACCCGTATTTTTAATTACCAGACCTTTCATTAAACCGTCATTATTTCTTTTTCTTTAGCAGCATACAGTTCATCCACCTTCTTGATAAATTTATCATGCACCTTCTGAACTTCTGCTTCAGCATCTTTTTCTACATCTTCCGGAACACCGTCTGACTTAATACTCTTCTTCAACGCTTCGATAGCATCACGACGGGCGTTACGAACACTGATCTTCGCCGTTTCTGCCTCCTGCTTAGATTGCTTAGCCAATTGACGGCGGCGCTCTTCAGTCAACGGAGGAATTCCCAAACGGATGATTTCACCATTGTTCTCAGGTGTAATACCTACTTCAGAGTTCAAGATCGCCTTAGGCACACTGGATTTTTCTTTCAGCGGCCTTAAAACGGCGGCGCTCAACGAGATTCACCGGCATGAGCAAAGCGCGCTGCCTTTCTCGCGGGCGGACATGGCGGCTTCGTTTACGGCGGCTGTGACCGGGGGAATTGCCAAAAAAGCGGGCGAAGCCCTGGAAAAGAGCGGCCACCGGACGCTGGTGCTTGCAGGCGGCGTGGCTGCCAATTCCCATCTGCGTCGGTCGCTTGCGGCTGTCTGCGCGGCACACGGTGCCCGGCTCTGTACGCCGCCCCCTTCTCTTTGCGGCGACAACGGAGCTATGGTGGCCATGGCCGGATATTTTGAATATCGCGCGGGGCATTTTGCGGATGAATCTCTCAATGCCAGCGCGGAGGATGATCCCGGGGACATTTGAAAACCGGCAAAAAAGAGTGACCCACCTATGATTTTTGTCAAGAGGATTTTGACAAAAAAATAAATTTCGGCACTTTTTACAAAGCATCCTGAAAAAGGAAATGCAAACGGTTTTACACAGCCCTTTTCCACAGGGTGTGGAAAAGAGAGAATATTCACTTTTTTATTCAGCCAAACCGAAACAAAATGAAGGATATTTCGGGAAAAAGTGCCCTTTTAAGGTGATTTCTGTGGAAAACCGTGTTGATATTGTGGATAACTTTTATTCAGACCGGGTTGTGGAAAAAGAAAAGAGGAAGACTTTTTCCGGCTTTTTTCCCGATTTTGGGTCTTTGTGCAAATCCATGAAAATGAAAAATTTTTTCCTTTTCCAAGAAAGGAGACAAGATATGAGCAAAGAAGAAAAGAACGCCCGCGGCGAGGTCAGCCCTGCCGTTATCCGGCGATTGCCCCGGTATTTCCGTTACCTGCGGGTGTTGATCCGGGCGGGAAAGACCCGCGTCAGTTCGGGAGAACTTTCGGCCATGATGCATGTCACTGCGTCTCAGATCCGGCAGGATCTCAATTGTTTCGGCGGTTTCGGCCAGCAGGGATACGGCTATAATGTCGGCTATCTTTATGAAAAGATCTGCGAAATTCTGGGTGTCAACGAGGGCTATCACGCAATCATTATCGGTGCAGGAAACCTGGGGCGTGCGTTGGTACGCAACCCCATGTTTACCAAGCGCGGTGTGAAAGTGGTGGGGATGTTTGATGTGGATGAAGCGCAGATTGGCCGGATGATCGCCGGAGTAGAAGTGTATGACAGTCAGGATTTGTCGGCTTTTTGCCGGGAAAACCGGGTGGACATTGCGGTGCTCACGCTGCCAAAAGAAAACGCGGCCGACGCGGCAAAAGAACTGACCGAGTTGGGGGTGCCGGCGCTTTGGAACTTTACCGGCAAGGAACTGGATCGGCTCTATCCGCAAAGCGTGGTGGAGAATGTGCACATCGGAGATTCCCTGATGACGCTGTGTTATGAATTGCGGACAAAGGAGAAAACCGCCCGTGAAGCTGAGTTTTGATTTTGGAAATGCCGTGACGGTTCTGCCCGCAAAAACGGTGGATCTCGCGGATAAAGCCACCAAAAAAGATTTGATTCTGTTGTTGGGTCTTGCCTCCCAACCTGCCCTGTTGGCCGCAGAAGACCCGGCCGCGGCGCTGTCGAAGGCGCTGGGCCTTTCCGAAAAAGATGCGGCGGCCGGACTTTCCTTTTGGCGCGGAGCAGGGGTTTTGCGGTGTGATGAGGAGACCGACGGCGCCGCCCCGCCGGTAAAAGCTACGGTACGGTCGATTCGCACGGACAAAGGATTGCCCGACTACACGACCGATGAACTTTCGGACTATATGGAACAAAACAAGCGCTTTTCGGCCTTTCTGGACGCATGTCAGCGGACAATGGGAAAAGTGTTCAATACCGCCGAAACAAAAACCGTGGCGGGGTTGCTTGACTATCTGGGCGTGGATGAGGAATATGTGTTGCTCCTGTTGGCGCACTGTGTGAAAATGGAGAAAAGATCTCTTCGTTATGTGGAGAAGACCGCGCTCTCTTTATATGATGAAGGAATTACCGATACGGCGGCGCTGGAGGAGAGGTTGCAACGGATTGAAAAGATGAGCGAATCTCTGGGGAAGATCCGCGCCATGTTCGGCATGGGGACGCGCGCGCTGACCACCAAAGAAAAAGCAATGTTTGAAAAGTGGGTCTGTGTGATGCGCTATGACATGGCGGTGATTCGCCGCGCTTATGAACTGACGGTGGACGCGGGCAAAGGCCCCAGCGTGACCTATGCCAACGCCATTCTGGAGCGGTGGTATGCGGAAGGATATCGCGACCTTGAAGCCGTGGAAAAATCCATTGCCGAGCACAAAGGCAAAAGCGGAAAGAGCAGTTTTAACGCGGATGACTTCTTTGAGGCCGCGCTGAAACGCACCTATGGGGAGAATTAAGATGGGATATCATCAGGAAATTTACCGCCGTATCCGGGAAAGTTATCAGGAAAAATACAAAAAAGCTTTTGACGAAGCAGACCGGCGCACCGAACAGTTGCACAGGCTGTCCCCCGAACTGACCGAGATCGACCGGGAGCTTTCCAAAACAGGCGCGGAGATCGCGCTGGCGGCGATTGGCACCGGCGAGGCGCATGTGGAAAAACTGCAGGCGGTGCGCGAAAAAAATGAAAAGTTACAGGCGCGCCGCGCCAACATTTTAAAGGCGCTGGGTTATCCGGCCGATTACACGCTGCCGCCCTATGAATGTCCGGTCTGTAAAGATACCGGTTTTGTAGGAACGCGGATGTGCGACTGTATGTTCCGCGAAATGGTCATGGCGGCCTATGAAACTTCGGGATTGGGGCAGTTGCTTCGTACCCAATCTTTTGAAAATTTTGATCTTTCCTATTACCGTGCCGATAACGGCGAGCGTGAGCGGATGCAATATAACCTCGAGCTGATGCGCTCCTATGCCGAGCATTTTTCAAAGGAAAGTGAAAATCTGATTCTTTGCGGCGCAACGGGGTTGGGAAAAACACATCTTTCAACTTCTGCGGCGCGGGTGATCCTTGGAAAGGGCTATGATGTTTATTATGCCGGCGCCGTGAAAATGTTCCGGGATTTTTCGGCGCATCGTTTCGGCGAGGGCGAAGAAGAGGCGGATGACCCCGCACGCTACACCGAGTGCGATCTGCTGATCCTGGATGATCTGGGTACAGAGGTGACCAATCAGTTCACCAATTCCTGTCTTTATACGGTGCTCAATGACCGCATCAATTTGCACCGCCCCATCATTATCAACACCAATCTGACGGGAAAGGAATTGCAATCGCGCTATACCGACCGGATTGCCAGCCGCATTCTGGGGGAATTCCGTCCGCTTTTGTTTGTGGGCGGTGACGTCCGCCGAAAAAAACTGCAAAACTGAAACCGCATAAAAACAGGGGATGTGTACAACACTATACACATCCCTTATTTTTTGAAAGGCAGAGAGCAGTATGCAACAAACCAAAGAAACCATTACCGAAGAAGCGTTTCTGGACGCGATTTATAAAAACGCCAAAATGGGAGCGGATTCAATTATCAATCTTTTGCCGAAGGTGGAGGATGACGCCATGCGCAGTGTGATGACGGCACAGCTGGACGGCTATGAACGCTATGCGGCGTGCGCCGCCCGCGCACTTAAGAAAAAAGGCGTGGAGCCAAGGGAAGAAAACATCATGACGCGATTTTCGGCCAAGATGGGCATGGCCTTTAACACCATGCTGGACTCTACCGGCACGCACATTGCCGAAATGATGCTGGAAGGCTCCAATATGGGCATTGTTGACCTGACGCGCCTTCTCAATCATTACAGTCCCACACAGGACAGCGAGGCCGTGCGCCTGGCGCGCGAGGTGGTTCGCTTTGAAGAGGGGAATCTGGAGCAATTGAAGCGATATCTTTAAAAGCAAAAAGGACAGCCGTTTACCGCAGTTCCCATAGGGAATTTTAGGTAAAGGCGCAAGGTTCAGAGTCAGGCGTGGCGTTGTGCCACGCCTTTGCCTTAACGGCAAACAAAGCGGCGACACAAAAAGCAAATAAAGAACCGGCGGCTGCGGCTTTTTTGTATAATGCGCTACCTGCTTTTTGTAATTTATTTGTAATTTTTATGCAAAGTCGGCATATAAAAATTAGTTTTTATTGCTTTCGGCATTATTACCGTTATTTGCCTGTAATTGTTTTTCAAGTGCGGACTGCTTGGCGAGAATGGCATTAACCTTATTGTACAATGCCTCAATCATAATTTCGGTTTTCAGATTGACTTTATAGTCGTTTTCGGCTCTCCTGCGGTCTTTTTCTTCCTGACGGTTTTGACTCATCATGATAAGAGGCGCCTGAATAGCCGCGACGCAAGAAAGCACCAGATTAAGCAATATGAACGGGTACGGGTCAAACGCATTTGACGCCATTATGATATTTACGAGCATCCAAAGAACAAGAACGCCGGTAAACGAAAAAATGAACGCCCAACTGCCTGCAAATTTTGCGATGGCGTCTGCGGCACGCTGTCCCAAAGTGTATTTTTTCTCGCTTTCGGGCCGTACCGAAATCTTGCGGTTCACAAGCAGCGCAAGGACTTCTTCATCGCTCATATCCTGACGAATATCGTCGAGTACATCTTTTAACAATTTTCTGTTTTCTTTCATAGGTTTTTCCTTTGTGGTTATTTCATTTTATAATAATTCGAATAAACGCCGTTATGCGATGAAGCGGCATTCTCCACAAATAGTTTGAATTTGTATTGATTCGTTTCGGTGTCGATTTCATAACGAATTTCGAAAATCCAAACCGAACCCTTTGCAAAGTAGCCGTTTTCCGATGCGTTATCTTTTACATAGTAAAACTGATACAACTTGCTCGGATTGTCATCGAAATAATCCGACAACTCGCTTTTTTGTTCTATCACATACCAATTTTCGTTTGAATCCAAACTGAATTTTTCTATCTTCGGCTTGCCGAATCTGCCATCGTAATGCGTTTTGAAATATGAAAAATAGGTTTCGGCATTTGACTTGAATGTTGCTTCGTCGGGACAATCTTGAGAAAAAGAGTATCCGCCGTTAAACCAAGCATCGCTTGAATTTATTTCACCGGATAATCCGCTCGGCATTGTCAATCCGTCAAGTCCCTTTTTTGTCAGTTCTTCTGCGGTAAACCACTTTGTTCTGTCATGAAGAGCCGGACGATTGCTTTCGTCGTTATTGTCAGCCTGATTTCCGCATGCAACCAAACCGATACACATGATTGCCGAAAGGAATATACCGACAAAATTGATAAAATCTTTTTTAATATAATCTGTAACCTCCGAATTTATTGTTTTATAGTTAAACGTTGTAAAAAAACCATTCTGCCTTTACCATTCTGTAACCGATGCCGATGTGAGTCTGAATATATTGCGGCGAATCGGCGGACGGTTCGATTTTTTTACGTAAAGTCGCCATAAATACGCGCAGGGAAGCGATGTTGCTTTCCCATGTCGCACCCCATATTTTTTGCGTAATAAAAGTGTGGGTAAGCACCTTTCCGACGTTTCTCGATAGCAAACAAAGCAATTTATACTCGATAGGGGTAAGGTGGAGTTCGTCGCCGCTTAAATACGCGCACCCTGCGGCGTAATCTATTTTAAGATCTCCGTTTACAAAGACTGACTCGGACTTGTTCGACGATTGTATTGCGGACAATCTTCTTTCCGTAACGCGAATTCTGGCAAGCAATTCTTCTACCGAAAAAGGTTTTGTCAGATAATCGTCCGCTCCGGCATCAAGCGCGTCGATTTTATCTTTATCTTCTGTTCTCGCGCTGATTACGATAATCGGCATTTCCGACC
Organism: uncultured Eubacteriales bacterium; assembly: GCA_905187695.1. GTDB lineage: Bacteria > Bacillota > Clostridia > Oscillospirales > CAG-272 > Firm-07. The sequence continues at coordinate 20,714 of CAJJIY010000020.1, read as the reverse complement.
ACGTACGTATTTTTTTGATAACGTCCACGCCGTCGATATCCGGCAAACCCAAATCGAGTAAAACAACGTCCGGATTATGAGAAGACGCTTGCATAACGGCGTTTTCTCCGTTTGTTGCGGTCATATAATCGTAGCCGTGAGTTTTCAAAGTCGTTCCGATAAGGTTGCGGACGGGCGCGTCATCTTCCACGACTAAAATCAGTAAGTTATTCATGAATTTCCACCTCCCCGACGGGCAATGTAAAGGTAAATATCGCGCCGTGCGGAATGTTGTCGGTTACCGTTATTTCTCCGCCGTGTGCGTTTATGATGCATTTACACAACGAAAGTCCCAATCCGATACTACGGCGGCTGTCGGCAATTTTGTTCGCCCCCGTGTAAAACATATCGAACACCCGCGATTTTTGTTCGTCGGGAATACCGTTTCCGTTATCCGCCACGCTTATGCAAACCATATTCTCGCTTTTCTTTGCGGTAATCGTAATTTTCGAATCGGAGGGCGTATATTTGATAGCGTTGTCCAAAAGATTGATTAAAACCTGTACGATAAGTCGGGCGTCCATTTTGGCGAGAAGCAAGTCATCGGGTTGAATTACGATAATTTTTTGCTTTTCGCTTTTCGTATGAATATGTTTCAACGCCTCGGCTATTACGTCGCCGACGAGTTCCGTCGTTAAATTTATTTTCATTCTGCCTTCTTCAAGGCGCGTTACCGCAAGCAGATTTTCAACCAGATTGATGAGCCAGAGCGAATCGTCGTAAATATCTTCGTAAATTTGCTTTTTTGTCGCATCGTCAATATCGTTCCCGTTTGAAATCAGATTGCTCGCATTGCCCGAAATGGAAGTAAGCGGCGTACGAAGATCATGCGATATGGAACGGAGCAGGTTTGCGCGCAACTGTTCGTTTTTGGCTAAAACGGCGGCGCGTTCTCTTTCTTTGGCGTTTATGATTCCGTCAATTGCGATTGCGCATTCGCCGATAACGGAATCTACAATGCTTTCGTCAAAAGAATCAATCGGCTTTTCTCCGACAAAAATTCCGATTACTCCGTAATTTTTCCCGCTTTTGCATATCGGAAAAAACTCATATTCGCTGTTTGGATAAATATTTGTTCCTTTTCCCGCTTTTACATTGTTTTTCGCTACTTGCAGAACGATTTGCTCGCAGTCGGGCGATAGGGAGGAAGAACCGTTTTCCGTCGGCGAAGTATAAATTTTTTGCGCCTTATCGTCAAATACAATTACCCTTCGGCCCAACAGCCTTTGCAATTGATTTGCCGTAACCTGAAATATCTCCGTTTCGTCACACGCTTTCTGAATCAACTGATTCGCATCGAACAGAATTTTTGTTCTGTATGCGGTTTGAGTTGCCTGACGTTCCCGAGTTTTCAGTTTTTCGGTTGTTTCGCCTATGATGAGAGACGCCGCAAGCATAATTACGAAAGTAACGGGATAGCCGCTTCCGTATGCTAGAAACGAAAATCTCGGTTCCGTAAAAAGAAAATTGAAAATCAAAACACTCGCTACGGATGATATAACTCGGCAGATTTTACTTTCGGTAAAAATGGCGATAAGCAATACGCCGAGTATATATACCGTAATTATGTTAGCGTCGGTAAAGCCGAGACGAGAAAATAAATAGCCGAGTAAAGAAGATAACAGCAGTACAGCGGACGAAATTATCAATCCTTTCAGCAACTTTGAAAAACTCGGCTTTTCAAACAGTTTTTTCTTCTTTTCGGATTCGACGGCGTCGCTGTCCGGAATAATATGTATATCGACATTCGGAGCAAGCGATATCAGTTTTTCCGTTAAAGTCGGTTTGCCTATAAATTTTCGCTTACCGATAACGGTTCTGCCGATTACTATTTTCGTAACGCCGGAAAGACGGGCGTATTCCGCAATCTGAAAAGCAATGTCGTCCCCGCATACGGTAACTATCGACGCGCCGTTCGTTTCGGCAAAACGGATATTTGCAAGTAACCGTTCCGCGTCTTCCGCCTCCATAGATTCAGACGCGGGAGTTTTTACATATAACGCGGAAAAAGTCGCATTGAACGCCTTTGCCATGGCTGCCGCTGTCTGAATTATTTTCGGATTTGAAGGCGCGGAAGACAAACAAACCAGAATGTGTTCTTTGTCGTTTATATACTGCTTTCCCATTCGGTTAATCCGTATTTCCTTCGTTTTTTATTTCCTGTATTATATCATATTTCTTGAATAAAATCTACTTGAAACGACTTTTTTAATCGTTTAAGGCATCGGTCAATTCCCGATTTTCTTTGTCAAAGATTATAATGGCGGCTTTTTTATGGCTTTTTTTGAAATTTTCAATCCCGGAAATCATATTCTCATAATTTTCCGCGTCAATGAATTCAAGCGGACTGCATTCTTCTTTTCGTTCCTTTTCAATTGCTTTTCTGTTTTCTTCCAAAAAGACGTCGAGCCTTTTCATAATGAAAAAGCCGAAAATCATAACCGCTGCTACTGCAATGATAAGTATTACGTCTTCCATAAAGATCGCCTTGCTTTACATCGGTTAGATATCGAAGCATTTCCGCATTGCTTTTTGTTCCCCGAGAACCAAAAGTGTTTCATCTCCGGAAAGAATCGTGTCGGCGGTAACAACGGCATTGATTTTTCCGTTTTTCTTCGTGGCGATAATATTTACGTTGTATTTTCTGCGAATATCGATTTCCACAACCGATTTTCCTATCCACGCCGACGGAACGGAAACTTCAAATATCGAGCATGAATCGCTGAGTTCTATATAATCGAGAATATGGTCGGATGTGTATCGGATTGCAGCCCATGTGGCAAGTTGTTTTTCGGGATAAATGATTTCGTCCGCGCCGTTACGCAGAAGAAATTTTGCCTGCACGTCCTGTTCGGCGCGCGACACAACCTTTTGCGCTCCCAATTCCTTTAATAAGCAGGTCGTTTCAAGAGAACTTTGAAAGTCGCCGCCGATAGTTACGATGCAGACGTCGTAGTTTTTTACGCCGAGCGATTTCAGCAACGCTTCGTTTGTGCTGTCGCCGATTTGTCCGTTCGTCACATAGGGCATAGCGTCGTTGACTCTTTCTTCGTTTTCGTCTACCGCCATGATTTCATGTCCTAATTCGTGCAATTTCATCGCGATATATTTTCCGAACCGTCCGAGACCTATCAATAAAACAGATTTTGTTTTCATATATAAAACCTCCTTAACCGACTGCAATTGTATCCGTCGGCAATTTTGCTACTTGTTTTTTATTTGCACCGAAAGCGGCATATATCAATGTCAATCCGCCTACACGCCCGAAAAACATAGACAAAATCAAAATCAATTTGGATGCGATTCCGAGTGTCGGGGTAATCCCGAGCGTAAGACCTACCGTGCCGACGGCAGAAGCCGTTTCGTAAAGGCAAGACGTAATAGGCAAATTTTCAATCGCACTTATAGCCATTCCGCCAAATAAAAACAAGGTTATGTACATTATAAATATTGCCGAAGCCGTCTTGACCGTTTCGTCGTCGACGCGCCGTTTCATAAGCTCCGCATTGTCTTTTTTCCTGAATACCGAAAAAGCGGAAGAAAATAAAACCGCTATCGTCGTCGTTTTCATACCGCCTGCGGTAGAACCGGGCGAACCGCCTATCAACATAAGAATAATCATCAGGTATAATCCCGTATCGCTGATCGCCGTAAGATCTACCGTATTAAATCCTGCCGTCCTCGGCGTTACCGATTGAAACAAAGAAGCAAGTATTCGCTTACCGACCGGTAAATCGCCGAATTCAAAAAGGAAGAAGTATATTGCCGGCAAAACAATAAGCGCGGCAGTTACAATCAATACCACTTTGCTTTGCGTGCGATATTCTCTTATACGCCACTTGTGGTTGCAAACGTCTTCCCATACCAAAAAACCGATGCCGCCGATAATAATCAGCAACATAATCGTAATGTTGATGACAGGTTGCGCGGAATAGTGCGTGATGGAAGTAAACTCGCCGCTTTTCGTCCCCATAATGTCGAATCCTGCGTTGCAGAATGCCGACACCGAATGGAAGATAGCAAGCCAAATACCTTCTGCACCGTAATCGATACAAAACACAGGCATCATAAAAAGCGCGCCGATAAGTTCTATCAAAAATATACCCTTGATTATAAATCCGGTCAGGCGGACTATACCGCTCACATTTGGCGCAGAAATCGCATTCTTCATCGTTTCGCGGCTGAACAGTCCGATTTTCTTGCCCGAAATAACGGCAAGAGACACGGCTATGGTAACAACGCCCATACCGCCGATTTGAATCAGCAACAATATTACGATTTGCCCGAATATCGTCCAGTACGTTGCCGTATCGAATACGATAAGTCCCGTTACGCATACGGCGGACGTCGAAGTAAAAAGGGCGTCGATAAAAGATGTCCATTCGTGAGTTTTTGAAGAAATCGGCAATGTCAATAGAAAAGCGCCGAGCAAAATAACTCCCGCGAATCCTAATAATATTATCTGAAAGGATGTTAGTTTCCTTTTTAGTATTCCCATGCAAAAACCTCGATTCTGTTTATCGGTGTTATAATACCACATTTTCCGTAAAGATGACATTAGTGTTCTTGCGGATGGTATTAAGATTGTATAAAGATTACAAGCAGTATATATTCATCTTTTATTTATGACAAAAGGCTCTCGGATGAATTTCCGTGAGCCTTTTGTTGTCGTTTGAAAGCGCAATTCTAAAATTTAATTTTAATTCCCTATGGAAACTGCGCTTTCCGGCTGTCCTTTTTCACTTGGGCGGTCAGTCCGCTCCGACTTTGCGGATAAGACCTTCTTTGAGCATTTCCTCGGTGGAAAGTGCGGGGAAATCGAAATCCTGTTTTTTGTATTTGGGATTGGGCGACAGTTCTTTTTCGCGGGCCAGAATGTCCACCAGTTCGGCGGCCCATTTGGCGCTCCGTTTGGAGGTCAGCCGCAGGCGGCAGGGAACCGTGCTGAACTTTCTCTCATCGCTGACATCGTTTACAAAATATTTGGCCAGCGCGGGGTCTTTGGGATCCAGCGCCAGATAGAGGCAAAGGGTCTTGCCGCGCAGGGCAAACTTGGCCAACTGCGTGCGGCCGCTCTTGAAGGATTCATAGTTCCAGCTGATGCGGGCATTGACGCGCTGATAGGAAAGCAGGGCGTTTTTGACGGCGCAGTAGCGTTCTTTTACCTCGTCGGTAGCTTCGGACATCCGCGCGGCAAAAGATTTTTTATAGGTGGAAAAGACCACATTGCCATAGACATCGGTTTGCGGTTCATGATTTTCCGCCGCGGTCTTTTCGGTTTCTTTTTCACTCTCGGGCGTTACTTCCGGAACTGGGATTTCTTCCGCAGAAGCGGATTCTTCGGCCGCAGATACCGCCACGATCTCAGGCGCTTCTTCGACCGCCGGTGCTTCTTCGATTACCGGTGTTTCTTCAACCATGATCGCTTCTTCGGCCACCGGGGTTTCCTCAGTTATCGGTGTTTCGTCCAAAGCGTCTGCCGGAAGTTCGGCCGGTTCAGCCGTCTTTTCTTCCGCAACCGGTTCGGCAGCCGGCATTTCTTCGGCCGCAGGTGTCTCGGGAGCCGGGGTCTCTTCCCGTGCAGGAAGCTCTTCGGCCACAGACGGTTCTTCTGTGGGTGCTTCGCTCAGGGGCGCTTCCGGAGTCTTATCTTCGGCTTTTGCGGATTCTTTTCCGGCATTTTCCGCTTCTTGTTCCTTGGCTTTCCGGGCCGCTTCCCGCGCTTTTTCTTCTTCCAGTTCGGCCATAGCCTTGCGGTCTTTGACTTTGCGGACGCTGATCAGCGTGACAACCAGCAAAGCAACGGCCACCAGCACGGCAACGACAATAATCAGCGGCAGGAAAGAGCGGGGCATTTTGGCCGCAAGGGCGGCGCCGTCCCTGAACTCGACCTGATAGCCGTTTTCGGAAAGATTTCTGACATCAAAATTGTCGGCGGTAAATCCGCGCGTCAGCACGGTCCCTTTTGAAACGGCAAAGCCCACGGAAACGGAAATTTTGGTTCCTGTGTAAGATACGCCGTCCGCTTGTGCGCAAAGCGTTTCGGGATAACCCATATAAATATGTGCGCCGTAACTTTCAAGAACAGGCGCTCCGGCAAGCGAAACAATACCCTTGCCGACATTCTGAATCGTGACGCAGGTGTTGGCGGGGGTCAGTTTACCGCCGGAGATTTTCAGGTTTCCGCCCGTAAGGGTGAAAACCGAAGAGGTTGTGCAAAGAATCCGGCCGCCGGAAGCCGAATCGGTCACGGTGAGTGTGGAACCTTCCGGAATGACGGCGGAGGCGGTGAGCGTCAGCGTTTTGCCGGCAAGGTCCAATGTATAGGTGCCGTCAAAACCGGTACCGTCGGTCGTCACATCTGTAAGCAGTCTCAGAGTGCCGCCGTTTACACGGGCTTTTCCCTGCATCTGCGCAAAAGAGCCGGTTTCGTTTCCGAGCGAAGCCTGTTCCGTTTGCGCCCCTGCGGGCAAAAGAAAGAGGCAGAAAAGCAGGGACAACAGACAAAGAATGGGGAAAAGTTTTTTCATGAGAGAACCCTCCTATGAAATGTCCGGGAACAATATAGTTTATTTACATTATATCATAAAAAAACGGAAAAGGGAAGCCCTCTTGATTAAAAATGTCGAAAAAAGAAGGCGTCTCTCCGTTTTTAACGGGGATTGCCTTCTTTTAAATGCCCAAATCATTGTTCTTTTGCGAATCCCTGGATAAAACCGTTCGGATCGGCTGAGCAGATGTCGCCCCCGATCACCCGCCCGCGGTAAACGAGCAGATTGGCCAGAACCGTGCCGGTCGCTCCCTCGTAGTTCTTGACGGTGTAGGTATAACGCTCCACGGTCTTTCCGCTGTACGGAGAAAGGTCCAGTCCCTGGCGGCGCTGCAGTTCGTTATAGGCGCCAAAGACTTTATCAAACTCGGCCGGAATTTCCACCGTGGTACTTTCGGTCGGTTCGCCTTCCACTTCCCAGCCAAAAGAAGCAAGGAAGGCCACTCGGTCTCCGTTGTTGCGGATTTTTTCAAAACTGACGCTTTCGCCGTCAGCGGCCAATGCCCCCGGTTGCAGATCCGGCACAAAGGCGATCAGCGTGACCAGCGCCGCCAGCGCGAGACAAACCACACCGAAAAACCGGATGGTTCCGGCGCGCATAGAGCAGACAAACATATGAAAAGCCCTCCCTTTTGCTTGTTCTTCGCTGAATTATACGCAAAAGGAGCGCAAAACAGAACCGCGCGGGGGAAAATTCCCCCGCGCGGCCTTGCCGGATCTGTTTTATCAGTCGTCCAGAGCGTCCTTGATGGAGAATTCCATCCGGCCCTTCTTCTGGTCGATGCCCATATATTTGACCTTGACGATGTCGCCCATCTTGAGCACATCCTCTACCTTGTCAATCCGGGTCTTGGCGATTCTTGAAATGTGCACCATGCACTCCTTGCCGGGCAGATATTCCACAAAGCAACCGAAGTCCTTGATGCCGGTCACCTTGCCGGTGAACACCTGACCCACTTCGGGGTCGTAGGCAATGGCCGCAATGGCGCTGCGCGCCTTGTCGGCGCTTTCACCGTTCAGTGCGGCAATGCGGATGGTGCCGTCGTCATCAATGTCGATCTTCGCGCCGGATTCGGCAGTGATCTTCTGAATGACGGAGCCGCCTTTTCCGATGACCTCGCGAATCTTGTCCGGGTCGATCTTCATGGTGGTCATTTTGGGCGCGTAACGCGAAACTTCCGCACGGGGCGCGGGAATGGCCTTGAGAATCACTTCGTCAATAATATAGTCGCGGCCTTTGTGCGTCATGGCCAGTGCCGCCCGGATAATCTCGGGGGTCAGACCGTCGATCTTGAGGTCCATCTGGATGGAAGTGATGCCCTTGTGCGTGCCGGCCACTTTGAAGTCCATGTCGCCGTAGAAGTCCTCAAGCCCCTGAATGTCCATCATGACATCCCAACTGCCGTCCTCGGCGGTGATGAGGCCACAGGAAATGCCGGCCACCGGCGCCTTGATCGGGACGCCTGCATCCATCAGCGCCAGCGTGGAACCGCAAACGGAGCCCTGAGAGGTCGAGCCGTTGGAGGAGACAACATCCGATACCAGACGGATGGCATAGGGGAATTCCTCTTCGGAGGGGAGCACCGGAATGAGCGAACGCTCTGCCAGTGCGCCGTGGCCGATCTCGCGGCGGCCGGGACTGCGGGTGGATTTTGCTTCGCCGGTCGAGAAACCGGGCATATTGTAGTGGTGCATATAGCGCTTGCTGGTCTCGCTGTCAATGCCGTCCAGCATCTGCGCCTCGCCCAGCGTGCCGAGTGTGGCGGCGGTCATCACCTGCGTCTGCCCGCGGGTGAAGAGCCCGGAGCCGTGCACGCGCGGGAGCAGTCCCACTTCGGCGGCAAGCGGACGGATCTGATCCATCCGGCGACCGTCCACACGCTTCTTGTCCACCAACAGCCAACGGCGGACGATTTTCTTCTGCATTTTATAAAGCAGTTCTTCCATCTGTGTGGGCAGATCCGGATATTTCTCGGAGAATTTCTCCACAATGGCGTCGTAAATGGGAGCCACGCGGGCATCGCGCACCGATTTGTCATCGGTATCCAGCGCGTTCATGAGGTCCTTTTCGCAGAAAGCAAAGATCTCATCGAACATCTCGTGATCCAGCTCGCAGGAAGGATAAGAGAATTTCGGCTTGCCGATCTCGTCAATGATGGCGTTGATAAAGAGGAGCAGATCCTTGATCTCACGGTGCGCCAGCATGATGGCGTCATACATGGTCTCATCGCTCACTTCGTTTGCGCCGGCTTCAATCATGACCACTTTCTTGGTGGTGGCGGCCACGGTCAGCTGCAGATCGCTCTTTTTCTGTTCTTCGGCGTTGGGGTTGATGACCAGTTTGCCGTCCACCAGTCCGACCAGTACGCCGCCGATCGGCCCGTTCCACGGAATATCCGAGATGGAAAGGGCAATGGAAGCGCCGATCATGGCCGTGATCTCAGGGGAGCAGTCGGGATCGACCGACATCACCGTGAGGGTCAGCGCCACATCGTTGCGCAGATCCTTGGGGAAGAGCGGACGGATGGGGCGGTCGATAACGCGGGAGGTGAGCACAGCCTTTTCGGAAGGCTTGCCTTCGCGCTTGAGGTAGCCGCCCGGGATTTTACCGGCGGCGTACATCCGCTCGTCATAATCGACCGACAGCGGCAGAAAATCGATGCCGTCACGGGGACGGACAGAAGCGGTGGCGCAGCAGAGAATGGCGGTCTCGCCGTACCGGATGAGGCACGAGCCGTTGGCCAACCCTGCCATTTTGCCGGTTTCCACCACCAGCGGCCGACCGGCCAGTGTGTAGCGGAAAACCTTGTAGTTTTTGAATTCCATGGGGGTACTGATGGGATTTTCGGACATGAATTTTTCCTCCGTATTTTATTTTCACCCACGGAGGTTTAACAATTAAATACACGCCCCGAAACTTCCGGGCGCATATTTAACTGCTAAGCCGTACCGTGGGGGAAGTACTTTTTGCCGGGCGGCAAAGTCGTTCCGGGCAAAGCAAACAGGAGTGAGGAGCCGGAAAACCCGCTCCCCACTCCCGCTTTTTTACTTGCGCAGATTCAGCTTTTCGATGATCGCGCGGTAACGCTCGATATCGGTCTTCTGCAGATAGCCCAGAAGGTTTCTTCTGTGGCCGATCATTTTCAGCATGCCGCGACGGCTGTGATGGTCCTTGTGGTTGGTTCTCAGATGCTCGGTCAACGCGTTGATACGGTTGGTGAGGATCGCAATCTGAACCTCCGGAGAACCGGTGTCGCCCTCGTGCGTGGCATACTGCGCGATGATCGCCTGTTTTTCGTCCTTTTGCATGGTCATTTCACCTTTCTTTTTACTATGCGCAAACTCAGCGGCGGGCCGGTGAAGGCCGCCATCGGCGGCAAACTCCCGCGACCGGGTCAGCGTCATGCGAAAAACATTATATCATACGAAGAAAAATTTGTAAAGCCCTTTTTAAAAAAAGAAAGAAAACAATTTATGAAGAACGCTTTTCCTTATCTTGCGGTTTTTTGGTAAAAAAGCCGATCCCGCCAAAAACGACAAGCACCCCGCCGAAGATCCGGCGCAGCCAGATGCCCGGCAGAAAAACGGCCAACCGGAACCCAAGGAGCGCCCCCAGAATGCCGGTAGGCAGCAAAAGAAGCACGCACCCCGGCAGTACGGCCGTCCGGAAAAGCTGAACCAGCAGCGACGCACCGGAGGAAAAAAGAAAATAAAAGAGGTTTACGCCCTGCGCCTCCAGCTGGGGAAGATGCGCCACGGCGGTGAGAAAAAGCATCATCAGTCCGGCACTTCCCACGCCAAGTCCGGACAGCACCGCCGTGAAAAAGGCCACCAGCACGGTGGCGATTGTCATGCCGGCTGTCATAAGAAAAGCATCACACCGGACAACAGGACGATGCCGGCGAATATGCGGGAAAGAAATCCGAGGGATAACCGGTGCAGAAGGATCCCTCCGAGCAGGCCGCCCAACAAGGCGGGGAGCAGGATGACGCCGGCCGCGTCAGCCGGAAGATGGCCTTTTTGCAGATATTGAAAGGCCGAAAGCAGGGAAAGAGGAAGCATGACCGAGAGGGCGGTGGCGTAAAAACAACGCCCGTCTGCCACCTTATTTTTAAAAATACGCCGGAGTCCGAAGACGATGAGAATGCCGCCGCCCGCACCGAGCAGGCCGTTGAGAAAGCCCGCGCCGAGCCCGATGCCGGCGAGCGCCAGCGAGAGAAAAAATGTCTTTTTCATTTTACTTTTGACCTCCGTTCCGTTCTGCGGGCGAAATTTCGGCGCAGATTCTGAAAAATGAAGCCGTCAGGCCTCTTTTTTATAAAAAAACCCGAAAAAAGAAATGCTTTACCCAAAAAATCTTAAAATCAGTTCTTGTAGAAAAGTAAATAAGGTGTTATAATCAGATAAAGTGGCACACACTATGAATAATTGACACACTCAATATGTTTAATATAAGCGCCGGCGGAGCTGCCCATGCATGGGAAAGAAAGGCAGTCCGCGGAAAGGACGACAGATGCGGGAAAAAGACGAAAGACAAGCGCGCGTGACCAAACGCGGCGGGACCCGGGTGATGGGAAAAAAGAATACGCGCGGGGCATCTGCCGGCGAGCCGATCCGTGCGTTTGATTCTTTTGATGAAGATCAAAACAAAGGCGGGAGAAATCCGGAAAGGGAGGCCGGCGCTTACCGGCGGGAAGATACTGCCGAACGGCGGGACTATTACGACCAACCCCGGCGGGACGAGCGGTATGAGGAACGGTATGAACGGGAGCGCTATGGTGAACGCCGGAAACGCGCGGACCGGTACGATCGGGAAGATCGCTATAGCGAACGGCGACAGGATCGGGATGACCGCTATGACGACCGTTATGACCGCAGCGGTCGGTACGATGACCGGCGCTCTTATGAGGACCGTTACGGCCGGGAAGAGCGATATGAGGCGCGTGACCGGGACGAAGCCCGCTATCACGACCGGCGTGACCGGGAGCCATACGGAGACCGGGAGGATCGCCGCCCACGGCAGGAGGAGACCGGAGGAGCCGCACCGCGGCGCGGACAAAGCGACGGATCGGAGCGCGAAAAGACCGTGAAAAAGCCGGTGGGCAACGGGGAATATGTGCCGTTTATTCATCAGATTCTGCCCTATGTGCTTTTTTGGGTGTCGGTTTTTGCCGCCGCCAGTTTTGTATTGCGCGATCTTTGCCATATGGACAGCGCAATGGGGATGATCGGCGGTTTTCTGGCGGATTTCCTTTGCGGTCTTTTCGGCGCGGCGGCCTATTTCGTGCCGGCTTTCGCTATTGTGATTTCTCTGCGTTGGCGCAAATATGTAAGGGAAGGAACGCTTTTTGCCCGTGTGTTTCTTTCGCTTTCGTTTCTGACACTGCTGTCGGGCATTATCCATGTGTTTCTTGATCAGGATCGCGCTATTCGCGTGCTGTCGGCCGATGTGCTTTATCATCAGGGTGTTTCCCGCATCGGCGGCGGTCTTTTCGGCGGTTTTGTCGGCGAATGGCTCGGTTTTTGCCTGCGTTTGCCGGGGACCTGCGTGCTGGCAATTCCGGTTTTGCTGATCGTGGGTATTTACATGGTAGGACTGACGCCCAGCGCACTTTATCAGCGTGTGACCAGTAAATGGCACATGATGAAAGAAAAGAAAACGGTGGAACCCGGGCGTGCACCGCAAGCCGGACTGAACGCACCCGAACACCGGGAAAGTCTGCCGGAAAACCGGGGGAGAACCGCGCGGCGCGGAAATTCCCCGGAAAAACCGGCCGAGCCGGCATGGTGCGAACCGCAGCCGCTGTCCGAATCTTATTATGATTTCGGCGAGGACGAGCCCCGGCGCGGCGCGGCTTCACGCGCCCGGTATACTGCGGATGAAGACAGAGTGCAAACGCCGCCCACCCGTGAAAACGATGCGGTTTCCGGGGGCGGTTACACCCGGCAGGATCCGATACACGAACTGCTGGATCTTCAGGAGGACGAGCCGGAAATGACGCCTCGCCAAAGAGAGGGCGTGCGCACCATCCTCACGCAGGCCGGACAGGACGCGGACGGAAGCCGCGAGCGCATGGACAGCCTGATCGACGACATGGTGCGCCGTGCCGATGCGCCGGCACAGACGGCATCAACGGCCGATGAAGAAAAGAAAGGCGGCAGTTATTACGCGCCTTTCGCATTGCCGGTACGTCCCGAGCCCAAACGCGAAAATGCGGACCCGGGCGCAGGTTCCCGCATTGTTATCACCCCGCACGGCGAATCTTCGCAAAGCGACCGATCCTATGAGGACAGCCGGAGCCGCGAGCCCGCCGCTTTTGCCGAGAAGGAGCGCGCTTCCGGTCTGCCGCATGAGGAACAGTTGGGCAGGGCTTCCCGGGACACGGTACCGCCCGTCTCTTCGGACGGTGCGGCATGGCGGGAGACCGCACGCGGAGCGGAAAACGACGCTGTGCGGGATACAGCGGAAAACCGGAACGAAAAAAACGCGCCCGGTACGCAGTCCCCGCTTTCCTTTGCGGATCCGGTGCCCACGCGGAACGCGGATGTCCGCAGGGATTCTCCTGTTTCCGGCGCCGCAATGACTTTTGAAGCGCCCGAACGGGAACTGATCGATGACGATGAGGTGGAAGAAAATTATCCGCTTCCCGCCGAAAAGCACGAAGCTACCGCCGCCACGCCCCGGAAGGAAACGGGATACGATACGCCCTTGGTTTCCTTTGCGCGGGAAGAAGCGGGAAAAACGGCGCCCAAGGCGGCGCCGGAGACAACCCGTTCCTCTCTGAAAAACGCCGATGACCGTGATTTTGATTTTCTGGATTCCACCGGACCGGAGGAATTTGAAACGGCGGCTCCCAAAGCGCCGGCACGCGCAAGCGATACTCATGAGCGTCCGGCGCGCCCGGTCGCTTCGCCCGAGCAAAGACCGGCAAGGCCGGCGGAACCGGTTGCAAAACCGGTGGCTTCCCGGAGTGAACCGGTCGCGGACGAGCCCGCCGCGGCGGGACTTTATGAGGATTTCCGGTTGCCTTCTCCCGCCCTGCTCAATGAAGACCGGAACGGCAGACACCTGGATTATACCGCGGATGTGGAAGAAAAGAAAATGGTTCTGCGCGATACGCTGGCCAGTTTCGGAATCGACATTCAGGAAGACATTCGCTATTCGCACGGACCTACAATCACCCGTTATGAACTGCGGCCGGGACGCGGCGTCAGCGTGCGCTCTGTCACCAACCGTGCCGACGACCTGGCGCTGAATCTGGCGGCTTCTATCCGGATTGAAGCGCCGATCCCGGGCAAACCCGCCATCGGCGTGGAGGTGCCGAATGCCGTCCGCGAAACCGTTTATATGCGCACCATGCTGGAATCGGATGCTTTCCGCAATTCGACCAAGCCGCTGGAGGTGCCGCTCGGACTGACGGTGGACGGCCAGGTGCAGATGTGCAACATTGCCGCCATGCCGCACCTGCTGGTGGCCGGCAGTACCGGTTCCGGTAAATCGGTCTGCATCAATACCATCATGGTGGGATTGCTGATGAAGAACACGCCTTACGACCTGCGCTTCATCATGATCGACCCCAAGAAGGTGGAATTTTCGGCCTATGAACACATTCCGCACCTGTATCTGCCGATCGTGACCGATATGGCGCGTGCCGCAGGTGTGCTGGCCTGCGCCGTCAATGAAATGGAACGGCGTTACACCCTCCTGCAGGATGTGGGCGTGAAGAAGATTGATGATTACAACCGCATTACGGCAAATGACCCCGACCGGGAACACCTGCCTTACATTGTGATTATCATTGATGAGTTTGCGGACCTTAAAATGGGCGCCAGCAACAACGATGTGGAACTGCTCACCTGCCGTCTGGCGCAAAAGGCGCGCGCGGCCGGTATGCACCTCATTATCGGTACGCAACGCCCCACGGTGGAGGTTATCACCGGTAACCTGAAAAACAACATTCCTTCCCGGATTGCCTTCCTTGTCAAAGATACGGTCTCCTCCCGCACCATTTTGGATGTGGGCGGTGCGGAAAATCTGATCGGCCGCGGCGATATGCTGTATATGCCGGCCGGGTCTTCCAGTCCCATCCGTGCGCAGGGCGCCTATGCTGCCGATGAGGAGATCGACCGGATCGCTTCCTTTGTGCGTGACCATAACGCGCCGGTGCAGTACAATCAGGCCTTTATGGAGCAGCTTGAAATGGAAATGGCCCGTGTGGCCAGTGAAAACCGCAAAGGTTCCGCCGATGACGGCGGAGACGAGGACGGCGGAGAAGAATCCATCTTCTACCGCGCCCTGGAACTGGCGGTTTCCAATCAGAAAGTGGCCACCTCGCTCCTGCAACGGCGTCTGGGCGTCGGCTATGGCCGCGCGGCCAAACTGATCGACCGGATGGAACAACTGGGATTGGTTGGCCCGCCGGACGGCAATAAGCCGAGAAAACTCCTTCCCAAAGCGCAGGAATATCTGGATCGGATGACGGCGGGTGAAGACGAGGGAGACGGCGGCGAGGACGAATTCGCAGACTACAACTGAGCGGGCACGCCGCCCGTTTCGCCCCTCGCGGCAGAAACCGTACGGCTTTTTGCCGTGAAGGGTCTGCCCAAAAGAAAAGGCCGCCGCGAAGGCGGCAGCCTTTTGAGGGTAACTTTGCCGATAAGCCGGGTTCTGTCTTGAACGGCCATCTATCTGCGCGCCGCGTCGCCGCGGCGCTTCGGGATCGCTCCCGCGCCACCCGGGGGCCTACGCCGGGCCGGCCACCCCCAAACGGTGTTGCTTCGGATAGGGTTTACAGCAAACCTATGTTACCATAGGAGTGGGTGAGCTCTTACCTCGCCTTTCCATCCTTACCCTTGCGGGCGGTTTATTTCTGTTGCACTTTCCCGGCAGTCACCTGCGGCTGATGTTATCAGCTATCCTGCCCTTTGAAGCCCGGACTTTCCTCACGGTAATACCTTTCGGCAACATACCGCGCGGCCGTTTGGCAAAGTTACGGGGCTATTATACACCCTTTCCGGCGGTTTGTCAAGCGTTTGCATCTGCCCGGAAGAAAGGAAAACGGTATGATGGATTCTTCTTCGTATCTTAAAAATGAAAAAAACGGCGTCCGTTACCTTGGATATTTTCTGCCGTTGGGCCGTAGCGAACTTTCTTTACTGCGTGCGCTGATTCTTTGCTACGGGCCGCTCTCCACCGATGAACTTTCAAAAGTTTCGGGGGTTTCCAGAAGCAATATTTTCAGCACAGTCAAAAGGATTAATGAAAAAGCGGGCACCATTGGCGGGCGACTTCTCATTTTGTCCGGCCGGAGCACCGGATATTATCTGAATCCGGATCTTTAATCGAAAAGGATGATGTGAATCATATTTTTTCCACGGTAAAAAAACGAAAGGGGAGCCATGGAGTTTTTGGGATATTTTCTGAAGTTGTTGCTGTACACACTGGGGCCGATCCTTTCCTTTGGCCTTGCGCTCTCGCTTTGTGATTGGCTGTTTTGCCGGCTGGTCGGGGACCGGAGCGGAGAAAAACTCCTGGTGGGTGCGCATTTTCTGCCGACACCTTTGCGGGAATTCGGCCATCTGACTGCTGCGGTGCTCTCTTTTCACCGCGTGGGCGATTTTTGCTTTTTGACTCTGCACGACCCGGAAGGCGAACTTGGCTTTGTAGAACATTCCTATAATCCGCGCAATCCGGTGGCGATCCTTGGCAACTTCTTTTTTGCCGTTTTCCCGGCCGCCATGGTGTTGTTTGCCGTGTTTGTGGTGACGCGTTGCCTTTTTGCCGGATGTTTTGAGCCCTTTTTGACTTCTGTTTCGGAACTGGAAGCCACCGGGGCGGGACCGCTTGCGTTCCTGAGGGCGGTGCTTGCTTTCCCGCGTGAAGTTTTTTCGGCGGCGCATACCGGTATTCCGGCAAAAATCATCGGTTGCGTGTTGCTTCTTTTCCTTTCGCTGGGTGCGTATGTCTCGCTGTCGGATCTGCGGCAGTCGGTGGGGGGGCTGTTCCTGTTTGTCCTTTTGGTGTTTTTGTTTTCCGCTGTAACGGCGATCTTTGACGACCGGTTGCGGAATCTCATTTGCGAAAGTCTTCACACTTTTGCGTTGAGCGTGACGGCGCTCTACCTGATTATCTTTCTGTTTGCCGGGGTGTTGCTTGCCTTGGCCGCGCTCTTTTTCCTCATTCGGGGACTCTTTTCGTTGGATCGGCCGGGTGGCCGTTTTGATCAATAAATTTCTCTTTGCAGGGGCGGGAAACGCCCGATTGGGAGGTAACAATGGAAAAACTGATGAAAAACTGGATCTTCACCATGGTAGTCTGTATTCTGGTGACGCTTTTGGCTGTTGTGATGCTGCTGGGGGCACTGGAAGTAAAGAATTTCACCTTTGCCCGTGACATTCTGCATCTGCTGGCGGCCGTGGTGCTGCTGATGTATGTGATTTTTGCCCTGTTTCCGCTGGTGGCACGCTATCGCGGAACGTTGCAGGTCTTTGAGATCGGCGAAGTGGCGTTGCTTCTTCTGACGGTGGTGGGACAGACCTGCCAGCAGTGGTTTGATGTGCCGGTGCTTTCCAAGCTGGCGGTCTGCTCGGTTTTCGGCCTGGCTTTCTGGGCACGGGGCGTGGTGGAGATCGTGCACGCCTATCTGACCCACGGCACCGAAAGCAAGAAAAAGATCCCGCTCTGGGGGCTTTGCCTTTATATTCTGCTTTGTGCCTTCGGCATCTGGCAGGTGGCCAAACCCAGTATTCAGGATAAATATTTCCTGTGGTGCATTTTTGTCGTCAGCGTGGTGATAGCCGGCATTTTCGCCTATGCTACGATTCAGAACCGCAAAAAGACCCCGCGCAAACCGAAAACCAAAAAGAAAAAAGCCGAAACAAAGACACTTGAGAACGAAAAAGCATTGACCGACGGAAAAAACTGATTTCCCGGATAAGGAGACAGCTTTGAGAAAAAAAGGCGTTACTTTGGAAAGCCCCGGCCGGAAAAGGCGACGGCCGGGGTGTGCCTATGCGTTTTTCAAACGCATGGCGGATATTTTTCTTTCTTTCTTCCTCACCGTGCTTTTTTTACCGGTATCACTTCTCACGGCTCTTTTGATTTTTGCCCGGACCGGACACAATCCTTTTTTCCTGCAGGAGCGGATGGGCAGGAACGGCAAGATTATCAAGGTGCTGAAGTTTCGCACGATGCGGCAGGACGCGGCCGATCTTTCCCTGGTGCTGTCGCCGGAAGAGTTGGCGCTTTACCGCCAGGAATACAAGTTGGGAGATGACCCGCGCCTGATCGGGTATCGGCGGCCGGGTGACGGAACTCGCTGTTTCGGGGCCATACTGCGCCGTACTTCCATAGATGAATTGCCCCAGCTTTTTTTCAACATACTGCTTCTTGGCAATATGTCGTTGGTCGGCCCGCGGCCGATCCTTCGTGACGAATTGCAAAAGCACTATACGCCCGAGGAACAAAAAGCGTTCCTTTCGGTCAAACCGGGGCTGACCGGCTTTTGGCAGGCCTATGCCCGGAACGAAGCCTGCTACAGTGACGGGCAGCGGCAATGGATGGAACTTTATTATGTGGCACACCAATCTGTGGGTCTGGATATCAGAATTCTTTTCCGCACGGTGGTGGCTGTGCTGACCAAAGCCGGTGCCAAATAAAAAGCGCAAAGCAAAGCTTTGCGCTTTTTATTTTCCGGTAGCATCCGGCAGCGTCAGCACGGCGTCCACATCTTCTTTGTGACAAAGCAGATGGAGATAGGATTTTCCGAGTTTTTGCCGGGTCAGGAGCACCAGCTTTTGCTTGGAATTGGCCAAAAAACGGCGGCGCAGTTCGGTTTCGCTCTCGGAAGTATCGGTCAGCCTTCCTTCCGCATCCATGCCTTTGCAGGAAAGAATGGCAAGATCCGCGCGAAAAGCATCGGCCGAATGTTCCGAAAGCGGGCCGGTCAGAACGGCGGAATTTCCAAGCAACAGGCCGCCGATCACATAGGTTTTTATATCGGTATCACAGAGTGCCGTTGCCAGATTCAGACCGTTTGTGATTACAATGAGGTCTTTTTTCTCCTTCAGATAAGGCAGAAGGTGCCACACGGTGGAAGAGCCGTCCAGGAAAAGTACCATCCCATCCCGCAGATAGGCGGCTGCCATGGCCGCCAGTTTGTTTTTTTCTGCCTCGTCCTCCCGTTCACGCACAAAAAGCGGTACCTGCGTATCCGCGCCGCCGGAAAGAAAGGCACCGCCGAAGACCCGGCGGCATTGCCCGGCTTTTTCCAGCGCCAGAAGATCCCGCCGTGCGGTGGCTTCCGAAATATAAAAGAGTTCGGTCAGCTTTTTGACGCTGACCGTCTTTTTTTCTTTCAGATAGGACAAGATCTGTTCCTGCCGTTCACTGCCAAACATCGCATTTCTCCTTGATTGATTTTGATTTTGTATGATTGAATTATAGCATATTATTGATTGAATGTCAAGATAATCGCCGTTTCTTGACGGAGTTTGAACGGGACGCTACAATAGAAGCACCGTTACGGTTGTGCTTGGAAAGGAGAAAAAATGAAGCTGACGGTTTATGAAGACGGGCGCGTTTGCCCAAAGGAAGCGCCGGTTCCTTCTTTTTTCGAGGATGAGGTTCTTTTTCGCGTGAAAGCATGCGGGATCTGCGGGAGCGATCTGCCGCGGGTCTTTTCAGGAAAAGCTTATTATTACCCCATTGTTTTGGGTCATGAATTTTCGGGTGTGGTGGAGGATGCGGCGGATTCCTCGCTCGTGGGTGGCCGGTATTGCGTTTTTCCGATCCTTCCGTGCGGCAAGTGCGAGTTCTGCCGCCGGGAACAGTATGCCAACTGCGTTCATTATGATTATTACGGCTCACGGCGGGATGGCGGTATGCAGGATCTATTGGCCGTAAAAAAGAAAAATCTGGTGCCGCTCCCGACGGCGGTCACTTTTGAAGCGGGTGCTATGACGGAACCGGTTGCGGTTTGTTTGCACGCCGTAAAAAAAGCCGGTATCCGCAAGGGAGACACGGTGCTGATCTACGGGGCCGGGACCATCGGGATGCTTTGCGGAATGTGGGCGCGCACGATGGGAGCCGACGAAATTCTTTTCTTTGATGTCAGAGAAAAGCGGCTGGCGCAGGCCGTTTCACTGGGCTTTTCGGTCTATGACGGGCAGGAAAAAGCGGATGCGGTTCTGGAGGCCAGCGGCGCGGGAGCGGCTTTCTCGGGAGCCGTCCGGAATGTAAAAGCATTTGGTCACATTGTGCTGGTCGGCAACGCCGGGCGGGATCTGACGCTTCAAAAAGAGGACTATGCGCAGATCCTTCGGAAGCAACTGACAATTTCGGGCAGTTGGAATTCCGATTTCGGAGAAAAGGTAAATGATTGGCACGAAGCGCTGGCGGCCATGGCCACCGGTGAAATCCATCCGGAAAAACTCATTACGCACCGCTTCCCGCTTAGTCAGGGTCAAAAGGCCTTTGAACTGATCAAAGAGGGCGCGTATTATCAGAAAATGATTTTGACCGGGGACGAACCCTGAGAAGAAGGAGAAAAAATGAAAAAAGCAATGCTGTCGCCCTCGCTCATGTGCTGTGATTTTTTGCATCTGGAGCAGCAACTGAGAATTTTTGAAAAAGAGGGCGTGGAATATCTTCATATTGACCTCATGGACGGGCATTTCGTGCCGAATCTGACGCTGGGAACCGATTTTGTCCGGCAAATTAAAAAGGCCACACGGATTCCGTTGGATATTCACCTGATGGTAGAGCGACCGGAAGAAAAAATCGGCTGGCTTGCCCTTGGAAAAGGAGATCTTTGCAGTATTCACGCCGAATCCAGCGCCCATGTGACCCGTGCCGTACAGGCTGTGCGGGAAACCGGTGCGGGCGCGTTGTCGGCGCTTTGTCCGGCCACGCCCCTTACGGTATTGACGGAACTGCTTCCGCTGCTTTCCGGCGTGTTGGTGATGACGGTCAACCCGGGATTTGCCGGGCAGAAACTGGTGCTGGGCAGTATAGAAAAAACCGGCCGGGTTAAACGGTTTCTTGCGGAAAGCGGTTTTGCGGACCTGCCGATTGAGGTGGACGGCAATGTGAGCTATGAGAATGCCGTGAAGATGCGGCGCGCCG
>CAJJIY010000019.1 GCA_905187695.1 uncultured Eubacteriales bacterium | reverse complement strand
GCCGAAAAGCCGGGTGGCGTTCTCTTCGCTCTCAAGGAGAATGCCCTCGGCCTCGAAAAGCGAATCCGCGCCGGGGATCTCGGTGAGATCCAACGGTTCGCAGCCCAGTCGCGGCACGCCCTTGTGTCCCGGCATATGAAGCCTTACGGGGTCTTTTTCCCGGTAGCGGCAGAGAAAATCGTAGACGGGGGTGTTCATGATCTGTTTTTCCCGTCGGTCTCTTCGGCGACCTTGATCATGATGGCGCATTCGATCCGCTTGCGGAAGAGTTCACAGCCGGGCTTGTAAACGCCGCGGATGGAGCCGCTGGCGTGAAAAGCATTGGCGGCGCAACCGCCGGAGCAATAGAGCTTGGCCCAGCAATCGGCACATTCGGGGCGGGCATAGGCGTTGCAGGCGCGAAATTCCTCGCGCAGTGCCTCGTTGGTCACGCCGTGCGTGAGATCGCCCAGGCGGTAGGCCTTTTCACCCACGAACTGATGGCAGGGATAAAGATCGCCCCACGGGGTGACGGCCATGTATTCCGTGCCCGAGCCGCAACCGGAAATACGCTTGTACACGCAGGGGCCGGCCTTGAGGTCGATCATATAATGGTAGAAAGTAAAGCCGCGGCCTTCCTTTTCCCGCCGGAGCATTTCAACGGCCAGCTTTTCGTATTCCTTTTTGACGACCTCGATATCTTCCGGCGTCAGCGCCATGGGATCGTCGGGAGCGGCCACAACCGGTTCCATGCTCAGCTCGGTAAAACCAAGATCGGCCATGTGCAGCACATCTTTGGTGAAATCGGGGTTTTTGTGCGTGAAAGTGCCGCGCATATAGTAGTTTTTATTGCCGCGGGCGGCCACCAGCTTCTGAAATTTCGGCACAATACGGTCGTAACTGCCGTGCCCGGCATAGTCCACCCGTGTGGCGTCATGAATTTCGCGCCGGCCGTCCAGACTCAGCACCACATTGCTCATTTCCCGGTTGGCAAAATCAATCACCTCGTCGTCAATGAGCATTCCGTTGGTGGTCAGTGTGAAGCGGAAGTTTTTGCCGTGCGCCTTTTCCGCCGAGCGCGCATAGGCGACGATGCCCTTGACGACCTCAAAATTCATCAGCGGTTCGCCGCCGAAAAAGTCCACTTCCAGATTCCGGCGCGTGCCGGAGTTGGCAAGAAGAAAATCAATGGCCTTTTTACCGGTCTCAAGGCTCATGAGCGCCCGTTCGCCGTGATATTTGCCCTGACTGGCAAAGCAATAGGAGCAGTTGAGGTTGCAGGTGTGCGCCACATGAAGGCACAGCGCCTTGACCACATTGCCGGAGCGCTCTTTGAGCGTGCCGGCCATGTCGCCGAAGGTATCGGGCGTGAAAAGCGAGCCGCTCTTTTGGAGCGCCGCGATATCCTCGTAAAGCGATTCCAGTTCCGCCCGCGTGACATCGGGGCGGTCTTTATATTTCTCCAGCAGTCCGGCGACGATCTCATCCCGCGGGGTGTCGGGGAAGCGCCCAATCATGTCATAGGCCACCTCGTCCACCGCATGAACCGCACCGGAGCAGGTGTCCAGTACGATACGATAACCGTTCAGTTGATAGGAATGTACCAAGGGAGTCTCCCTCCTTTTCTTTTTCGGACAGAAAAAAGTGCCGTCGGTCGACGGCACTTTTTTTCGCGTTCAGTTCTTTTCGGGCTTCTGCTCGCAGGACTGATTGGCAACGCCGCAGCTGGTTTTGCAAGCGGACTGGCATGATGTCTGGCATTCGCCGCATCCGCCGTTCTTTGCGCTCTCGCAAAGGTTTCTGGTTTCAAGAGTGGTGATTCTTTTCATTGCTGTATCTCCGTTTCTTTGCAGATATCTATTTAAATATATTGTAGCACACGAAAGGATAAATGTCAACTCCCGTACGCAAAAATTTCCGGCCGAAAACGGTTTTATCAGGTGCCGAGATACGCTTTTTTGACTTCTTCACTTTCCATGAGTTCCCGGCCGGTGCCCGAAAGCACGATCCTGCCGGTCTCCAGCACATAGGCCCGGTCCGAGATGGCCAGCGATTTGCCGGCGTTCTGCTCGACCAGCAGAATGGTGGTGCCGTTATCATGAAATTTCTTGATCATGGAAAAAATCTGATCCACCAGGAGGGGGGAAAGACCCATGGAGGGTTCGTCCAGCATGAGGAGCCGCGGGTGGGACATCATGGCCCGGCCCATGGCCAGCATTTGCTGTTCGCCGCCGGAGAGCGTGCCCGCCACCTGCGTGCGGCGCTCGTAGAGCCGGGGGAAGATTTCATAAATCTCTTCCATATCTTTTTTGATCTTTTCCCGGTTTTTTTCGATGTAAGCACCCATGAGCAGGTTTTCGTAGACCGTAAGTTCGGAAAAGATCCGGCGGCCTTCCGGGACCTGCGTCATGCCCAGACGCAGGATCTTGTGAGTGGACATCCCGAAAATGTCGGCATCGTCAAAGGTGATCGTGCCGCTTTTGGGATGGATCAGCCCCATGATGCTTTGCATGGTGGTGGTTTTGCCGGCACCGTTGGCGCCGATGAGGGTGACAATCTCCCCCTCGTTCACTTCAAAGGAGATGCCCTTGATGGCCTCGATGACGCCATAGCTGACGCGCAGGTCCTTTACTTCAAGCAATGCCATTTTGAGTTCCTTTCATTTGCCGATGTAGGCCCGCACGACTTCGGGATCGTTGAGAGCCTCGTTGACGGTGCCTTCGCTGAGCACCGTGCCGAAATTGAGCACCGTGACCCGGTCGCAAAGGCCGGCCACAAATTTCAGATCATGCTCAATGAGCAATACGGTGACACCGAAGCGGTCCCGCAGGAGGCGCACGGTCTCCATCAGCTCGGCGGTCTCGTGCGGGTTCATGCCGGCGGCCGGTTCATCCAGCAAAAGGAGTTTGGGATTGGTGGCCAGCGCCCGTGCGATCTCCAGCTTGCGCTGTTTACCGTAAGGCAGATTGCAGGCCAGCGTATTGCGTTCCTCCAGCAATCCGAAAATGGCAAGCAGTTCCTTGGCGCGTGCGCGCATGGCCTTTTCCACCCGGAAATGCCGGGGCAGGCGCAGGAGGCTTTCCAAAAGGGAGCAACGAAATTCGGGCTGATTGTGAAGCCCGACCATAACATTGCGGACGACCGTCATGTTGTTGAAAAGACGGATGTTCTGAAAAGTGCGGGCGATGCCGCTGTGACAGATCTGCTCCTGCTTTTGCCCGCGCAACGATTTCCCGCAAAGAAAGAAATCGCCCTCGGTGGGGAGATAAACCCCGGTCAGAAGATTGAAGATGGTGGTCTTTCCCGCGCCGTTGGGGCCGATGAGGCCGTAAATTTCTCCCTCCCGGACGGACAGGTCGATGTGCTGGGCGGCCTTCAGCCCGCCGAAAGAAATGCCGAGATCGCGGGTCTCCAGAACAATGGATTCACTCACGGTCATTTTCCTCCTTTCGTGGGTTTATCGGGCGTGTAATCGGTCTGTGCCGTCAGATCGACCGAAAGTACCTCGTCCATGGGAATCTTGGTGGGGATGACATCCCAGTTGGCCGCATCGTCCTTGACGCGGGCCGGGTCGTTTCCGTGACGCTGGAGTTTTTCAAACAGTTTGCGCAGGCTGTATTTTTCCCGGAAATTTTTGAGTGCCGGCGCATTGTTGTAAATAACAATCAGCACCAGAATGAGCGCGTACAGAATATCCTTGAGCACGGCCAGCTCGCCGGTGAGTACGGTCTGGAGGCGGGTGTTGAGGAAGGTGATGAGCACGGCCGAAAGAATGGAGCCGTTGATGTTGCCCATACCGCCGAGCACCACCATTACCAGAATCTCGATGGAATAGTTATAGCCGAATTTTTCGGCCTGCACGGTGGAATTGGTGTAGTTGAACAGCACGCCGGCAATGCCCGCCAGACAGGCCGAGACGATGAAGGCCAAAAGCTTATATCGGGTGACATCAATGCCCGTGGCGCGCGCGGCGATCTCGTTGTCGCGGATGGCCGTGATCGCGCGGCCGTGCTTGCTACGCATAAGATTTTGCACCACGGCAAGCGAAAGGAGCACCATGAGAAAGGCAATGAGAAAGAAATATTGCTTGGAGAGGACGCCGGTGCCGTATTTGGGAGTGGTCAATCCCAAATTTCCGCCGAAGAAGGCGGATTGCTGAAACAGCACCTTGACAATTTCGCCGAAGGCCAGCGTGACGATGGCCAGATAGTCGCCTTTGAGCCGCAGGGCGGGCAGGCCGATGACAAATCCGAGCACGCCGGCACAAAACGCGCCGACCAAAAGAGCAAGGAGGAAGGTCGGCAGGCCGTTTCCGATGCGAGGTGCAAGCAATTTGGCGGTGATACCGCCCAGATAGGCGCCGACGCACATGAAGCCAGCGTGGCCCAGCGACAGCTCCCCGAGGAAGCCGACCACGAGAGAGAGCGACACCGAAAGAATGATGCTGATGGCAATTTTCTCAAGCAGAATGGAGCCGGAGGATTTAAGCCCGCCGGCGGCGGCCAGCACACCAAAAACAAGCATGACGGCGGCCACGGCCAAATAGTTGATATAACGCTTGAAGGGGATCCTTCTGAAAATATCCGATCGTTTTTTCATCCTTACACCTTCTCCCTTTTCTTTTTGCCCAGAATGCCGGTCGGTTTAAAGAGCAGGATGACGATGAGAATGGAAAATTCAATGGCATCCTTATAGGGGGTGATCGGCGGAACGGCATCGCAGACGCTTTCGATCATGCCCAGAACCAGACTGCCGACCATGGCGCCGGGGATCGACCCGATGCCGCCGATGACGGCCGCCGTGAAAGCCTTGATGCCGGGCATGGCACCGAAGGTGTTGTTCATATAGGGGGACTGAAGCAGATAAAAGAGCCCGGAGAGCGCTGCCAGTGCCGAACCGATGGCAAAAGTGACGGTGATAATGGCATTGACATTGATGCCCATGAGACTGGCCGCCCCTTTATCTTCGGAAACCGCAATCATGGCGCGGCCGGTCTTGGAAAACCGGATGAAGAGTGTGAGCGCCACCATGACCAGAAGCGAGGCGGAAAGCGTGACAACGGTGGAGACCTTGAGATTCAGCGCCCCAAGACGCCACACGCCGAGTTCGGGCACCCGGACGAACTTCGGCGCCGAGCCGAAAATGATCTGCGCCAGGCTCTGCAGGAGATAACTGATGCCGATGGCGGTGATGAGAACTGCCAGCGGGGAGGCCCCGCGCAGGGGTTTGTAGGCGACTTTTTCCACAGTGACGCCCAAAAGGACGCAGAAAAGCACTGAGAGGATCACCGCCGCGAAAAACATGGGCAGGGAAGCGCTCAGTGAGCAGAAAACGCAGATGGTGAAGCCGCCGACCATGATGATGTCGCCGTGGGCAAAGTTCAGCATTTTGGCAATGCCGTACACCATGGTATACCCAAGGGCGATCATCGCGTAAATGACGCCGACATTCAGTCCGTTGATGATGGTGTTTAAAATATCCATTCCGTATATAACCCTTCTGTCCGGCCTTGCCCGCCGGCGTGTGCGCCGGCGGGCTTTTCGCCGTTACTTGGAACTCTCGGCGAGGTCAGTTATCCTTCCCTTTGACCGTGAACTTGGTGGCCCCCTTCTTTACGAAGCCGGACGCGTCCCAGGTGATATCGGTGCCGGTGACGCCCGAGAAGGTGAAACCGCCCTGGAAAACGCCCTTGAGGGCATCGCAGACCTCGCTGGGCGAGGCGGTGACGCTGACATTGGCCTTTTCAAGTGCCTTGGCGATGGCATAGACACAGTCATAGGCGGAGGCGGCGAACTGATTGAGCGTGGCCGTGCCGTATTTTTTGGTGTATTTGTCGATGAAATCTTTGGCCGCGCCCTCGGTTGCCTTGGAATTGAAATGAGAAAGGAAGGAAACTTCCTGCGGAATGGTATTGATGTCAAAGCCTTCCACTGAGGTGTCGATGCCGTCCAGTCCGTCACAGCCGTAGTAGATCGCATCCCGCTTTACGGTGTTCTTGGCCTCGGTCATGAACTGGGCGGCCGGTGCGGAATAGATCGGGAGGAAGATGAAATCGCAGTTTTTGAGCTGCTCGATCTGGGAGGCGAAAGAAGCCACCGTGTTGCCGGTAAAGGAAGTTTTGACAATGCTCATGCCGCCAAGGCCCTTTTCAAACTCGGAAAGGATGCCGGTGGAGTAGGCGTCGTCGGCCCGGTACAGCACGCCGACGCTCTTGCCCATGCAGTTGGCAAGCACATATTCGGCGGCTTTGGCGCCCTGTTTGTTATCGGCAAAACACATCTGATAGGCGTTGTCATATTCCACCACGGCATCCGCAGAAGCGGAAGGGGTGAGGAAGAAGAGATTGTCCTCGTGGGAGAGGGCCTTGAACTCCAGACAGGGTTGCGTGGTGACGCAACCGAGTGCGACCTGCATACCTTCCTCAAACATTTTGGTGTAGTTTGCGCTGACATTGGAAGCATCGTGCTTGTCGTCGATCATGACGAATTTCAGCTTGACGCCGTTCACGCCGCCGGCCGCATTGATCTCTTCCACGGCCATTTTAGCCGCGTTTTCCACCGCGATACCGTAGACCGAAGCACCGCCGGTCAGCGGGCCGGACGCGCCGATGTAGAATTCCGTGTTTTTGGCGGCATAGTTCTTCTGCCCGCAGGAAGCGAAGATCAGAACAAACGAGAAAACGAGCGCCGCGCAGAGTACTGTTGTGACAAATCTTTTCATGTGAAACCTCCGGAAAATAGAATTTATAAAAAAGAGGACGGGATGTTTCCCGCCCTCTTTGATATCATTGGCATCACCGATTGGGTGTGACAGACCGTTGAGTCGGAAACATCTTATTTAAATAAGGATGGAGAATCAGTATGCAAATGGATACAACTACCAGTACCAGTCGAATGTTCAGAATAAGGCCCAGCAGCAAAACAAAAATGGATATTGCCAGCGCAATACCCATTACAAGATTCATCATAGCAAACGCGGTTCTGCCCGTGCGTGTTTCGGCCGGGCAGGCAGAAGAAAAGGACGCGGCATGGCAAGAAAGCGCAGTCGCAGACTGTGCAAAAAAGCCGGTTGTGAAAGTGCCCGTCATCATCTCTTTACCTCGCTAAAGTTTGAAGTTGCAAATATTGTATCAAAAAAATGCCGGTTTGTCAATGAGAATTGTCACGAAATGCGCGAAAACTGCGGCCCAAATTTTTGTATATTTTAAACAAAAGACGGTAGATTTTCCTGTTTCACGCCGGATTTTTCGTTTGGGTTGACAGGAAAAAACCGGACAGGTATAATGAGAGAAAAGAGAATCCGCCCCGGCTTTCCGGGGAGTCAGGAGGAGAAATGGCACGAACATTTTTGGAAAACGCCGAATATCAGTATGGCGCAAAAATCAAAGAGACTGCCCGGCTTCTTTTTGAGATGCAATATGGCGACGCGGCGCTCTGGCACCGCTTTGCGGACCAGTTCCGGGTGCAAAAAGACAGTGAAAATCTCGGCTGGCGCGGAGAATACTGGGGCAAAAGTATGCGCGGAGCGACGCTTCTTTATCATATGACGAAGGACGCGGCACTTTACGCACGGCTTGAGGAGACCGTGCGGGAAATGCTGACCCTCTCCGATCCGGACGGCCGGGTCTCTTCTTACCGGCGGGAGAGGGAATATGACGGCTGGGATTTATGGGGGCGGAAATATGTGCTGATCGGAATGGCTTCCTTTTTTGAGGTCTGCCGTGACGCGACACTCAAAGGGGAAATCGCCCGGTTTTGCCTTCGATGTCTGTCGGATATTACCCGTCATGTCGGTGTGGGGGCCGGAAAAATTCCGGTGCCCGAAAGCTCGCGCTTCTGGTTGGGTATCAACTCTTCCTCTTTTATAGAGGCGGCCATGGCGGTCTATCGGATCACGGGGGCGCGCAGTTGCCTGGATTTTGCCGGAGAGATTCTGGAATCCGGCGGCGCACGGGGTATTGATGTTTTGAAGCTGGCGTTGGAAAACAAGTGTTATCCGTATCAGTACGGAGTGCCGAAAGCCTATGAACTGACCTCTTTCTTTATCGGAATGGGCGAATATTACCGCGTCACGGGAAAAGAAAAATACCGGCAGCCGCTGGTGAATTTTGCAAAAAGCCTGTTGGATTCCGATTATACTGTGATCGGAAGCGCAGGTGTGACGCATGAGCTGCTGGATTTTTCCCGATACCGCCAGACGGTCCCCTATGAGGGAATCAGCGAGGAAACCTGTGTGACGGTGACGCTGATGAGGCTTTTTGGGCAGCTTTATACGATCACCGGCGAGGCGGTGTTTGCCGACTGCATGGAGCGCTCTTTTCATAACGCTTATCTGGGGGCGGTCAATACCGGACGGCTTTTGGGCGGGGATGAAAAATATCGGGAAATGTATCCGGGACTGATCCGCACGCTGTTGCCCTTTGACAGTTACAGCCCGCTTTTGCCCTCGCGGCGCGGCCGGCAGGTGGGCGGATTTCAGCTTTTGCCGGACGGCACATATTACGGTTGCTGTGCCGCCATCGGCGGCGCGGGGTTGGGCGTTTTCGTGCAGAGTGCGCTGATGTGCGAGGGGGAAAACCTGGTGGTGAGCCAGTATCTTCCCGGCCGGGTGAAATTCTCCCATAAGGGGCAGGCGCGGACCTTTGAATGTGAGACAAACTATCCCGTTGAGGGAGATATTCTGATGACCTTTGAACTGGGGGCGGATTTTTCGGGTGAAATTTACTGCCGGATCCCGTCTTTTACGCAGGGACACTATACGCTTCTGGCAGAAGGCGGCACGCATCTGGGCGCCCGGGACGGGTATGCCGTTCTGCGCCCGACGGCATCGCGCGTGCGGATCCGGCTTTCCCTTCCGATGGAAGTGAAGGCGCATCGGCCGCTCCCGTTTGAGGACACGGTGATTTATCACAACGATGAGCGCTATGAGGGGACCGTGGCCGTTCCCGCGCCTTTTGATCCCGCTTGTCTGCGGTATATCTCTTTTAGTTACGGTCCGCTGGTGCTGGCCGCCGACGGCCGGACCGGCACGCCGGCCGAAGGACCCTTCTGCTTTTCCCAAAAAGAAGGGGAAAGGTTGCCTTTTATCCGGCTAAGGAAAGAAATTCCCGGTGTGACGCCCCGGATTTTTCTGGAGCTTACCAGTAAAGACGGACGCCCGGTGCGGCTGATTGATTACGCGTCGGCGGGCAAGGATTACAAAACCCCCATTGCGGCGTTTTTGCCGCTGTCCGGAGAAGATTGAATATTGACAAAGCGGGGGGCGTATGCTACAATAAAGCTATCATAAAAAGGAACGAAAGCGCGAAGCCGTCTTTCGTTCCGTATGGGAAATTGCCGCGATACCGCGGCCTGAAAAGAGAGGAAGAACATGGAGCATCTGGACATAGGGGAACTTTTTGACCGTCCCGAACTGATCGGGCAAAAGGTAACGGTGTGCGGCTGGGTTCGCACGGCCCGGGATTCCAAGAATGTGGCTTTTATCGAACTGAACGACGGGACCTCCCTTAGACATCTGCAGGTGGTGCTGGACAAGTCCGGCGCACTGGAGATCGACCCGGTCATGAAACTGGGCGCGGCCGTTCGCGTGATCGGCACGGCGGTGGAAGGACGGCAGGGGGTGCCCGAGATCAATGCCGAGGAAGTGACGCTGGTGGGTGATTGCCCGCCGGAATATCCGCTCCAGAAAAAACGCCACACGCTGGAATATCTGCGCACCATTCCGCACCTGCGGACCCGCACCAATACTTTCAACGCCATTTTGCGTGTGCGCTCGGTACTGGCCGCGGCGATTCACCGGTATTTCCAGGCGCACCGCTTTGTTTATATCAACACGCCGCTCATCACGGCCAGCGACTGCGAGGGCGCAGGCGAGATGTTCCAGGTGAGCACCATCGGCTATTCCACCGAGTATAAGAGCGCGGAGGATTATTACAGCCATGACTTTTTCGGCCGGCGCGCCGGGCTCTCGGTATCGGGTCAGCTGGAGGGAGAAGTGGCGGCCATGGCCATGGGCAAGATTTATACTTTCGGGCCCAGTTTCCGTGCCGAAAACAGCAATACCCCCCGCCATGTGGCAGAATTCTGGCATGTTGAGCCGGAGGTGGCTTTTGCCGAACTGCCCGATGTGCTCCGCCTGGCCGAGGATATGCTCAAATATGTGATCGGCGAACTGCTCCGGTTGTGCCCGGAGGAGATGAATTTCTTTGAGGCGCACTTTGAAGAAGGGCTGCACACGAAACTGAGCGATCTCATTTCCGCGCCTTTTGCCGTGATGGACTACACCAAGGCCATTGAATTGCTCCAAAATTCGGGCGAAAACTTCAATTATCCGGTGGAGTGGGGCTGTGATCTGCAGACCGAACACGAACGCTATATTGCCGAAAAGGTCTGCCGCCGGGCCGTTTTCCTCATCAACTATCCCCGCGAGATCAAGTCGTTTTATATGAAGCAGAATCCGGACGGAAAAACCGTGGCCGCGGCCGATCTGCTGGTGCCCGGCGTGGGCGAAATCATCGGCGGCAGCGAGCGCGAAAGCGACTATGGCAAGCTGACGGCCGAAATGGAACGCCGCGGTATGAATCTTGACAATTACCGCGACTATCTGGATCTGCGCCGCTTCGGTTCGGTGCCGCACGGCGGCTTCGGCCTTGGATTTGAGCGCCTTATTATGTATGTGACCGGCGTGAAGAACATCCGGGATGTCATTCTCTATCCCCGCACGGTCGGCAATATCCGCTGATCAGAAAATCCGGGGCCCCCGCCGGGCGGCGGAGGCCTTGCTTGCCGGGAGCGGCTACGATGACAGGAGACGCCACGGAATTTCTTGCGCCGCTTTCTTTACGGCGGGACGGATAACAAAAAAGCAACAGGCATCCGGATTCCGGATGCCTGTTGCTTTTCGCGTCCCGTTTCCGGGGCGGACAGTCATTCCTCTTCAATGGCGGCCTTGCGGCTGTTGACCTTTTTGAAGAAGGACATATCGAATTTCGGCTCGCGCTCGTAGGTGTAAAGACCGTTTTGCTCCTGTTCCACATCGTAGAGCTGGGTGTAGCAGAAGGCAAAAATGCAGGGGTTATCGAGCAGTGCGTCGGTCAGACCCTTGTAGCGCTCCAGGAATTCCTCTTCGGTCTTGGGCGCTTCGCCATAACCCCATCCGCTCTTCTTCGACCAGCGGATGCCGCCGTATTCGGACATGAACATCGGCTGTTTGGTATCCCATTTGAGCGGCTGAGCGTGACGGATGTTCGGATCCCAGACAATGCCTTCTTTCAGTTTGTCCAGCTCGGTCTTGAAGAGCACCGGATCCTGCTTGTAGTTGTGCAGATCGTAAATGTCGGTGACGACATGGTAGTTGCCGCTGGTGTCGATGACGGGGCGGGTGGGATCCATCAGCTTGGTCAGTTTATAGGCCCACTCCAGAATTTCGTTTCTCTGGATACAGCCGTTTACATCCCATGTTTCGTTGAAGGGGCACCATCCGATGAGGGCGGGATGGTTGAAGTCGCGGTTGACCTCCTCGCTCCATTCGTCCGCGAAGGGGAAGAAGGCGCCGAACTGCGTGTGATCCAGCCCCCAGCAGGGGAATTCGCCCCAGACAAGGTAACCCAGCCGGTCGGCATGGTAAAGGAAGAGCGGCTCGAAAATTTTCTGATGCAGACGCGCGCCGTTGAAGCCGGCGGCTATCGACAACTCAATGTCATGAATAAGTGCCTGTTCGTCGCGGGCGGTGTAGATGCCGTCCGGATAATAGCCCTGATCCAGCACCAGCCGCTGATAGACCGATTTGCCGTTGATGCGGACCTTGAGGCCGTCCACGCGGATCTCACGCATACCGAAATAGGTGAACACCTTGTCCTCGCCGAAGGTCAGCACCGCGTCGTAAAGGCGGCCGGCGCCGACCTCCCACAGGTGCAGTTCGGAGAGCGGAAGGGTCATCATGACGGTGCCGTCGGTCACTTCGCCACTGACCGAACCGGTGTCCTTGCCGGCGTAAGAGGTGGAAAGGGTCAGTTTGCCGCTGCCCACGACCTCGGCCGAGAGGGTGACGGTGCCGTTTTCGATATCGGGATAGAATTTGAAGGATTTAATGTAGGATTTCGGCACATATTCAAGCCACACGGTCTGCCAGATGCCGGTGGAGCGGGTGTAGGAACAGCCGTGGGAATAGGTGTCTACGCACTGCTTGCCGGAGGGGATCATGGGGTCGCGGCAGTTGTCGCGGGCGCGGACGACCAGTACATTTTCGCCGGCCGTGACAAAATCGGTAATGTCAAAGGCAAAGCCGATATAGCCGCCGCGGTGCTTGCCGACGCGTTTGCCGTTGAGATAAACGGTGGCCTCGTAGTCTACTGCGCCGAAATGGAGCATCACCCGGCCGGAAAGCGCCTGCTCGGGAATGTCCAGAATACGGGAATACCAGCAGGCGTTGATGAAGTCGGTATGGCCGATGCCGGACAGGGTGGATTCGGGGCAGAAGGGGACTTCAATCACGCCGTCAAAAGAGGTGCGCTCGAAAAATTTTTTGTCCGCGCCGTTGTCTTCTTTGTCAAAAGCGAAGGACCAGGGACCGTTGAGGTTGACCCAGTTCTCCCGGCGGAACTGCGGATCGGGAAATTCAGGACGAAACATAATATACCTCCAAAAAATGATAACAGATTTATTTTTTCTCCACCACGGTAAAGTAGGGAGATGTGGGCGAGTTGAGGATTCGGATCTGCGTACAGCAGATCTCGCGCCGGTTGAGCGTGGCAAAATAGCCGGCAAGAAGGTTTCCTTCCGCCTCGCCCTCCGCGTGGCCGGGATAGACCGCCACCAGAAGCACGCCGCCGGGGGCCAGCAACCGGATGGCCGCTTCCACGGCCGGCAGGGTGGTCTCCCTTTTGGTGGTCAGTTCCTTGTTGCCGTTTCCGGGCATATAGCCCAGGTTGAACATACCCGCCCGGACGGGCTCTTTCACATATGCTTCCACCCGGTGATGAGAATCGTGGATGAGGGTGTAATTTTCGGGACAGCCCTCGGCTGTCAATGTTTTCTTTGTGGATTCCAACGCTTCTTTTTGAATGTCAAAGGCATAAACATGGCCGGTCTCCCCCACGGTGCGGGAGAGGAATGCCGTGTCGTGCCCGTTGCCCATGGTAAAGTCCACGGCAGTGTCGCCGGGGCGCAGATGGCGCAGGATAAACTCCTTTTGAAGCGCCAGCAGATCAATCATTTCTCCGTATTTTTGCGGCATCGTTTTACTCCGAAAGCAAAGGGCGCAGGGCCGCGAGGAGCCCCTGGGCATAAAATTTGAAGCCGAGGTCGTTGGGATGCAGGAAAGCGTCCGAGTAAGCCGCGGGTTCATGCGGGGTCAGTTTCATGCCGTCCACGATGAACGCGCCGGCCGCCTCTGCCGCTTCGCGCACGATCCGGCGGGCGTCTTCAAAGGAACCGACGGCGGTGGTGTGCATACAGTCGGCACGCCAAACAGGAAGGATGGAGATTATTGGAATACGCGGATAGATTTTACGCAGATCGCGGTAAAAAGCGGTGGCTTTTTCGCGCATTTCATCGGCAGAGGACCAATGTCCCCAGTCGTTGGAGCCATACGCCACACTTATCAGGTCGGGGCGGTAGGGCAGATCGGCATCCAGCATTTCGGGGCGATAGACTTCACCGCCGACGCCTTGGTTCACACCCTGAGCATCCAGCGCGTCGGTCAGCAGATTGGCATAGGTCTGGGAAGAGAAACGCGCGTCATAACCCTGTGTAATGGAGTCGCCCAGGATGTAGATCCGGCGTTTTTTGGGAACGGGGCGGACGGTGGCGCCGCCGGCAAGGGACAGCTCGCGGACAAGAACCGTGAACAGCGGCGGAAAATAGATCGTTACCCGGTGTGTGCCGGCGCCCATTTTTTCAAAAATCGTTCCGGCAAAGGCCTCGACCTGTTCACGCCCGACGCGCTGGGTAAAAACGCCGTCCACATAAATGTCAAAATAGAAGAAGCGGCGGCTGGAAGCCTGTGTGACGGCATAGGAAAAGACGAAGAAATCGGAATCGGTCAGAAATTCCAGCCGGATATTGGTGCCGGCCGTCAGTTTCACGCCGAAATCCGTGTTTTCGGCGTAATATTTTTCCTGTTTTTCGGTGAAGCGGTGCGGGCAGAGCGATCCGTCCGGGCGTTCTTCCACCCGGAGCGCGCCCTGAATGAGCGCGGCCAGTTCGTTTTTCTCAAGGGCTTTCATGGCGTTTTGTCTTTCTCTTTTCCTTTGATCTGGTGAATATCCGAGCGCAGGAAGCGGATGGCGCGTTCCACGCTGTCCTTTGAGTTTCCCCACGGTTCGGCGTCAAAGCGGTAATCGAATTTTTTGCAGAACCAGCTGATGTCCTTTTGCAGTTCGGCCAGATATTTTTCTGTCACATCCCCTAAAACGGCGGTAAATCCGGCCGCTTTTTTCTTGTTCAGGTGGGCAGCGCCGATCTCCAGCAACAGCCGGTAGTGCGGCAGGCAGAAATATGGCTGAGCCTTCAGTTTGGCGGCAAAATGCTCCTCTTCATCGTCTGCGGCGAAGAGCAACACCAGCGTTTCGGCCATGTGCTGAAAGTGAAAGTCCACGCGGGAGCAGACATAACAGCTTTTTTCCAGCGCGTTGATGCGCTTGGCCGCGCCTGCGCCGGTCTTGCCGGTCAGTTTCCGGAGCGGGCCGTCTTTCAGATCGCCGGCCAGTTCGGCCAGATGACTTTCCAGCGTCAGCGCCATGCCAAGACGGTTTTTGCGGACGAACATCATGTCATAATGCGTCCGGCAAAAGCCCTCCTTATTGGTGCGGATCCGGACATCCGGCTCCATCATGGAAGCGCCCAAAATGAGATCCAGCTCGTTTTCTTCCAGCTTTCGATAAAGCAGGCACATGGGGCAACCGCAAGCGGGGTCGGCCGCGGTGGTCTCCAGGGCTTCATTGACCGGAATGGTGTAGATTTGTTCCATTTGCGCGCTCCTTTCCATTCTTCACTATCATACCATATTTTGAAAATAAAAGCAAGAGGAAAGCATCGGGAAAAAATAAAATATTGTAAAAAAGGATTGAACGCATAAAGCCGTTCATCCGGTTTCAAACTAAGAAAAAAGAAAAGGGGAAAGAGCATGAAAAAATCAGCTGTGAAGACAATGGGGATTCTGACCGGGATTGTGGTGGCCGGCGCAGTCGGCATGGTCATCGGCGGGAAGAGCGAGACCCGCCGGTTTATGAAAAAGACGGCCCGGATGATCGAGGATATGGGTGAAAAGATCCACGATAAGATGCAGTGCTGAAAGGTGAACCGGCCGCCCGCCGCGGATTTCGGAAGTTTCCGATTTTCCGCCGGCGGGCTTTTTGTTCATCCGGTGTTCATATTTTGGCTTATAATAAGGTGTGAAAAAGACCAAAGCAAATAAAAGCGAGGATTTTCAGATGAATTTTGAAAAATTACGGGCATTTTTGGAGACTTTTCCGGCAAGGGGGATCCCTCAGGCTGAACTGACGGTCCTGAAGGACGGCAAAGAGGTTTTTCATGAAACCGTACAGGACGGCGGCGCGGCCGGCGGACGGCCGGGAAAACCGGGCGACCTTTATTTTCTTTATTCCTGCACCAAGCCGGTCACCTGCGCGGCAGCCATGCGACTGGTGGAAGAGGGAAAAATCAGACTTTCCGACCCCGTTTCGCGGTATATTCCCGCTTTTGCCCATGTCAAAGTCCGGGATCAGAGGACCGGAGCGTTGCGCGCGCCCGAAACGCCCGTGACGATCTTACATCTGTTCACCATGACGGCAGGGATGCAATATGATCTTGACGCCGGTCCGCTGTTGCCTTTCCGGGAGGACAAAACGGCGGACACCTTCAAGGTGGTCAGTGCCATGGCCGATATCCCGCTTTCGTTTGACCCCGGCACGCATTATCAGTACAGCCTTTGCCACGATGTGCTGGCGGCTGTGGTGGAGGTGGCCGGCGGGCGGAAATATTCGGATTATTTGAAAGAAAAACTGTTTGATCCGCTGGAAATGACGGATATCGGCTTCCGACCGGATGAAAAACAGCGTGAAAAATTGGCTACGCTTTATACTTATCACGACGAAAAGGGAACGGCCACCGTGCGGTCTCAGGTCAACGAATATAATGACCTTTCGCCGATTTATGAATCGGGCGGCGCGGGGCTATTTGCCGGCGCGGATGCTTACAACAAATTCGCCGCCATGTTGGCAGGAGACGGAAAGGGGGCAAACGGGTATCGCTTTCTGAAGCCGGAAACGGTGCGCAGGATGCAGGAGGACCGGCTTTCCGACAGCGCCCGGTTGGATTTTGTCAGCCGTCGCTTTTATGGCTACGGCTTTGGTCTTTGCTGTCGGGTACATACCCATCCTTTCCTTTCTTTTTCAAAATCTCCCGTCGGGGAATTCGGCTGGGACAGCGCGGCCAATGCTTTTTCCATGTTTGATACTCAAAACCGTGTGGCCGCGGTTTATCTTACCCATGTCCGTTCCTGTTCTTACGGTTATTATTTTCTCCATCCCCGTCTCAGAAACCTGATTTATGAGGGACTGGAGGGATAAAAAAGAAAAAAGACCCCGAACGGGGTCTTTTTTACGCTTTTGCAAATAAAATAATATCCCATGCGGGCAGGCCGGCAAAGCGGCGCAGGTAAAAGTGGCGGTAAAAGGGAAAATGTTCTTTTAAAAGGAGCGGCAGGGCAAAAAGATCTTTACTGCGGTGATAAAGCGAAAGCGCCAGAAGGGGGCGATCTTTTTGAAGGATTCCGGCTGAGCCAAGGAGCGCCTCCCGCTCGGCGCCCTCCACATCGTATTTGATGAAATCGATCGGAACACCGGCAAGCAACTCGTCCGGCCTTTCGCCCGGAACCCGCTCCAAATGAGCCGGATTTCCCGCCGCGGAAAGGGTGGCGTTCCGGTTTCCGCTGCTCCGGAAAGCCAATTCTTCTTTTTGATTCCATGCGGCGGCTCGGATGGGAATGATTGCGGCGTTTTTTTCTTTTTCGGCAAAGGCGGAAAGCTTTTGGAAGTTCCGGCGGTCGGGTTCTATGGCATAGATCTTCCGGATTTCCGAGCCGGGAGCGGCGAGCAGGGCCGCCGCGGTATCGCCGGTATAAGCGCCCAGATCCGCAACGGTGTGCGCTTTTTGAGGCAGAATAAGCGTTTTCCACACGGCGCGTGGGTCGCTGACGGCTTCCAGAAGATAAGAGATTTCCCCGGTCAGTTTGTAGGAAAGCACCCGGTCAAAAATGAAGCGGGATTCCTCGTCCGAGAAAAGCGCCCGGGTCTCTTCCAGTTCTTTTCGGTGCGCGAGATAAAAGGCGCGGTCAAAAAGCGTTTCTCCGCAGACCGGCACATCCGGCGCGTACAGTTCGCAACATCCGGCCACCGAGCAGATGAGGGAGAGCACCTCCGGCCGTGCCGTGCCGAAGGACAGCAGGGCGAGCAGATTTTCCGCCCCGTAGGTCTCTTTTACTTCGGCAAAGGTCATGACCCGTTTGCCGTGAAAAGACTGCCCGCGCACAAACGCATCGTTGGCGAAGAAGCCTTCTACCGGAATGCCCTTTTTGGTACAGACCGAAAGAATTTTATCCGCGCCGTTGCCCATGCCGTATAAAAATATTTTTTTGTGAGTCCGGGCAAGCACTTCCCAGAGGTCATGTTTGAAATCAGGCAGCATAAACATCCTTTGGCTCGGAACGCTTTTCCTTTTTTCTGCGTAAAATGGAAAGACCGGGCGCTGTTTTTCAATAATTCTGCTCTTTATTATATCATGGCCTTTCTTTGCCGTCAATGAAGTGTGCGGTTCTTTTTAAGATTTTCCCAAAAAAGTGTTGACAAAGTGCGTCCGGCATGATATAATAAAGCCCGCGCCATCACCTTGGGAGCATAGCTCAGCTGGGAGAGCATCTGCCTTACAAGCAGAGGGTCACAGGTTCGAGCCCTGTTGTTCCCACCAAACATGGCCCGGTAGTTCAGTTGGTTAGAACGCTAGCCTGTCACGCTAGAGGTCGTGGGTTCGAGTCCCATCCGGGTCGCCACGGCCGAAAACAGAATATCCTGCGGATTTAGCTCATTTGGTAGAGCGCGACCTTGCCAAGGTCGAGGTGGCGGGTTCGAGCCCCGTAATCCGCTCCATATGGCGCCATGGCCAAGCGGTAAGGCACGGGTCTGCAAAACCCTTATCCCCGGTCCGATTCCGGGTGGCGCCTCCAAGTGTTCCGGTCTTAAAAGATGCCGGTCGAAAAACCCGAGATTTTCTCGGGTTTTCTTCGTTTTTCGCCGTTTTCCTACGCTTCGCTTGCGAAGTGTGGCTTTTCTCAAAATTCGAATTAAAGCAAAAATAAAAAGATGCCAAACGCCGATTTCGACCTTGTGCGCGGAATCGGACTGGTGGAACGCTATTTCAGGGCGGTTTTCAGAGAGTTTTTCTCTCCGAAAACCGCCCTTTTTTCGTTTTTCACAAAAAAACATTGTTAAATTTCTGTGTATAAAAAGGCAGTGCCCCTGTATTTAGTAATTGCTTATCGATGAACAAATTCAAATGGCTATCGTATATTACGGTACGTATTCTTTCGAATCTGATTATTATGCCCATCTTTATTTATACTGTTGATGCCTCCTGTAAAGGCAAATCGGAATATTAGTATTTGCCATGTTCGATTCACTATATCAGTGGTGGTGGGAACATGATTGAGTATTGCAATTAAAACAGCAATCAAAGACTGGGGAGCGTTCATAGTTTTGATGGATTTGGCAAATCATCTGAATTGCCTGATATTGAGATAATAAAGAAATCGTTAATGAAAAGGGTTTGAATCTCTTAGATGAGAACTACATTGAGAATTAAGGTGGCTATTGGAGTAACGGCATTTACTCAAAATATATTGATGACAATTTTAAAATTATTGACTAAAAAATTTTCAGGTATGCATAAATTTCACTCATTAGTGTCACTAACTAGTGACAGCAATCAGTTGAAAAAAGTTGAAATTTGTGATATAATAATTTTGTTTTCAGATTATATGGAGGTGTCCCGTGATAAACAATAATCAACAAAAAATCAAGCTTTTGAAGTTGATGGAATTATTACGGCAAGAAACGGATGAACTTCACCCGCTCTCGACCAAAGAAATATGCAACCGCTTAAGTATTATGGGAATCTCTTGTGAAAGACGAACATTAGCCAAAGACATTTCCCTTTTGAACGAGCAGGGATATGAAGTTATGTGGTGCAGAGTCGGCAAAGAAAAGGGATATTACATTGCAGATCGGAGTTTCTCTGTCCCAGAGCTGAAAATATTGATTGATGCGGTGCAGGCGGCAAATTTCATTACTGAGAAAAAGAGTGCAGAATTGATTGATAAGATTGCAGCATTGGGAGGCATCCACCAGGCAGATATTCTGCAAAGCAACCTTGTATGCTTCAATACTCGGAAGCACAGCAATGAAACGATTTACTATAGTGTGGGTTATTTAGAGGATGCGATCCAACAGCAAAACAAGGTGCTGTTCCGTTATTTCGATTTGGACGAACACAGTGAAAAAGTATATCGCCGTGAGGGGCATCGTTACGTTGTAGAGCCTGTGGCGTTGGTATTCTATGAGGATAACTACTATATCGTGGTGTACAGCGCTAAGCACGACAGTACGGCAAATTACAGAATTGACCGTATGGATAGCATCGAAATCATAGATGAACCGGTATCGCAAAAGGCGTTGGCGCTGCGAAACGAAGTTGCCGGTTATACTGAGCGAGTTTTCAAAATGTACGGCGGACAGCTCGTTGACATCGTAATCGAATTTGACGATAAGCTAATTGGCGTAGTTTACGACAAATTTGGCGAGAACACAAAAATGATCCGTACTCACGAGCATACGTGCGTGGCAACCGTAAAGGTGCAAATCAGTCCCACCTTCTGGGGATGGTTGTTCCAGTTCGGTAAGCAGATGCGGATTTTGTCCCCTGCCAGCTTGACAGAGGAATACAAGAATATGGTTGGCGAGGTGATAGAATGTCAATAAGCGGAAATTTACTTAGAAAAATCTTGTCCATTGTTTTGGTTATTGCTATTTTATTAACCACAGTCGGCTGTTCCGGATCGCCTCCTAATCCTGTTTTGTCTGATCCTAATGGAGAGACATTGGTTGAAAACACACAGACAGAACACATTATCACAGAAACGGTTTTCACGGAATTTATTACCGAGGAAGTTTACTTAGAAGAATTTGTCCTGGTTGAAAATCAGATTGCAGAGTTGCTTCTTGAAGAAAATACCATAGATGAGGTCATCCTCTGCAAAACAATCTTTGTGCCGCAAGATAATATTGAGGAATTCGCTGCAAATAGTCAGACAGCGCAATTGTTTGGCGCGGATGTCGATATCACCTCTTTGCTTACAAAAGTTGCTATTGGCTCCGGCGTAATTGTCACAGTTGTTATTTTGAAGAAGGTTGGTTTACCTGACCCTGTAGCAAGTATCGTAACAGCAGCAGCCGACGAAGCAGTAAAATTTGCAGGCGCTGGCGCTGCAGGAGGTTCTCTATTTGGTGGTTTAACCGGTGCAACGAATGCAATTGATGAGACTGGAAGAACATCTGCTGTTATCGGTTTTGCAACGGCAACCGTTGGTCTAATACTGTCTGCAGTTGGTTTAGTTGCCGCAATACCTTCCGGTGGTAGTTCGGGAGTAAGTGTTGCTGCTGGTATAAAACTTGTAATAGCCGGTGTTTCGGTATTGGCTGGCACAGCAGGAACTGTCACTGCGGGGTATAATGCCGTAAAAACATTCCAAGCAACAGATGCCGCTAATATTGATTGGGAAAACATTGATTGGCAAAAAGTTGGTGCTTCCTCTGCACAAAAAGCAATCGAAAATGCAGCGGATGGTTACATGTGGGGTTCGATCATCGGTGTCGTTTATGGCGGTGCGGAAGGATATGAATATTTTCATAAATACCATACGCCATACACAAATTACCAAAAAAGAATAAAACACTTAGAGCAAATGAAAACCAAGGGACTTGGAGAGTGGACTGGAATCGAAGGGGAATCTGAATTCATATTAAAAGAACCAGTTATATATAACGGAACAAAGATCACGAAGGTGTCTTATAAAAATGGTATTCCGGATTTTTCACCGTACGCAATAGCGGAGGTAGAGATTCCTAAGATGACAGATAAACGTCTCGGGCCTGGTGGTAACTATGAGCAAGCCAACACCGCTTTGGCTGAGCTTTGGACAAAAAAACAGCATATGGGACGTTCATGGACAGCTCGCCAGGTTGAAGAATATCGAATAACCAATAACCTTACATGGCATGAGATGAGCAATATGGAATCCATGCAATTAGTTCCGTTTGATGTTAATAATACATTTAAACATTATGGAGGCGTTGCGGAGTATAATGCAATGTTAAAGGTAGAAGGAGGCGCTGACTTTGATTAATAATTTAGAGTTTAACGTGTGGGGACGAGATTTTTCGCTTCAAGTAGAATATGACTGTTATGAGGGAGAAAC
Source organism: uncultured Eubacteriales bacterium (assembly GCA_905187695.1). Lineage (GTDB taxonomy): Bacteria > Bacillota > Clostridia > Oscillospirales > CAG-272 > Firm-07. The sequence continues at coordinate 6,533 of CAJJIY010000019.1, read as the reverse complement.
AGTTTCTCCTGAGCAAGAGGACGCGATAAAAGCGTTTATGTCTCATAGTGAATGGATTGAGGAAGCAAAGCACACAGTTGAAAATTACTGCAAGGAAGCAGTGTTAGCAGATTGTGAGAATCAAAAGAAAGACAACATTTTCAGCTATATTAAGCCGGAGTTCCTATTTGTCCCTCGAAACAAAAAGTGTCCACGAGTGCTCCTTGTTTGTAAGTACCGTTACGATCCAGAGCACGGACTTGCAGTTGTTTTCTCTGCCGATGGTGACATATCCGTTGGCCCCCAAGACATCATCCTGTAAACAATAAAAACATATACAGAGGGAGATAAATACCATGAAAAGATTAAGCAAAATTTGTTCACTCGTTCTCGTCATTGTAATGATGATGAGTGTATTGTCCGGTTGTGGAAAGACCACCTATGAAGCAGCATCCGGTTTCTTCTATAGCAATGATAAGGGTCACAGCTATGGTGACGGAACCAAGGAATATGCAGTTGGCGAAACTGTATATATGAAAGTAATGTTCAAAGTTACGTCCGATTCCAAAAAGACCTCGCAGGTTAAAGTTGTACTTACCATTCCCAATGTCGAAAGCGTTGACGCAAAATATATGGACGGACAGGTAATTACTCCTAACTTTGATGCCGTGAACAATGTCACCACCTACGAATTTACTGCAAATGCATCCAAAGATGCTATGGAACATGAGTGCGTTATTCAGTTCAAGCCCAATGCTGCAGGCTCTGTGACAATGACGCTTGTTTACGACGATAATGTAGATGCATCTTATGATATTCAGAGCACCTTGGAATTTGTTGAGTCCGAAGAAGTAAATGCGGAGGGATAATTTATGAAAGGCTATTGGGTAAGACACAGACTATTGCTTACGATAATTCTGTGTATCGCCTCTGCAATGGTTGTTGGACTATTGTTTGCCTTTTCGCATATCACTCAGCAGGCCGGCAACTATAATACGCAGAGTATTTATAAAAATACCGATATGGACTTCATTACTCCAGAGCCTTCCTATGAGCAGGTAGCGGAGTTGGAAGGCACAAACGGTATTGATAAGGTTTTTCCGTTTTATCTAACAAAAACGCAAGTATCTGTGAATGGTGTGTCTCGGACAACAACAGTGCTTTTGAGCGATCAGTTCCAGACTGTCGGTATCACAATGTACAACGATGCCCGTGTTATTGAAAAAGCCTCTGCGGAGATTGAAAATCCGATATACATTGACTGGCAGTTTGCTAAAGATACCGGTGCAAAGTTGGGTGACAAGGTGTCCTTTGCTATCAACAACGAAGCTGTAGAATTCCAGATATATGCCATTTATGAGACAAACACCATCTATGATGGTGGAGCAATTTTGGCGCAGATCACAGCCGAGCAGGCAGTTGGAATCAGAAACAATTCCGTAAATAACGGTTATTCCGGAATGTATATTTCCGCTGCTGATTACAGCACTTGTCGCACCTATCTGACGATGGATTACAGGCCGCTTGGCAGACTGAAGGATCGTGAAGCATTTGATTCCGATGAACAGTACCAGATCCATTACGATGCGATTATGTCCGCCGGATATGCAAATGAAATTACCGATTTCCGTGTTAGGGAAACTGATGCTGATGCAGAAAACAATGCAATGATGATTTGGGTTGGCGCTGTATTGGCGGCAGCCATAGCAATCCTATTCAATGTGGTAATGAGAAAGCGTGGTTGTGAAAGAGCCTACTTTACGAAGCTCTGTATCCCCAAGGGACAAGACGTTAAGCCATACTACAAAACATCTTTTGTTTTTGAAACCATCGCTTGGATTGTGATGTTTGCAGCGGTGTTGTTTGGTGCGGTATATATGTCCGATGAATTCATCCCCAAAGCAGCGATGGACACCCGCATTCTCGCGATTCCGGCGGCAGTAATCGTTGCTGAAATCATTTGCTTGCTTATGAACAATGCAATGATTGATGATATTACTAAGAAGATAGCTAAAAAGGAGAAAGAATCACAGCCTAACGCCTCGCCAGATGTGTCCAGCTTGAAAAATCACCAAGAAGATAGCCCAAAAAAGAATCGCAGTAAGAATAAGAATCGCAGTAAGAATTGAGAAAGGAGGATGATTGTGGTGAAGACTTTTGTTGTGAATCTTCATCCACCCCGCAAATGTATATTGGGGTGGATGGCGGCGTCCTTAGCCCCCTTCCTTCTGATCTCTCTGGCTGTATCCATTACTGTGGGTACGGATATGTCCCAGTTGAATACGCTTTTGCGCTCTAAATACGAATACTCAGCGACTGCACAGCGCAGTACGCTCGAAAATACATATTACCAGTATAACGCAGGAATTTCGTTTACGCAGTCAGCGGATGTACAAACACGCTTTAACGCCGAAATTTTGATGCAGACAGAAGAAGGTAATTATTCTAATGCAATCTACTGGAATACAACTAAGCTTAACGGTAATGGTGTTGCGGTGTCGAAAAATATTGCAGACCGTTACGGATTGAACGCGGGTGATACGATCTTCTCGAAGCATATTGTTGATGGAGTCACCAAAGCCTATATCATTGAGAAAATATTGCCCGCTGTCACATCAGCAAGAGTTTCGGGAAATGGTAAACATAGCGACGGTATTATTGTGATGGGGTATGATGAGCAGTATACCGCAAATATATCCTATAGTTGCATTATTTTTACCAACGAGCCAATTGAAGTTGTAGCAGAAGGATGCTCGGAAATGCCCACTGACATGTTGTACAGAGAGGACGAAATTATAACAGTTATTATGAGAATTCTCCCGTATTTGCTTGTCTTTGTCTTAGGGCCTGCAGCGCTGGTTGTAATTGCGATGGTATTCCTTTCAAAATCTGTCGCTGGTAATTTCAAACGGCTGGTATCAAGCGGCGCTGATTTTGGTGCTTTGAACCATGCCTATTATAGAATTACGATAGGAACCGGTATGGGATTAGTTTTCATATCTGTGATTATATCAGCGGCTTCTTTCGGAATGGTGGGTTTCTATCCGATAAATGTCGTGCCTGTATTGGTTGCCGTAATCGCTGAATCATTTGCATTGATTACAACGGCGGCTATATCCAACAAGCACTTATGGAGGAACTGAAATGGAAACAATCCTTAGTATAAAAGACTTGTCCATTGCGGTTAAGGATCGCACATTGGTGAAGAATATTTCTTTCGATATAGGCGAAGGGGACGTAGTTCTTATATCCGGACAAAACGGTGTGGGCAAAAGCTCCATATTGAAAAGTATCATGCGGTTGGAAACTGACGGAAAGCGTATTGGTGGCACAATCATCGAGCGTAGCTTTGGTGACGTCCTTTCGTTGGGGAATGAAGAACTACAACAGTATCGAGCCAAAGTAGCTTATGTACAACAGAGGGACGAATATGCTGAAATGGGTAGCATACAGGTGCGAGATATTATCAGTGAAAGCGGTGAAATCCATTCTGGCAGATCATTGAGTTACGCAGAGGTGAATGACCTCATCGATGAATGGATTCCGCGTCGTAGCGATAACAGCCGTGTATTTGACGCAAAAGCAAAACCGGCAAAGTTCAGCGGTGGTGAACAAAGACTGCTATCTGTGTTGTCAGTAATCGCTACACGGTCACAGGCAGAGCTGATGATAATCGATGAGCCGCTTAACAATCTTGATTTTATTAACGCTCGAAATATAAGCAATTTGATAAACAAAGTTATCCGAGAAAATTCTAAGATGGGTTTGTTGATGATAAGTCATTGTCGGATATTTCCGTTTATCAACCGTGAGATAAATATTACTGCTAATGGAGCGATAGAGCTGTCAGAGCCGTGTGTTTGTCATAGTTGTTTCGGAGAACCTGATGAAAACGGGTTTTATTAACTCATACAGGGAAAAGGAAATCATATGATTGAAATTCTTATTACATTGGCGGTGTTGACTGTCCTGTTTTGGATCGGATTTCATGTTACTGGCGCATTGTTGTCGGCAGCGATCTGGCTGTTCATTAAATTGCCGTTTGCTTTGATTCTTGGATGCCTGGGACTGGTTTGCTGCATCACAATACTGTTGATTCCGCTGGGCGGAAAGTTCTTCAAGTTTGCCCTTAAAATTCTCACGTGAAAAGATATAGCAATATGCTTACTTTAACATTGAGAGTTACGGTCACTTTAACTCTCCTGACTTTCCTTGGGAGAAAACCGATGCGGTGTCAGAATTGGTGAAAGTGGCAAAATGATAATACTCGAAGCAACCACACTGAAAAACAAACTTTTGAAACTTTGAAGAAAAAATACTAAAGTGTTCCGTATCGGGATGCTTTCCTGCCCTAACAAACAGGCATCTTTTAAGACCATAACAGCCAAGACGAGTTGACAAAAAAGATGCCAACCGAAAAACCCGAGATTTTCTCGGGTTTTCTTCGTTTTCCAGCGTTTTCCTCACTTTTTTGAAAATCGGATTTTAGTGCAAATAAAAAGATGCCAATCGGCGTTTTAGGGCTAAGGACCGGAAATGAACCTTTCCCATGCCTTTTTAGGGGAGATATTTGTGATTTTTCATCGCAAATATCTCCCCTTTTTTCGTTATTTGCAAAAAAATCTTTGTTAAAAAAATATGTCTTGAAAGGAAAAGAAAAATGGCATCTTCTCGTTCTCCTCCCCACAAAAAAATATTTATCTTACCATGCCCGATTCTCTGAAACATGAGAGTCGGGCATTTTTAATTTTCACAGAAAGGATAAAACCATGATAGCAATTATTTCAAATGGCGATTACACCGCGCGTGTTCAACTCCCTGTGGAACGCAGACAGTTAGCCGGAGCTCTCTCGTTTTTGCATGAGATTCACGCAAGTGCTTACGACATCAAATATAATGAGGAATCCGACGAAGGTCTCACATTCACTCTCGAATGCAACGGTATCGTAGAAAATGCGATCGCAAAAGCGTTGCCCACAGGATTCAGATTCCACACCTTGAACGATATCATTACTCTCATGCACAACCTCCCCTATACGAGCAAGCGAGAGTTTGAGAACACCGTCAAGGTCGAAGGACTTGCTTCCTATGAGCAGCTCAACAGAATGCTGACAGAAGCCTATCCTCAGTCTGTCACAACCAAATACTATTGTCCGCTGACCATTCAAGTACACAGTAGAGATAGTTATGGCGACATCGACGAGGACGAATACGAGGAAGATGCCGCGTTTGCAGCTCGGCACGAAGACATTATGCGTCAGGGCTTGATTGAGTACAACGCCAGTGATGAATGCAATATGGCAGAATACTTCCACGGCAATAATGGTGCCTCCGAAAAGCTTCGTTCCGCTGATTGGGATGTTGAACGCCGAAACGGTGAGCTCTACGGATGCATTACAGTTCAGACGGCAGGCTCCCCACAGAAGACGAGGAACAGGATCTCAAGCAATGGATCTCCGGACAGAATTCGGACGGACTTGGTGAGGGATTCGAGCAGAGAGAACTCTATTTTGATGGCACTCGTTATGGTGGATTCATGTACGTGAGTCTTTGGCATTCGGGCGATGATTATTATATCGACAACAAAAATGAGTTCGAGCATCGCCTCGCAGATCAAGGGCTGACGATGGGTGGAATGTAATGGCTGTTCTATTCTCCCACGTTCGGGTATCAACTCCCGACGGTAACCAAGCTGAATTCCTCGTCTGCGGTATTCCGAGAGAATTTGATGACTTTGAGTATTACAATACTTTCGAAGACTTCCTTGATAGCATCGAGGAAGAAACAGAAATCAGCGTACACGCCGAGGCATATCTCTATGGCGAGGGTGAAACGTACAAAGCTTCCATCGAGGAAGTTGCCTACTTCCATCTCCGAACGCAACAGGACGAGAACTTCCTGTCAGGTCATTGCGACAACATTGAATCCGTCGACTTTACCTGCAATTATTCTCCCGACGAATTATTCGGGATAGATTGGGGGTGATAGGTTGCAGTAAATAGATATGACAAATCGCCTGCCAAGATGTTTTGGCAGGCGATTTTACTTTTACTTGATTTCAGTTTTCCAAAGTCCGTGGAGGTTGCAGTAAGCATAAAGTGCAACAGGTTTATCTTCGCCGGTGCAAAAAGTAGCTTCCGGTGTATCGCCAGGTTTAAAGGCTCTCCGCTGACCTCCGTTCTCCGTTTCAAGGTAAATCCACTGAATATAATGCTCCTCAGTCATCGGATGCGTTATTTCGCCGATCCTTACATAAACAGAACCGTCTTCCAAATTCACAAAAGGCAAGTGCTTTTCTCCCGACGCTTCGGTGGTGTTAGGAACCAGCGCCTCCATCTTCTGTCCACAGCACATCATAGGAACCCCTGCATCGTGAATAAGACCGATCAAATTACCGCAATGGCGGCAAATATAAAACTTTTCTCTCATTTTTCATTCACCTTAATAATTTTCTTTACGAACTTCAAAATAGGCCTGCGGATGCTTACATACAGGGCAGGTTTCGGGAGCCGTAGTACCAACAACGATATGTCCGCAATTGCGGCATTCCCAAA
>CAJJIY010000018.1 GCA_905187695.1 uncultured Eubacteriales bacterium | reverse complement strand
TTTTGATGGCGGGCGGGTTTGAAATTTGTTACCAATTGTCGCTCTCATCCGGAGGAACGACTGCCTTGAAAGCCATAATAGCACATTCGATCATATCATCCGTCGGCTCCCGCACGGTGATGCGCTGAAGCCAAAGACCGGGCGCGGAAATGATCTTTGTCAGGATGTTGTCATGTCTGCCCGCAAATTTGAGCAATTCATATCCGATGCCCATGATGATCGGAATGAGCGCAATCTTAATGGCCGAACGAAGAAGCGTATAAAGCAGTTTGCTGGTGATGCCGGGAAACGAAAGCGGAATGAACATTCCGACCAGAATGCTGACCAACAGCATCAAAATCAGGAACGAAGTGCCGCACCGGGGGTGAAAACGGCGCTGTGCGCGAACATTTTCAACCGTGAGCGGCTGGCCGTGCTCATAGCAGAAAATGGTCTTGTGCTCCGCCCCGTGATACATAAAGGTACGGCGGATATCTTTCATCAGCGATACTGCCGCCATATAGCCGACCAAAAGCATCACCTTTAAAATTCCCTCAAAAGCCGAGCGGAACAAGCGATGTGACGCAAGGGACGGCGGAAACGGAATTTTTTCAAACAAAAATGCCGGAAACCACACAAAAAGAACCAAGACCAGTGCAAAGCCAAGCACAGCGGCCAGCGTCGTCACAGCCGTGATAGCGCCTTTCCCGATGCCGCCGCTTTTGTTTTCTTTTTCTTTTTTCGGCGTTTCTGCCGTGGCTTCGGCGGTGTCCGCCGCCTTTTCAGCTTCACACGGCGCATCTTGCGCTTCGTTTTCCCCGGTTTGGAGCTCCGGCTCTTCGCAGAAAATCTCGGCCGAGCGGGAAAGGCAGCGATAACCCAACACAATGGAATCAATAAAGCCAAACACGCCGCGGATGATGGGAAAACGGCAGATTGCCGGCCGCTTTTTTGCTTTGTTTTCCTGTTCTTCAAAAAAAATCTCACCGTTCGGGCGGCGCACCGCCATGGCGATTTTGCCGGGACCGCGCATCATAATTCCTTCGATAAGCGCCTGTCCCCCGATAGAAGTCTTTCGGCCGACTGCGGCCTTCTCGTCTTTTTTCATATATTCCCTTTCCTCAGAAGAAAACCGCCGTGAAAAACAGGGGGGGTGCTTTCCACGGCGGTCTTTTCTCAGTTTTCTGCCTTAAAGTCCATTTTGATCTGGCCGCCCATTTCTCTGTTATGACGATCCAGGAGGTTGTGGATCCGCTTGACGGGATCAAGGAGGTTGCTGATGGTTTCATCGTGATTGAGCGTATCAATAATATACGCCACATACTTGCACATATTCACCTCGGCATACCACGGCTTGGCCTTCAGTTCCGCAGGACCGTAAATCAGATTTGTGGTAAACACACGGTTTAAAAGTCCTTCTTCAAAAGCCTTGTCAAAGCGCGCGTAGCCATCGGTAAAGAGACCGAAAGTGGCAAAATTGAAAATGCGTTTGGCTCCCTGCTCTTTCAGTTGCCGCGCCACATCCAGGAGCGACTCGCCGGAAGAAATCATATCATCCACAATAATGACATCCTTTCCGGCCACATCCTGTCCCAGATATTCATGTGCCACGATCGGGTTTTTGCCATTGACCACCTTGGAGTAATCGCGGCGTTTATAAAACATACCGATATCAATGCCAAGCACCGAAGAGTAGTACATACACCGGCCCATGGCACCCTCATCGGGAGAAATAATCATCAACTCGTCTTTATCAAAACAAATGTCCGGAACTTCACGCACCAATTTTTTAAGCATCTGATAGGCCGGACGGATGTCGTCAAACCCGCAAAGCGGAATGGAGTTCTGCACGCGGGGATCGTGCGCGTCAAAAGTGATGATGTTGCTCACGCCCATGTTTTCCAGTTCCTGAAGCATGAGGGCGCAGTCGAGCGATTCGCGGCCGGAACGCTTGTGCTGGCGGCCTTCATAAAGCATCGGCATAAAAATGGAGATCCGGCGGGACTTTCCCGCGATGGCCGCAATGATCCGTTTGAGATCGGCATAATGGTCATCCGGGCTCATCGGAATGATCTGACCGCGCATCTTATAAGTCACACCGTAATTAAAGGGGTCGCAGAAAATATAAACATCGTGCCCGCGCATCGACTGATGCAGCATTCCCTTTCCCTCTCCGGTTCCGAACCGGGGACATTCGGCGGGGGCGAGGAACGATTCGTCCTCTCCGTGGCGGCGCCATTCTCTCAGATAGTTGTCCACCTGAGACACAAATTGTTCGCATCCGGGCATCCCGATAACACTCAATTCTCCGTACAGTGACTCCTTCATTGCAAACCTCCGAGCATTTATGAAATATGATAAAGACCATATGTAATTATATTATAACATAAGATTATCAAATTGAAAAGGGGGTTGCGACAAAAAATCTTTTTTGTCATTTCTTGTAAAAGTAAGCCCGAAAAACTGCGTTTTCCGGGCTTTGTGACGAAATTATTTGAGTTCTACCACGGTCACGCCCCCGTCTCCCTCTCCATAGCGGCCGATTCGGAAGTCAGAAACGCGCGGATCCCGTTTCAGTTTTTGCCAGAGTGCGTTTTTCAGCGCACCGGTACCCTTTCCGTGAATCAGGCGCACCGTGTGAAAACCGGCAATCAGCGCGGTATCAAAATACTTGTCCACCTGAAACCACGCTTCTTCTCCCGTTTCGCCGCGCAGGTCGATCTCATCCTTAAAATTCCGGGAAATATTCAGCCTGTAATCCTTGGCCGGGGTCTTTTTTTCACCGGGCGCACCGACCCCCGGTTCGTCCTCGATAAGGCGCAGATTTTCCACTTTTGAACGGGTGCGAATAATCCCAGCCTGCACCTGCACCTGCCCGTTTCTGTCCGGATCGCTCAGCAACACGCCCTTTTTATCAATGTCTACCAGATAGACCTCATCGCCCTTATGCAAGGGGCGCGGCAGTTTATATTCCCGGTTGTCCCGGGGCTCCACCGGGTTGAAGCGATCCTCGTTCTCACGCAGATGAGCCCGGACAGCCGCCCGCGTACTGGCCAGTTTTTCACCCAGATGCTCGGATTCCCGCGCGCGGCGCACTTCTTCCAGCTGTGCGAAAATAAAATCGCTTGAAGCACGGGCGCTCTCGATCATGGCGGCGGCCTTTGCGCGTTCGTTTTCAATCTCTTTTTGGGCGCGCAGCCGTTGCGTTTCGGTTTCCGTTTTGGTTTTTTCAAGCAGCGCCGACAGTTCCGCCCGCTCTTTCTCGGCCGCTTCCCGGTCCCGGTCGGCGGCCAGCCGCGAGGCCTCCAGTTTTTCAATGACCTGTTCAAAGCGCCGGTTTTCCGCGCCGACCCGCGCTTTTGCATCGCTGACGATATCGGCCGGTAACCCCAGTTTTTCCGAGATGGCAAAAGCGTTGGATTTGCCGGGGGCGCCGAGAAGCAAGCGGTAGGTCGGGCGAAGCGTGGCCACATCAAATTCACAGGAAGCGTTCTGCACGCCGGGCTCGTCCAGTGCGAAAGCCTTGAGTTCGGCATAGTGCGTGGTGGCGGCCACCAACGCGCCGCGACGCCGCATGGCGCTGATAACGGCAATTGCCAGCGCCGCACCCTCTACCGGATCCGTGCCGGCGCCCAATTCATCAAAAAGAACCAGTCCGTTTGGCGTGGCTTCCTTTACAATGGAAACGATATTGACCATGTGCGAGGAAAAGGTGGAAAGCGAATGTTCGATGCTCTGCTCGTCTCCGAGATCGACCAGAATACTGTCAAAAAGACAAAGCGATGACCCTTCTGCCGCGGGGATATAAAGACCCGACTGCGCCATCAGCGCAAAAAGTCCCAGCGTTTTGAGCGTGACGGTTTTACCGCCGGTGTTGGGGCCGGTGATAATAAGCGTATCCCACTCTCCGCCAAGCGACACCGTAATGGGCACCACCTTCTCGCGGTCGATGAGCGGATGCCGGGCGCGAAGCAAGGAAATTTTCCGTTCGGCGGTGATCTGCGGTTCGGTCGCGTCCATTTTTTCAGCCAATCGCCCGCAGGAAAAGCGGAACGCCAGCTCGGTAATATTCTGATAATTCAGATTCAGCGCGCTTTCACGCGCGGCCACCGCCCCGGAAAGTTCGGAGAGAATCCGGTCGATCTCGTGGCGTTCCTTGGCCTCCAGCATCCGCAACTCGTTGTTGGCGTCCACTACGGCCATCGGCTCGATAAAAATGGTGGCGCCGGAGGAGGAGGTGTCATGAATGAGACCCTTGATCTCGTTTTTGCTCTCGGCCTTCACGGGGATGACATAGCGGCCGTTCCGCATGGTGACAATGTTTTCCTGCAATTGCTTTGAATAGGTATTGCCCGTGATATAGTGCTGGAGCGTCTCCCTTATCTTATTATTGGCAAGGCGGATGTGTCGCCGGATATCGGAAAGCGCGGGGCTGGCTTCGTCCGCGATCAACTCTTCCGAAATAACGGTGCGGTAAATCCGATCCTCCAGGTGCCGGTCAAGGATCAACCGGGCAAAAATTTCATCCAGTGAAGTTTCAAAAGTCCGGTTTGCGGCGGCATATTCGGTCAGTCCCCGTGCCGTGCGCAGAAGATTGCCGATATCAAGCAATTCCCGCGGAGTCAGCGTGGCTCCCTTTCCGGCACGCTCCAGCGCCTCCCCAATATCCCGGACGGCGCCGAAGGGCGGCATGCCTTTTGCCGAAAGCAACCGGCATGCGTCGCCGGTATAGGTCAGGTTTCTTCTGACTGAGACTTCCTCGTCATCCGGCAAAAGCGAAAGCGCCCGTGCACGCGCCCCCTCGGTCGGCGCGACCGAGGCAAGCAAAGAAAGGACTTTGTCATATTCCAGTGTTTCCAAAGTTTTTTGTGCGATTTTCATATAGCCTCTGTTTTCGCTCAAACTCCAGATTGACCCGGAGGAGCTTTTTGTATTGGTCAAGTGTATCAAATCCGCGTTCCAAATGATGAAGCAGATAGACCTCCGCCGCGCGGCAGAATTCTTCCATGGCGGCGGCGCTTTGCAACCGGAAGGCGAAAACCCGTTTGGGCGGCGCGCCCGCCACAAAGGAAAGCGCCGAGAGCGCGTCCGGCGACAACGGGCAAAAAATCCGGCGCTGACCCAGCTCGTCCACTTCCGGGAGCGGCATGGCGTTGGCACGCGCAAAACAGGCCGGGCATATCAGCGCGCCGTTCATGACATCCAGATAGCCGCCGGCCGTTGGCACCGCGCCGCATTTCGCACAGCCCGAAAGATCCGGCAAAAAGCCGGCTATGACGGCCGCCCGCATTTCAAAAGTTGCCTTGATCTCCTCGTTTTTGCGGTCCGTTTCGGAGAGCATATACAGCGCGTTCAGCGTGAGCGGCAGGATTTCCCCGCCCGGCTCCCGTTCGTCCGAGAGCGCGGCGGCCACCTCTGCAAAATAGGCGCCGAGAAACAGTTTTTCGTTATCCATGCGGATGCCGGGAAAGGCCTCTGTAAGAGTCGCTTCCTTTACCCATTTTACGCCGTTTTTTTCATAAAAAGACATATTGCTGTAAGTCAGCGGCTCGGTGGCCACACGCTCTTCACGGCGAAGGGAATGCGCCCCTTTCAGGATCGCGTAAAAACGACCGAAATCCGGCGCCAGCACGGTGAGCAATTTATCATGATCCCCCCGGTCGCGTGTGGCCAGAATCAGCGCGTCAGTGGTAAAATGCTGCAATTCAAGGCTCCTTCCGGTAGCCGAAGTTGCTGACCGCGGCCACGCTGTCCCTCCAGTTTTCCTTCACTTTGACCCAAAGATTCAGATAAACCTTTGTGCCGAAAAATTTTTCAAGATCGGCGCGGGCATAACTGCCGACGCGTTTGAGTTCTTCTCCGTTTTTCCCGACAATAATGCCTTTGTGCGAGGCTTTTTCGCAGAAGATTTCGGCGCGGATGCGCAAAAGGCTGCCCTCGTCTTTAAACTCTTCGATCACCACGGCAAGGCCGTGCGGGATCTCTTTATTCAGCGTCCGCAGGAGCTTTTCCCGGATAATCTCGGCCGCGAGCTGGCGTTCCGGCTGATCGGTCAGCGTATCCTCCGGAAAGAGCCAATCGCAATCGGGCAAAAGTTTTTCACATTCCGAAAGCACATCACCCACCTGTTTTCCGTTCTTGGCGCAAAGCGGCACATAGGCGGCAAAATCATGAAGAGCGGCATAGGTTTTCAGCGTTTCGGCAATTTCCTCCGGTGTGCCCAGATCGGTCTTGTTCAGGGCCAGGATGCCGGGAGTCCCCGACTTTTTCAGGTAGTCAATGACATTTTTCTCCACACTCGTCACTTCCCGGCCGACCTGAACCATCAGCACCACGGCGTCTGCCTCGCGCATGGAATTTTCGGCCGTTTCTACCATGAAATCGCCCAACCGGTTTTGCGGTTTATGAATACCGGGCGTGTCCACAAAGACAAACTGGCTTTCCCCTTTTGTCAGCACCCCGAGGATCCGATTTCGGGTGGTTTGCGGCTTTTGTGAAACAATGGCGATTTTTTCCCCCAAAAGCGCATTCAGCAGGGTGGATTTCCCCACATTGGGACGACCGACAATGGCGATGTATCCGCATTTTTTCATTCTTTTCTCTCCTTTTTGACCGAAAGGCCCATTCCGTCCGTAATGGCACTCTGACGCGCCCTCATATCGTTGTCCTCCGCCTCGCTGCGCTCGTGATCGTATCCCAGCAGATGCAGGGTGGAATGTACGGTCAGAAAAGCACATTCGCGCTCAAAACTATGACCATAAAGTTCCGATTGTTCCCGGCATTTTTCCAGTGAAAGCACGATGTCGCCCAGCATATGTCCGGCACAGCCGGGGTCGTCCTCAAAAAGCGGGAAAGAAAGCACATCGGTTTCCCGGTCTACCCCGCGGAATTTCCGGTTGAGAAGATGAATGCCCGCATTGTCGGTAAAAGTGACCGAAACCTCGCTTTTTCCCCTGACCCCTTCATAGGCCAGCGTGGCCTCGATTGCGCGGCGGACCAGCATTTTCAGATGATAATCCACCGGCTCCTTTTTTTGTGCGTTTTCAAAATAGATTCTCAGTTTTCCGTTCATTTGCCTGCCCTCTCGTTTTTGCGCGGGCGGCGCTCTTCCCGCTCGTATTTTTCATAAGCCAAGATGATTTTCTGCACCAGTTTGTGCCGCACGACATCCCGGTCGGTAAAATAATGCACCGCAATATCCGGGATCCCCGAAAGAATCCGGACGGCGGCCGAAAGTCCGCTCTTCACGCCGGAGGGCAGGTCCGTCTGCGTCAGGTCGCCGGTAACAACCGCTTTGGAATTGTTGCCCAGGCGGGTCAGAAACATTTTCATCTGTTCGGGCGTGGCGTTCTGCGCCTCATCCAGGATGATGTACGAATCGTCCAGCGTCCGTCCTCTCATATAAGCCAACGGCGCGATCTCAATCACGCCCTTTTCCAGCAACCGCGCATAATTTTCAGTGCCCATCATCTCGAAAAGCGCGTCGTAAAGCGGGCGCAGATAGGGATCGATCTTGCTTTGCAGGTCCCCGGGCAGGAATCCGAGTTTTTCGCCCGCTTCGATAGCCGGACGGGTCAGGATAATCCGGCTCACCTGCTTTTCCCGCAGAGCCCGGACTGCCATGGCCACCGCAAGAAATGTCTTGCCCGTCCCGGCAGGGCCGACGCCCAAAATAACCGTGTTCTGGCGGATGGCCTCCACATATTTTTTCTGCCCAACAGTTTTGGCGCGGACCGGTTTCCCGCGGCCGGTAATACAGACTGTGCTTTCCGACAGTTCTGAAAGTTCCTCTTCCTGTCCGTCCCGCACCATGCCGATCAGATAGGCCACCTGCTGATCGGTGATCTCTTCCGAATCCCCGGCTCCGTCCCGCATCCGGGTCAGTACCGATGCGGCCATGCGCACGCCGGAAGCCTCTTCTCCGGTCACGACAATGGAATCCCCGGCTCCCTGAGCACGGTTGTTGATATCCACGCCGAACGCTTTTTCAATTTCCCTTGCATGTGCGTCAAAAGCGCCGAAAATGCGCGCCGTGACCTCACTGCTGTCGGTATTTACAATTTCCTCTTTCATTTTTCCTCCGGACTGATCTCATTTCAGGAAAACGGGAATTCCGCCGTCACCGCAATGTTTTCCTCTCCCGTAATGGTCAGGATGAGGGTGATGCCGCTCTCATCCGGACAGATTTCGGTGGTGTAGGAAAGGATTTTCCGCTCTCCGTTTCCGATATACGCGCCCAACGCGTTCTGCGTTTCCTCTTTGGCCAGCGCGAGTGCCTCACGCGCGTCACGCCGGGCGGGAACATAACGGTAATAGGCCTTTTCCCGGATGCGCAGACCGAAAGGAAAAAGCGCGCCCGCCCGCAACCATTCTTCCGATTCTATTATATCACACTCTTCGCTTTCATTTCCAGTGGTTTTGAAAAGTTTTCCCTCTTTTCCGAAAAAAAGAAGCGTTCGTTCGCGCGTGCGCTTGCCCGTGTACACTTTTTCCTCGTATTCAAAAGGAATCCGCAGGGTCATCCGTTCGACCGTGCGCGCGTAAACCTCTCCGGCCGCGCGGGTAAAGCGGGTACCGTTATTGTCGCTTTCAAGCAGGCCGCTGGCCAGCAACTGCCCGGCGCGGACCGCCTCGCCTTCCGCAACGGCGCATTTTCCCTCATAGATCATGGGCAGGATAATTACACCGTCTTTTCCGGCCACCAGATTGGCCGGCGCGCGCTTTTTTTCTCCTCCGGTCTTCTCGGCCTCCCGGAACTGCACCGTGGCCACCGTTCCCCTTATATTGACCGAAACATAAGAAAGGCGGCTGTCCCCCTCCAGCATGGCGCCTTCTATGCGGCCGGTATCCAGGCTGGGCAGGAAGCGACCCTTATTGAGCCCTGAAAGCGCCAATTCACGGCGGAGTTCTTCTTCCGGAAGCGTTGTTGCGCCCGAAAAGCGGATGTCCCAAAGAAAAAAACGGGAAGAAACCAACAGGGCCAACGCGGCAAGAACCCCAAAAATGATGCCGGGTCGGCGCATGCCGTTGCGCAGGAAAACCGGAAGTCCGCCGCGCCCCACCACTTCAATCTCCTGTCCGTTCGCTTTGGCCAAAGGCAAAAAATGCGCGGCGGAAAACAGCGTCAGGTAAAAAGAAAGCGCGCCGCTTTTCTTATCCCGCCGGAGGCGGCGGGGCGAAAAATCATTTTGCCGGCAAAATTCAAAAAAGCCGGTCAGATGTTCTTTTTTTACCCGACAACGGCAATATCCAAGCAGATAAAGATAAAGCATCATGACTGTCCCTCCGTAAAAGAAACCGAAACGATCCTTCCGCAAATGGTGACGCATCCGGCACCGAATGCCCGGCAGAGCAGATCTTCCCCATTTACAAACAGGCGGTCTTTCCCGACCCGTAATTCAATTTTATCCGGTGAGTATGACAAAATCCGCCGACAGCCGCGCACGCAGAGTTCCTCCCTTCCCGAAAGTGAAAGTCCGAATCCGCCCGGCATTATTTCGGACGGGATTGAAAGTCTCTCACGCAACCGCGTCAGTCTTCCTTCCCTTTTCCGCATAAAAAAGACCTCCCTGCCATAATGTGAAAAAGAGCGCGCACGGCGCGCCCCAAAACACCCTATGTTCCGGACTGGAGGAATATGCGATGCGTGAAAAATCCTGGCCAAAGGGTTCCCTCTTTTTTCTCCTTTTTGTCCTCTTTTTACTTTTTCTGCTTTTACTCAATGCGCCCGTTGCCATGGACGGCGTGAGACACGGTCTGTCACTGGTCTGCGAGACGCTGCTGCCCTCTCTTTTCCCGTTTCTGGTTTTCTCGGAACTGTTGGTGCGACTGGACGCGGGGCGGCTTTTTTCGGTCATTCTGGGAAAACCCTGCCGTTTTCTTTTCGGGCTGAGCGACGCCGGAACGGCGGCCTATTTTCTCGGCGTATTGTGCGGATTTCCGGTGGGTACCGTCTGTGCGCTGACGCTATACCGCAAAAATGAAATTTCAAAAGAAGAACTGACGCGCCTTTGTCTTTTCGGCGGGAATCCGAGTTCCGGCTTTTTGATCGGCGCCGTGGGAGAAGGCCTGTTCGGAAACCGGAATGCGGGGATCTTTCTCTTTTTTTCCCTGCTGTTATCCAACGCCGTGATCGGCATCCTCCTGCATCTGGCCGGCGGCACGCCGCCATCAAAGGGAAAAATGACTCATTGCGGCGGAAATGTCAACGCGGGCGACCTGACTTCCAGCGTCAAAAACGCTTTTTTTACCTTTCTCACCGTTGCGGCCTTCGTACTCTTTTTTTCGGGCATTACCGGATGCTTCACGGCACTTTGCACAAGACTGAAACTTTCCGGAAATCTGCTTGTGACGCTGTGCGGAATGTTGGAGATGACGGCCGGCATCAGTGCCGCGGTAACAGCGTTTCCGCCGTTTATTGCCTTTCTTTTCTGCGCTTTTTTTGCCGGTTTTGGGGGGCTTTCGGTCGCGCTTCAGCTTTTTGCCGTGCTGGAAGAAGAAAAAATCCGCATGGGCGCCTATCTTTTGGCCAAATTCGGAGCGGGCGGTCTTTCGCTCCTGTCTGCCCGGCTCTACCTGTTTTGGAGGCAACCGTTTTTATCTTCTGATCAAAGCGCGTTTGCCTCTTTTGGGGCCACGCCGATTTTGCTTGGAGTGGGCATCCTGCTCTGCGCACTCTCTCTGTTTGCTTTTTTCAAAAGGAAAAGCGCCGCATAAAACGCGGCGCTCCTTTTAATTTCCGGAGGTTTCTCCGGCGATCTCTTCGGTTTCTTTATCGGGTTTCTCTTCGGGTTTTTCATCCGGTTCTTTTTCAGGGATTGTTTCGTCCACGCCAAGTACCGAAAGGAAATAATTGCATACGCCGACAAAGGAGAAATCCGCCTCTTCTATACAAGCGCGTAAAGCCGAATGTGCTTCTTTTATTCTCGGCTCCACGGCGGCAAAGCGGGATTCCGAAACAGTCGCCAGATTGGTATACTCAGGCGCAGCGGGAAAATCGGCCTTGTCGCTGATTGTCAGTGAAAAGCGGCCGGCGCGTTCTTCGTCGTTGAGTTTGATCTGATTGATGTCAAGAGCGAGTTTGTGGCTGTTTTTCTCAAAAGTACCGGCAAAAACGCGTGTTTCGTTCTCTTTTGAAAGCGAAAGAGTGAACGCGCCGTCCTTGCGGTTCAACAGCAACGCCCCACGATAAATGGCCGCTTCTTCTCCGTCGGGTTGGCGGGTGTACAGCAAAGTTGCCTCGAAGGAGCGGCGTTTATCTTTTGTAACGGTAAAGGAAAGCTGACGGGTGACATTGCCAAGACGCAGAGAAAGGACTGCGTTGCCGTCTTTGTCCAAAGAAACGGAAGCCGAAAGCTTTTCTTTCTCCTGCTCGGAGAAGGAAAAAGACAACGATTCGGCATGACCGGTCAGACGGCGCACCGTGGCATTGAGACGGAAAAGAAACGGCGTGGCGGCATCCACTTTGGCGCAAAGCGCGTCGATCTCGGCCTCGCTCATCAGCCAGTAATCCAACCGGTCGCTCCAGTCCTTGACTTTCACACCGGTGCCGGCGGTCACAAGGCGATCCCGCGCAGCGGCAATTTCAGTGAGCTGATTGCAGAACTTTTTATCTTTCCGCAGTTTGGTATAGGTATCCCGCAGGGCGCGGGACAAACTGTTATTATCCACATAAACCGTATAATAAAGTCGCCCGTTTTCCCGGTAACTGTCACAGCGGGCATACTGCGAAAGGATATCCAGAAAACGCCCGCTTTCTTTGTCAAGCAAAGACAGATCTTTTTCCAGGCCGGTAAAAAGAGTAAACACATCTTTGACAAAATGGTTTGCGGTGGCGGCAGTGTTTTCGCCAATCTCCGGCCGGGCATATGCCGTGCCGCTGTTGTTGCGGAAAATGGAATTCTTAAGGTCGCTTTCAAGCGTACCAAAAGAAATTCCAAAATCGTTTGACCCAAACAGGCTGTCCGAGGAAAGAACCGCCTCATTGCGTGAAAGATAAAAATTCCCGTCAAAAGTCCGGTCGCCGAAAGTCAGCGCCCCCACCGCCGAGAAACGCTCGCCTTCTCTGTCAAAATAAAAGGTGCCGTTCCCTGCCCGGAGATCGGTCTTTGCTTCCGGTCCGGCCGTGTAAGAAAGGGAAATCGAACCGGATTCCAATGCGCTTTTCAAAAGAGAAAGAAACTCTCCGCCGACCGAGGCATTCACGGTCTTCAGCGTGGCGTCTTTCAGATAGGAAAGCGGACGGTGAACGGCCGCGCAACCGGCAAAACTCCCGATAAAAATAACGCACGCCAACAACAGGCAAAGCACTCTGGCAACTATTTTCATAGATTCCGCTCCTTTCCAAAAGTTCACTTACCCGACCGGCCGGAAAGGCGAAGTACCGTTCCGGCAGCATATCCGGCCAGTATGGAGAAAACTCCGCCGACAAAGGCAATCAGGGCAAAAAGCGTGGTGGTTCCAAAACTGTTTTTCACATACAAAACAGTGGCGTAAAGCAGCGTCAGCGTCTCTGAAACCGAAGAAAAATTCAGATGAAAAATCAGATGCGAACGCAACAAAAGCAAAATGACTGCCACCGTCTGCAGGGCGGTTGCCAGAATAAAAGGCGAAAAAAGCGGCGCGCGTGCTCGGCGACTCAATCGTAAAAGCAACCGACGCTTTCTTTTGCTTTTGGAACAGTCCCCCCGCACAAATGCCACTCTGAGAACGCAGATCAGCGCCAGAAGAAACGCAAAAAGCATCACCGGCAGCAGAAACAGCCGGAAAAAAGTATCAAAAGGAGCCGCCATCTGCGCAATGCTCCCGCCTTCTTTCATATCACGGAAAATCTGTGCCAGAAGAGCGGCCGCGCTCTTCACATTCTTCCCGAAAGAAGAAAAATCAAAGCGTGGCGAAAGCTTACCGAAAGAAAAAACATCCGTGAAGAAAAAGAGGAACGGGCAAAGCATCGCAACACCCGCGCAAAGAAGCGAAAAAATCCGCATAAACGGAAACGCACGATCCCCTGCACAGCGGAAAGGCGCCGGCATATACAGCGTACGAAATCCATTGGCAAAAGAAGCACAGCGACGAAGCATGACCATGGCGGGCAGGAAAAGAGAAAGCGAGATGCCGATATAGCAAAGCGATTCAAAAGAAAAAATCACGCGGCTCATCAGTTCATCCGCGGCGACAAAACCGCCTTTTGAAAGGGCCGATATGCGCAACAACAGATTGGAAAGAAGCGGCGAAAGTGCCGCCGTGCCGCCGGCAAAGACCATAAAATCCGAAAAAAGCGGCCGGCGCAGGATCCGTCCGCCCGAAAAAAGAATAAGCAGACCGCAACCAACGCTGAGCAATATCATGACAGCCATAAAAAGAACCGGCACCGTAAAGAGCGACAGTTCTCCTGCGGAGCCACTTGTCACGGCCGCCCACACGCTTCGAAGAGAAACGGTTTCGTAAAGCGTGGTGCCCGCCCCATAAGTACTGGCCACCAGATCGCTGACCGCATTGGCATCATAAGCAGAATCGAGCAAACGCGAAAACAGCAACGAAAAGCGATCCGTGCCGGACGCTTCAAGCGTATAAAGATCTTTTGTAAAGAGTATAAAAAGATCGGAAAAAAGGAAAAGAACCGGGAAAAACAGCGTAAGCGTCGGCGCAAAAACCATGCGCAGCCGGATTGTCGGTTTACGATGATTGGTGGGGCGCTCTTCTTTACCCATCGCCACAATGGCCTTTTCGCTTTGGGGCGCTTCGTCTTCGTTCAGTGGCGCACCGCAACAGGCGCAAAAAGAACCGCGGCCCTCGGTTCCGCAATATTTACAGACCAATTCTCTCCCCTCCTTTTCTTTTGCTTACTTATTTATTGTAACGCATCCCACCCACTTTGTCAAGGGAAAGTGACGGATTTACCCCCATAACGGGCAAAAAAATACAGCAAAAGAGCCGTTGCCATGGCAACGGCTCTTTTGCTGGAGCTGCTAATCGGATTCGGACCGATGACCTCGTCATTACCAATGACGTGCTCTACCAACTGAGCTATAGCAGCAAATTTCGCGGTCAACATGGTGTATTATAACAAAAAGCGCCTTTCCTGTCAAGTCCTTTTTCAAATAATTTTTGACATTTTTCTTTTCTCCCCGCAGTGATACTTTTCTTTGGGCGGATAATTGACAGAAAAACAAAATCGTGCTATACTATTGTACGAATTCCACTGTCATCTATATATCTCGGAGGTAATGAATGTCTTCCTATCAGGAACTTCCGAAAACCTACGCCCCGGGCGAGTTTGAGGAACGAATCTATCAGAGCTGGTGTGAAAAGGGTTACTTCACCCCGGCCATTGACAAAAAGAAAAAGCCCTACACCATCGTCATGCCGCCTCCGAACATCACCGGACAACTGCACATGGGGCACGCGCTGGACAATACCCTGCAGGACATCCTCACCCGTTATAAGCGGATGTGCGGCTTCTGCACGCTCTGGCTTCCCGGCACGGATCATGCCTCTATCGCCACCGAAGCCAAGATCGTGGAGGCCATGCGCAAAGAAGGCCTGACCAAAGACGACCTCGGCCGCGAGGGCTTCCTTGAGCGCGCGTGGGCATGGAAGGAACAGTACGGCAACCGGATTGTCTCTCAGCTCAAACGCATGGGATCTTCCTGCGACTGGAGCCGTCTGCGCTTTACCATGGACGAAGGCTGTTCCGAAGCCGTCAAAGAGGTTTTTGTGCGCCTGTATGACAAGGGGCTCATTTACCGCGGGAACCGGATGGTCAACTGGTGCCCCAAATGCCGCACTTCCATTTCGGACGCCGAAGTGGAATACGAAACGAAGAACGGGAACTTCTGGCATCTGCTTTACCCCGTAAAAGAAACCGGCGAAAAACTGGAACTGGCCACCACCCGCCCCGAAACCATGCTGGGCGACACAGCCGTGGCCATCAATGCGGACGACCCTCGCTATACGCATCTGCACGGCTGTCATGTGATTCTCCCCCTTCTTGACAAAGAAATTCCCATTGTGTGCGACGAGCACGCGGATATGACCAAGGGTACCGGCGTAGTGAAGATCACCCCGGCGCACGACCCCAACGACTACGAGGTGGGAAAACGCCACAACCTGCCCATTCTCCGCGTCTTCACTTACGACGGACATATGACCGGCGCGGCCGACGCCGCCGAAGCGGCCGAACTGCTGGCCTCCGGTAAAGCAACGGCTGACGAACCGGCCGTGCTGGACTGCGGTAAATATGCCGGCATGACCACCAAAGAAGCGCGCGCCGCCATTCTCGCCGACCTTGAAAAGGGCGGTTATCTCAAAGAAACCGAGCCACTGACACACGAAGTCGGCACCTGTTACCGTTGCCATTCGGCCATTGAACCGATGGTCTCCAAGCAATGGTTTGTGAAAATGACGCCTCTGGCCGCGCCCGCCATCAAAGCCGTGAAGGAAAAAGACACCCGCTTTGTTCCCGAACGCTTTGAGAAGAACTATCTGCACTGGATGGAGAACATCCGCGACTGGTGCATTTCCCGCCAGCTCTGGTGGGGACACCGGATTCCGGCGTTTTATTGCGATGAGTGCGGCAAAATCACAGTTACCAAAGAAGGAAAAGCCTTCTGCCCTGCGTGCGGCAAAGAAATGCGCCAGGATCCCGACACGCTGGACACCTGGTTTTCCTCGGCGCTCTGGCCCTTTTCCACACTCGGCTGGCCGGAAAAAACCGAGGACCTTGACTATTTCTATCCCACCAACACATTGGTGACCGGTTATGATATCATCACTTTCTGGGTCTCCCGTATGATTTTCTCGGCACTGGCTTACACCGGCGAAGTGCCTTTTGACACGGTGCTGATTCACGGACTTGTGCGGGACGCGCAGGGACGGAAAATGTCCAAATCGCTCGGAAACGGCATTGACCCGCTCAAGATCATTGACGAATACGGCGCGGATGCACTCCGGTTTGCGCTGGCCACCGGCAACTCGCCCGGAAACGATATGCGCTTTTCGGACGAAAAGATCGAGGCGGCACGCAACTTTGCCAACAAGCTCTGGAACGCTTCCCGCTTTGTGCGCATGAATCTGACCATTGACAAGATTCAACTGCCAGAAAAAGAAGAACTGGCCACCGAGGACAAATGGGTCCTTACCGCCTTCAACCGCACCGTGAAAAGCGTCCGCCAGTCGCTGGATCACTATGAAATCGGCGTGGCGCTCTCCAATCTTTATGATTTCCTCTGGGATGTCTTTTGCGATTGGTATATTGAGCTATCCAAGGCAAGCCTGTCGGAAAAAGACACGCATCAGAACCTCGTCACGCAGAATGTCATTGCTTTTGTGCTGGTCGGCACGCTGAAGCTGCTTCATCCGTTCATGCCTTTCATCACGGAAGAAATCTACCAGTCCCTTCCCCACGAGGCCGAAAGCATCATGATCGATCGCTATCCAGAGCCGGACGAAGCACTGGACTTTTCCGGCGAAGCGGCGCATATGGAGCGCCTTATTGCCGTTATCCGCGCCATCCGCGCCCGCCGCAATGAAATGAATGTACCGCCCGCCCGTAAAGCGCATATTTATCTTGCCACAGCCTATCCCGAAAGTTTCGGGCCGGAAACCGAGCCGTTTTTCCGCCGGTTGGCCTTTGCTTCCGGCCTGCAGGTGGCAGACTCCTTTGACCCGGCCGTCATATCGGCCGACAGCGCGGTGCAGATCGTTACCGATTCGGCCACGGTGCTTTTGCCGCTGGCCGATATCATCGACACCGAAAAAGAAAAAGCCCGCCTCTCGGCCGAGCTGACCAAACTGGAGGAAGACATCCGCCGCGCGGAAGCAAAGCTTTCCAACGAAAACTTTGTTTCGCGGGCACCGGCCGCCGTGGTGAACGGCGAGCGTGCCAAACTGCAAAAACTGAAGGAAAACCAAAAAGGTGTGGCCGATGCACTTCAAAAATTGAACTGAGCGGCTCACACACGCACAAAGGAGGTTTTTATGAAAAATAGAATCCGTTTCCTTTCTGCCCTGCTCCTTTTCTGCCTGCTTTTTTCCCTTGTTTGCCTGCTTTCCGGATGCGGTTCCGACTCGTCATCCGGCTCTTCCAAAGGAGAGGGCAAAGCCCCCGGGGATTCCGGTGTTCACATTGCGGAAGATTCATCCAAAGGCAAAGTCGATGGTCTTCTCACCGAAGAAAAAATCATCCGGACTGCCCGTCTTACGCTGGAAACTACCGCCTATGATACGGCGCTTCCAGCCCTGAAGCAAAGCGTTGTGAAGGCCGGCGGATATCTCGAAAGCGCCAGCGGAAACGGAACCGGCGAGGACGGCAACCGTAGAAATGCCGCACTCACCGCACGGATTCCGGAAGCCAATCTGGACACATTTCTTGCCGGCGTACCGAACGATCAGGTAAAAATCCTGCGTTCGGAGATTTCGCAGAATAATGTTTCTGCTTCTTATTATGATCTTGCCGCGCGTCTTGAGACGCTGCGCTCCGAAAAGACCGCGCTGGACGCCATGCTCAAAAACGCTACCACCACGGATGAAGTGCTGAAGATTCATGAACGGCTCTATGATGTGATGGAAGAAATCGACCGCTATGAAACACAGATCCGCCTTTACGACAACCGCATCAGTTATGCCACGGTCTACTTTGCGGTAAACGAGGTGAAAACCTATGCGCCTGAATCCGAGCATTTTGGCAGCCGCGTTTCTTATGCCTTCCGGCAAAGTTGGAGCACTTTTGCTTCCGCAATGACCAGCTTCTTTGTGGCTCTCCTTTATATGCTTCCCTTCCTTCTTGTAATTGCCGTCATTTCCGGCGTAATCCTGTTGATTGTCTTCA
The DNA here is from genome assembly GCA_905187695.1 of uncultured Eubacteriales bacterium. Lineage (GTDB taxonomy): Bacteria > Bacillota > Clostridia > Oscillospirales > CAG-272 > Firm-07. Next base: position 13,715 of record CAJJIY010000018.1, on the reverse strand, counting down.
GATCCGCCAAGAAAAAGAAAGCGCAGAAATGACGCCAATAATGTCAGACAATAAGATTTACAACCGTTGCTACAAAAACAAGAGATAAACCCAAAGGGACGAGCAGCCAAAGCTGTTCGTCCCTTTGGGTTTATCTCAGTACCCCATACTTTCTTCACTTGCTCCCATAATATTTGGCGATCCCGCCGAAACCGGGAATCATCTTGCCCGCCCGCGTTTTTATATTGAAGTTGTGCAGGCGTTTTTCAAATTCAACAGGGCGTTTTCGCGCCGCATCAATATAGGCAATGCGAATGCGTTTGTAGCCCTCCGGGAACGACTGATAATTTTCCCACGCGGCTAAGTCGGCTTGTATCGCATTCGAAATATCTTCCGGAAAGACATACGGCGCACGGATGAGGTCAATCACGCTTTTCCGAATCTTCGGATGAATCAATCCTTGCCCATCAAGCCAAATGAGGCGTTCGATATTCGGGCGCGAGTATGGACTGCCCGGCTTTCTCGGCGTAAAATGCTGTGCGCGGTGCAACGGGTCAATATGTTTGATCGTGCTGTCGATCCAACCGACGAACACGGAACACGCGGAAACAGTGGACGAAAAAAGCTCGGGGAGCAAGTGTCTTGGAGCGGAAACGGTATGAAAGCACGTAAAGCGCACGAGAGGACAGACCACGTCAGTTGGGGTGGTAGAGGCCGCAAGTTCAAGTCTTGTCACTCAGACCAAAAATCCGTGAAAATCGTCCGATTTTCGCGGATTTTTCTATTTTCCGCTCCAAAAGCGGCTTCGATCCACCACAACCGCCCAAAACGGAAAGCCCGAAAATTTTTGACCACATGTTTGACCACAAATAGAGTGAATCACAAACGACTCGTCTTTTCTGTTCCGGTTGTTCTCTTACGTTCCGCTCTTCCCTAACCAAAAATTCGGCTCCCGAGGATTTTTCTCCCCGGGAGCCTTTTTCATTGTTTACTGCGTAGCGAATATGATATATTTCTATTCCCGTATAGAATAGTCAAAACAGCGATTTCACATACACCCGCCTAATGTAAGAATGATTTTGGTATGCTTGTACCCTTTGTTTTTGTTACTACATTCCATAACTATAAAATAATCATCTTCATCTTCTGCTTTTACAACAATCCCCTGCGAATACGGCGTTTCCCAAAGCGGTTTTACACCATAATACTGCGAAACAAACTCATTTGTTGGATTAGGGGCATCCACATCAAAACCATTTTCAAATAACCACGCATGATAATTTTTTAATGCTGGTGGCGCCCCCATTATTTGAATGGACATCATTGTAGCCATTTGAAATTCCATTTCTTCCTCAAGATTTATCAAGTATTCTTCAGTAGGATCAAGCTCGTATTCACGGTCCGATGAATTTATTGTCTGATCATTAAGTTTGATTTTTGTCATGTTGTTCTCCTTCCGGTCTTATTTCCACATACGGTTGTTTTTGAGAGACAAAGTCTTCAACTCGCAAAAATGCTCTGCCCAATTCATTCAAACTAAGTCTCATCATATACTCTGCGACTTCTCCCGCATGAAGAATGCTACGCATCGGTTTTAATTTCTTACGAAACTCTTCAAACGTGTCGCCGACAACTAACCATTCGTCCTCTTCTTTATCGTAATAGCAGTGATATTCACGCCAATCTTCCTCGTCATTTTCCTCAAAAAAGTCTTCATCTGCTGAAAATTCAGCCCAGGGGAACAGTTTGGGAAAAACATCAGTATATGCTGTATACGGAAACCAATATGGGTATGAATACTTTTGAATGCTTTTTCCATCATCAACAATTAATTCCGTCTCGCCTCTGCCGCTACTCTTGTGTATCCATTCGGTAGCATGAAGTTTAATTTCTCCGCCGTTTTGAATTATTTGCATAAATTTCTTTTGAGACAATAAAAAGTTGTAATTCGTGACATGTTGCGGTAAATTGGAAAAAGATAAAAGTTGTTCGTTTGAGGTCTCGTTCAGGAAAACCTGATTCATCGGGACATTGACAAAATATCCTTGCCCCTTCCCGCCATTGGTTTTCTCAATCGTATCGACAGTTAGTTTTTGCCAAATACATGTATCATCATCAGGATTAAACAAAACAACGATGCACGGCAAAGAATTCATAGTCCAATAATTATACTGTCTCTCGTTGATGTCTCGAAAAATTACACAGTCATCCCGTTTTTCTTTAAACCAACTTGCCCCGGACTTTATCTGTAATGCAATTAGTTGCTTTGGTTTTCCTGTCGGCTCTGTTATCTCCATATGTGCATCTATGCCTACATCATCAATCGGTTGCTCTCGAAACATCCATTTATTGCGTTCAGCAATCTCTCCGCAATGGCTTACACCAATACGTTCAATATAATTTGCCATAGTCAAACCTCCATCTTATTGCTGCGTTTTAATTTCGAAAATCATAATGTTTTGTAAGATAGTTATGTTGACCTTGCCAGTATGAATAAAACGCATTGTATTGTTTCTTGTTTTTAAATAATCTTTTCTCCCCGTTTATTTCCATTATATCATCTAAGCTTTCAGCATTTTCAAGCAGTGCCATTGTCGCTGCTTCTATTGCAAGGAAACGTTTACGCTCATCTTCAATTTTATTTTTATCGTATTTTTTAGTAAACAATTTATGGTGGAGCCTAAACAGAACACATTCTATTGCAAACGAAAGAATGTGATAATTCTGGTCATCGTATGAATAAACATTTTCTCTCAGTGACTTAAATGTACGCACCATCCTCGAATAATTATCATTTGAAATTGAGTTCAATTGTCCAATTATTCTTTGCTCTTCTGAGGAATAAAAATGCTCGTCCTCGCCTGTATGTTCATTGAAAACATTAACTTGTCCCGCTTCCAGATGGCACACGATCAAATCCGCTTTTAATCGTTTCTTGTTCGGTAAAATTGTAATTGATCGATTTTTCTTTTGAACAAATTCGCATCCGAATTGTTGAGACAATATGCGGGCTATGTTTTGCTTTTCTTTCTCCAAAGAAACCTCAATCATAAATCCAAGTTGAACATCAATATCATTCGACTCTGATGTTGCGTTGTTCTTTGAGAAGGAACCTCGAAGATTGATTTGCAATTGATTTGAGTGGAGCATCTTCTTGTATCTCGCATCCGTGCGAACCGCCCTATCAATTTGATCAATTGTATAATCCACCTTTTTTCGATCAGACGAACCGTTGTCCCACTCCAAAATTGCTTTACTTAACGGTGTTTTATCATTCATGTTCTGCTATATCATCAAAATACACTTTGAATTCCGGTAACAGGTGGTATGTATTTTGTTCGCTCCTTTCCTCGCTCTCATTTATAATCAAACAATCATTAATCGTCGCCTTTAGCTTCTCCTTTGCCAATTCCGGAGACAGATTGATGGCATTTTCAATATTTGCCTTCAAACCGGTTTTCTTTTTTCCGCTAAACCACACTTCTTTTAAATCTTTTATAATCAACAACTGATGATGTTCCACACAGTTTCTGAGTTCGCGTAAAGCGTCAAGGTTTTCTTTCAAGTAATCAAAATCGCTCTTGAATAACGAGCTTTGCTGATTCGAATCAAGAAGCAGGAACATCGAATTTAACACCTGAAGGTCACTGTTCTCTAATAAATCAAATAATGTACTTTCTTCTTTTTTTCCTTGATCAAAGAAACAATTTATTTTTCCGATAATTATTTTCCCCGGTTTATACTCTTTTCCAAATAATCCGGATATTTCAGTTTTCCATTTTGAGAAGGTCAAAGGAGCATTGGGATATAAGTTGTTTACGGTTGCTCTCATCGCAACTTCAGTAAAAGCAATGATCTTATGCAAAGCCCTTCTTAACTTAATATCATATCGATAATATTCTGAAAGGGACTGATATGTTATTTGATCTTTGGTGTGTTCTTTTACTGCCCGATACAGATTTGAGTATCTTATAAGGCCCTTTAACCGGAGCTTTCTTTCAAAATCATCTTCTTGTGATTTCGGAACTACTAATCCCGGGAAGTATTCATCCAATATTTCTTGATTCATCTTTTACCTCCTGAACACTTGTTCAGAACTTTTCGTTCTTCATTGACTTTTAGAATCGTTTGTGTTATAATAAGGGCGTATTCAGATGTTACTGTCCGCTTTATATTGGAGGTGACATTATGAATACTCAATCGGAACTTACACCATACAACGAAAAGCAAACCGCGAAAAATGCATACAAAATGATTGTTGAATCCGGACGGTCCATTGAATCCGTAGCTCTTGATCTTCAGGTCTCTGACCGTTTGATCTATTATTGGGCAAACGGGAAACGGTCCCCAAATATCCGTCATTTATTTGCTCTTTCGCAGTTGTTTCAAGTTCCCATCGAAAGCATCCTCGGTTGAGGGTGCTTTTGTTTTTGAACGCCTGTTCATGACGTATTTTTAACACTTGTGTTATAATAGAACCATCAAGAACAAGGAGGTAACACCAATGAGCAAAGGAAAAGGCGTTTCCGGTAACACGCATACACAGAACCAACTCAAAAACTATGCGAACCAGAATAATCCGAACAACTCGGCTAACAGAGCGAATGCAAACAATCACTCGAATCAGCTGAATCCCAACAACAATGCCTATCACCAAAGCCGTTCCGGCAATGGCAAAAGCGGCAAATGAAGACGAAGGCGGTTGACCGTTACGGCGAACCGCCTTTTTTCATTGTTTACTGCGTATCAATTTTTGAATCCTCGTTCTTGGTCTCCAATTTCAACGCTTCAATCAACTTATGTACATTGGTGAACGAATTCCAATCGCAGAAGGGATAGTTTTCGTTGTTATGGCTTTCCTTGTATTGACGGATCCTGGTCTGCATAACGATATCCGCATTCTGTACCGCGTCATCCAAACGAGGCATGAGCATTTCGGTTATCATTTGCTTGTCCTCTTTGGAGTATCCGGCGGGATACTCATTTGCCTTTAAGATCCGGTCAAGATCCGTGACCAGTTTTTCTGCGTTCTTCTCGAGATAGCATTTTTCAAAGTGGTCGATCAGCCATACTTCAAACGCCATGTTGGAGAAAGCAATCCCGATCTCATTTTCTTTGGCAGTATTCATTGCCCGGTCTATTGATGCGGGCAAAAATTCGTCCTTATCGAACACGCACCACACTCTGTTTCGTGGCGTTTTTTCGGCGATTGCATGGTTGACGAGCGCCACAGGGTCGTCATTCATAAACTTCACGCTGATCTTGAAGATGCTCTTATAATTGGCGCGAATTGCCTCAAAATAGTTCTTCTCGGTCTGTTTACCGTTCGTCAAAATCAAGAACTCGTCACGAACGGCAAGTTGTTTTGAACGTCTCGGCATACCCTCACCTCATTCCTTGCTTTCGAGGTCGGGAAGCGAAGCGTAGAAGCCGGCAAGATAGCGTTTGCTGAACAGGTCGTTTTTGCGAACGCCGTTATAGTCGGAAAGCGATACGAGTGAGCTCTTGCCGTATTTATCCTTACTGGTAAAGTAGATCTGATCTCTGCGCAAACCTTCGTCCATCAGCATAACATTGTGCGCTGTGCAAATCAGCTGTGCGTTCTTCGGATTATGCTCGATCGAATTGAAGAGACCGATGATATAGTCAGCAACGAGGAAATGCAATTTAGCGTCGATTTCGTCAATAAATATCGTTCTTCCCTGATCAAGTGCCGCAAGGATCCAACCGAGGTAGCAGAAGAGGCGCACGGTACCTTCGGAGTTAAAACCGTTCTCTTTGAACAGCATGACCGGTTTTTTGCCGACCACTTCATTATTCTCACCGTATACATCGAAATCGGTTTCCACGTCTATGTGATATACGCTTTCGTTTTCTGCTTTGATCTGTCCAGCTATCAATGCCGGATTGATCTGCATTTGCGTATTGAGGCTGAGAATATCGTTCTGCGTTTCAACGGTTGCGATCTTATCCTTGACGACCTCAAAATCGGAAATGCCGATATCGGCACGTTTCAGAATGTCAAGCGCCTGTTCTTTGTATTTCCCGTTCTTCATGGTATAGATATCAAGCGAGTTTGCCATGTTCTCGAATACGATCAGATTGTTGGAGAACCATACGATAACGTCATTGAGATAACGGTTGATGACAAGATTGAAGTGGTTTCCGATCGAAACGAACAATGTCGCTGCGGGGATCTTGATCAGATTGATCACCTGGTCGGGAAGCCCCATAATCTCAATATTTCCATTTGTGCGCTCAAACACCTTAACCAAGCGCTCTTCGCGTTTGTAGAGCCACTCATGGCACACCGCACCGCCTGCAAGTTCAAAGCCGTATTTATAATAGATCCCGTTTTGGATGAATTCCACTTCAAACAAACTGGGCTTTTGATTTGCGTCCGCTTGGAAAGCAAACTGTTCATTACCTGCTACGATTGGAATCTGTGCCGAAGAAAGTCTGACGACGTTGACCATATAGGTGAACGCTTTCATGATATTGGATTTTCCGGACGCATTTCCGCCGAATATCACCGCAGATTTCAAAAGTTCATTGTCGCCTTTGTCCATGACCTTTTCATTTACGGTAAAGGTATTGATCTCGCTGAGCGTAGAATCTGCGGTTGCCTGCATCGACAGATTCGTCTCGTCGTAAAATGATCTGCAGTTTTCAAATCTGAAATTAATTAACATGATAGATCTCCCTTCGGATAGCTTCGCTATTAGTATACTCTATTATGCTCCGTTTGTCAATCCTTATTCTGCATTTTTGCAAATATTTTTCAAATTTCACATTTAAGAAATAATTATCATGAGTAAAATCCTTTTTCATTGTTTACTGCGTATCAATTTTTGATTCTTCCTCCGCTTTGAGATTTGCTATCATCTCTTCCAACTTCCGTTCGCACTCCTCATAGCTCTTCGCATATACGACATGGCACTGTCTTGTGCCATCTGGATTCCACGGGGTATATTTTCCCTGCCAGGTGTTCTTGGAGACTTGGCTGATGCATCCGGTGCCGGGCTTGCGCTTTTTGCCTTGCTTGGCGGTGAATTTGGCGGGTTTCGGCTCTGCGGTTGGGGTTGCGGTCGAATCCTCTTCGGTGCGGTTGCCATACGCCCGGTCGAGTTTTTCGGCGGCTCTTTTCTCCATCAGTCCCGTGACGTGGGAGTAGGTGCTGATGGTCGTTTCCGCCGAGGAATGCCCGAGGATCGCCGAAAGCGTTTTGATGTCCATTCCGTTCTCAATGCCGTTGGTTGCGAAGATATGGCGCAGTCCGTGGAACGGGATGTGCTTACACTCGGCGCGGTCGAGAAGGTCGGAGAGCTTGCTCCGGCAGCTTGTGGGGCTTCTCGGTTTTGTTTTGTCGAGCGGGGACGGAAACACCCATTCGGAATCCACCGTTTTCTTGTATTCTTCGAAGATCCTGACGACCGATTGCGGGATCTTGATGGTTCGGACCGATGCTTTCGTTTTCGGCGTGCTGACGATGTATTCCGAGCCAAGCGTGGTGTATTCCCTCTTCACGCTGAGCTCGCAGGTCTTAAAGTTGATGTCTTCCCAGCGCAGTCCGAGCAACTCGCCACGGCGGAGCCCCGAGGCAAGCGCGAGGAGGATCATTTCGTAGAAGCCCTCGGCTTTCGCCTGGATCAAGAGCCGGCGCATTTCGTCGTGGCTGAGGACCTCGACCTCCCTGTTCTTTTTCGGCGGGAGTTTGCACCCGACCGCCTCGTTCCGGTTGACGAGTCCCTCTTTTTGCGCCTGGTCGAGCGCGGATTTGATGCGCGTATGCATCGAACGGATCACCGCGCCCGAGAGCTTTTTTTCGCCCACGCCGTTGCGGTCGAGGTTGCCGGTCTTCATCTGCTCGGCGTAGAACTTTTCGAGATCGCTCTTTTTCAGATGCGTCAGCGGGATCCTGCCGATGCCGGGGATGATGTGCTTATAGATCTCATTTTGATATTTAAGTTTTGTCGTTTCGGCGATCGAGATCTCACAGAAGTTGCGATACCAGTAGTCGATGTACTCACCGAACGACATATCCGCCGAGGTTTTGACGACCGGTTTCTCTACGCTTTCCCGCAGGGTTTTGAGTTTTTCTTCGGTCTCGCGTTTGGTTTTTGCGAGGACGTTCTTCGTGATCGGTAGTCCCTTTTCATCGTAGCCGACGACGCATCTGCCCTCCCACCTGCCGTCCTTACGCTGACGGATCAGTCCTTTTCCGTTTTTTCGTCGTCCCATGGTTTCAAGTCCTTTCCGAGAATGTTTTCGAGCGCGTCGCCCGTGATATCCGAGGCATGTTGCTGCATATAGTCGGTGACGTGCGTGTACTGGTTGTAGGTAAATGCCGCTTTCTTATGCCCGAGGTTCTTGGCAAGGGTCTTTTCGTCGATGCCGGCGGAGGTGGAATTGGTCGCGTAGGTGTGGCGCAGACTGTGGAATGGGATGTCGGGCAGTCCCTCTTTTTTGAGGATCCTTTTGAACGCGCCGTAGACGCTGTTGGGATTGACCGGCTTTTCGCTGTCGGAAACGCTCGGGAAGATCCATTCGGATTCGATCCGCTCATGTCTCTCTTTCAGAAGATTCACCACGCTTTTCGGCAGGACGATCGTGCGGATGCCCGTATCGGTTTTCGGATCCCCGATTTCAAACCCGCCTTTGGTGACGATGATCTGCCGTTTCACCGTCAGCGTTCCGTCCTCGGCGTTGAAGTCCTCCCACCGCAGTCCGCAGAGTTCCCCGCGCCGGAGTCCCGTCATGCACTCGGTGTAGAAGAGGTCGTACCACCACGGTTCTTTTCGGATCGCTTCGAGGAACTGTTTGAGTTGGTTCTCGTTGAGCGCCTGGCGGACGTTTTCATTGAGTTTCGGAAGCGTGGTCACTTCGGTCGGATTTTTCACGACGATGTGCTGTTCGACCGCCATCTCAAAGCATTTATGAAGCATGGCGTGTACGGCTCGGACGGTGCTTCCCGAGAGCCCTTTGCCCTTTTTCGGATCGGCGATGATGCGCCCTTCTTTGAGAAGTTTTACGTAGAGTGCCTGCACGTCTCTCGTCTGGATCGCGGAGATCTTTTTCTCCCCGAGGTACGGGCGGACGTATGCGCTCGCGTAAAGTTCGTATTTTCCGATCGTGGAATGACGGACGATCTCTCTTTCGTATGCCAGCCAACGGTCGAGCCATTCGTTCAGCGTGACGATGCTGTCCTCTGTCAGCTCCACGCCCCGGTAAACCTCCTGCAGTTTGCGAAACTTTGCCATCGCCTCTGCCTGTGTGAGACCGAAGACCGATTTGTAGATCGGCTTTTTATTTTCTTTGTGCCCGACGATGATGCGTGCTTCCCATCTTCCGTCGGGTCTTTTCCTGACAGTTCCGTCCCCGTTCGGACGTCGTTTGCTCATTGTCATCAACTCCTTTCGCGACAAACAATATCACAAAGATTTTCATATATCCAGACCAAAACCGAAGAGTTATCAAAAAGTTATCATTTGTTTTTATCAAAACCCGTTGACACCGTAGGCACTGCTATTTATAATCAAAGCGAAAGCGAGGGGGACTGAAATGAAAACCTTAAACGAATATTTAGCTCTTCCATACAAAATGGAATTGATTCCTGATCCCGATGAAGGCGGATTCGTTGTCTCCTTTCCTGAGTTGCCCGGTTGTGTGACCACCGGAGAAACTGCGGAACAGGCAATTGCCAATGCGCGGGATGCAAAAGTTGCATGGCTTACCGCCGCACTGGAAGATCATATTGTTATTCCGGAACCCGATAATGAATCCGCCAATCCTTGATTGTAAGCCGACCGTCGTGGTCGGCTTTTTTGCACTTGCCTTAGCAAGTGCTGTTTACATGCGTATCAATATTTGCACTCACATCTGCGGTCCGAGGTTCTGCGCGTTTCTCTTGGCGCGAATCTCTCGCTTTTGCCTCGAATCGATTCCGTCGCCCTGTCCGGATTCTTTGAGCCCGTCCTCTTCAATGATCTCGCTTGCGTAATAAAAGAGGTTGATGATACCCGTGACGATCAGCGCGTTGCGGTTCTCCGCGATCGACCGCAGGGCTTCTTTTGCCGGAGCATAGCCGCGCTCCGAAGCTTCGTTCAGATGCGTCAGCCCTTTTTCCGAATCGTCGAGTTTGTAATAGCACAGGAGCCCGAGTTGCGTTTTCGCCCATGGATCGGTCCCGGCAGCGCGCTCGAAATAATCAAGTGCTTCTTCGGTTTTTCCTTCGGCGAATAAAATTTTTCCGAGCCGATACATCGCAAAGGTGCTCCCGTGCTCCGCCTCGCTTTTCAAAAGTTTTTCGGCTTCGTCGGGATTTCCTTTTATCAACTCCAGCGCCAGCCGATACTCCGCCGGATAAAAACCGAGTTCGGACGCGCGCCGCAGATACCGTTTTGCAAGTCCGGTCCCGCCCGAAAGTTTTCCGTCACGGTACGCCTGATACAGCGCATATGCCGCGCACCCGTTTCCTTTTTCCGTGCTGAATTGCAGACACTCTTCGGCGTATTTCCACACGTCTTCATCGGAACTTGAAAGATAAAACTTGCCGAGCCGGTAGTTGGCGTATTCGATGCCCGCTTCTGCCGCACGGCTCAGATAGCTTTCGCCGAGGTCGGTATCCTTTTTCAGATACTTTCCGCGCAGATAACAGTCGCCGAGATAGGCGTAAGCATATTGATTTCCCTGTCTGCCCGCCTGCAACAAATAGTCCGCCGCTTCGTTTATCTCGCCCGACTCGAACATTTCCTTTGCCTTTTGCACCGCCGAATGAGAGAATCTCGGCTCGTAATCGTAGTGCAGATCGGGTTCGTTTCGCTCCGGAAGTACGCCGAAATCCGACGCAAGTCTGACCACGGCGTTTCGGATAGATTTGAATTCTTCGTTCTCTTCGAGCGGAATTTTCTCCGGCATCTTGTCGGTATAGGTGCGGAACTCTTCGCAACGGCACTGATGCCACACGTCATAGAGCTCGGAGATCTTTTCGTTTTCCGCAAGAGTTTTTACGATTTCGTTGACGAGTTTTTTATCATTTGCGCGCAGGTATCCGTAAACTTTTTTGCCTTTGACGGATGAAAGCCGTTCGGAAAGTAACAATATTTTTTCTTCCAGTGCGGGAGAATCGAACGAAGACCGACGGATCTCTTCGGCGATTTCGGAAAGTTTTTTACGAAATTCCGCTTTGATCTCGTCGCGGACCTCGGTCTGCTTTTGATAAATACTCATCTTGTCCTGGCGGAAAATATCGTCGGAGATCACTTTTTTGATGCGCTCGATGCCCCCGACCGTCAGATAAGGTTCGCCTGGATTTTCCGACCACACGAGCATATGCACGTGCGGATGTTTTTCTTTCTGATGATACGCCGCGTACCAACGGAGGTTCTCCGGTTTGATATGCATAGCGAAAGCAATATCGTTTCTGCGGGAGCGAAGCAGATTCATCCACTGCCCGGCGCTGTTATACCCGAGCCGTTCGGCATCGGCTCGCGTCAGAGAAAAGATGAGTCCCCACATATTTCCTTTCAGCGAATCGATCTCGGCTTTGATCTTTGACAGTTCGATCGGCACATCTTTATCGGAAAACAAACCGTTCGAGCCCCGCCTTTCCCCGATATAATCTGCCATACCGCTCCTCAGAATGACCTCGACACCCTCGCGGGTCGCAATGTATTCCGCGTATCCGCTGCGCCCTTTTCCCGCAGGAGTTTTCGATTTCGGACCGTAAAACGGCGCTTTGAGAATCAGTTTTGCCATCAGTTTCTATGCCCGTCGCGGTATGCTTTCGTAAGAGAAAGCTGACCGTTTGTGCTTCTAACTTCCTCCATAGAATCGCGCCGGATCTCTTCCAGATCCTCTTCACGGTAGTCGTACTGATTGCCGATGAGGTGCGCGAGAAAGTTCTGATCGACCGCGAGTTTGAAGATAATTCTCGCGATCCTGTCCTCGGAATCTTTGATCTTTCCGTCGATGACAGACTCAAGCGCGGGGGTAAGAAATTCAACGTGGCGCTCATGATTTTTGTATTCGATATAGAATTCCACGGCGCGGCGGATGAATTCGTTGCGGGATGATTCACTTGTTTTCTCCGTCATGGTATCGCACATATCCCACATTTCCTGCGGCATACGGACGCCCTTGGCGATCAAATTTTCTTTTGCCATTTTCTTCTCCTTTTTCTGTGTGTATAGTTGAGACACCCGTATTCTCTTTACAACACGGGCGTTATTTTCGTTTTGAGACCGCGGGATCCGTACCTGATGCACGGACGGAAACCCGCCCGCGCACCAAATACGCCCCAAAATGCCCGAAACACCTCGGGAAAAGCCCCGACCGGCGTTGCCGGGCGGTGTGGTCTGCCGTGATGAGACACGGCTTTATCCTGCTTCGAAATCGACCCTGCTCAAAACGGCAGTTCTTCCTCGGTTTCGGCAGTTTTCGGGGGCTTTTCCGGCTTCTTTTTGATCTCTTCCGGTTTCTTCTCCGGCTTGGTTCTCGGATGCTTTTTATCGTATTCTTCGAGGGTTTTCTGTGCGTTGGCTCTGGCGGATTCTTCGTAGAGTGCTTTCAGTTGCCGCTGCTCGAACGCTTCCCACGCATCCGCGATCGGCTTGATATGATAGAGGAGTGTTCCGTTATGTTTGCCCCCGTCCCGAAGGGTGACCTGCGTTTGTTCGGTTTCGATCAGCCCCTTCTGCTCGAGTCCTCTGACGTGTTTCATCACGGTATTCCTGGTCATGTGCGTGATAGAGCCGATGCTTCTGAACGACGGATAGCAGGAATACGTTTCCCGATTTTCATAATACATCAGCACCGTGAAAACCAAAAGTTCACCGCCGGAGAGATCCATATTCATCACCTGCTTCGGCAGAATGAAATAATCGTTTTTCTTCTCCTTCTCACGCTTGTCGATGTACTCTTTCAGAAAAGCAAGACTGGATTTCGGATCATCTTTCTCATCAAATGAAATCTTGTACCTCGACGTGAAGATTCGGTTGTCGATAAACAGTTCCGCATCGTAAAGATACGAGTGCACGATGAGCTGCAACCGGAGTCCGTCCATCTTGCCCTTTTTATATTCTTCTTCGATCCGATCTCCGAAAGCAAAGAACAGAAAGAGGGCGGAAGCCAACTGATAGGTTGCCCCCGTGCCCGGGTTGGGCTTAACGTACTTGACCGCGTTTTGGAACACTTCGGCTTTACAATTGGTGAGGATGGTATCCTGAATATCTTTATTGCTGTAATACCGTCCGAGGCATCGGATACCGAAAGCATTCCACAACCGATCCATGGCGGGACACAGCCTGCGGTATTCTTTTTCGGTAAGTTCCGCATTTTTAAGGCCATCCAAAATGCCTTTCGGCATTTCGTGCAGAGCGTCCCAATAGGATTCCGGTGACGTCATTTCGTTTCCTCCCCTGTTGCTTCTTTGTCTGCCCACGCTTTGAATTTACTTTTCTCCACGAGCATTCGGTTGCCGACGCGGATCGCTGGAAAATCCTTCTCGTGCATCAGTTCGTATGCCGAGGACTTGGCGATGCCCAGCACCTGCGCCACGGTATCGGCGTTTAGAAACAGCGGCAGTTCCTCGTAGGTTTTGTAAGTTGATTCTTTCATTTATGTTTCTCCTTTTTTGATTTTCCGTATTGTAAACTTAAATGAAAGTTGAGAGCCTCTCGTTCCTTTTGGTATAATGGTTTCACCACAAAACACATCTACTCCCAAAAGAAAGGAAA